>JAZLHW010000047.1:0-2246 GCA_045617105.1 Selenomonadaceae bacterium | reverse complement strand
GGCGATCCATGCGGAGAACTATTTCGCAGGAAGTGCAGATTACCGAATGAGATATGAACAGCGGGAAAAAGCGATCAAAGACTACCGTTCCTTCCTGTCAGCAGCCATCGACGAAGGACGTGAAGCAGGAATAGAAGAAGGGCATAAAGCAGGCTTGGCAGAGGGATTGCTCAAAGGAATGAAAAAGGGAAGAGCGGAAGGAATAGAAGAAGGCATTGCTAAAGGCATGGAAAAAGGCATGCTGGAAATGGCTTTGATGCTGTTGAAGGACGGAATGCCTTTGGAAAAGGTAAAGAGCTATACGAAGCTTTCGGAAAAGCAACTGGAAGAGATTCAAAGGAAGCTGTAATTCTGAAACTGGAAAAGAAGAGTTATTGCCAATGTGTGATATGTTAAAAAAATAAAATATCGTGTGCTAAAAAGCAGTGAGTAATCGTAACAGAAAACTCACTGTTTTTTTTATTGGACTTCGCCAAGAAACAGTGTTGTTTGCAGATAGATCTCAAAGGTTCTCGGCCATGGGTAGCTCATGTCGGCTTGCAGGTCTTTGGCGCAGAGTGAAAAGTTTCCTTCTGGTATTGTGATGAGAAAAGGCTGTCGGAAGGCTTTTGTGTGTTTGTAGGCAGCCAGGCGATCCTGCATAGCAGACTGGAGCATGGCATTTGCCCAGCGGTAGTTGTGTTCCAAATCGAGGTCTCCTGTATTGATATAGCCTGCTTTGATGAGATTGGTGTTTACAAGGTCTATCACGTCTTTTAGGTAGAAGGAATCTTCTAAGATGCGGTTTTGCAGGAATGTGAGATTTGCCGCATAAAGATTTATGGCATCCTGCTTGCTGTATATGTTTCTTTTGGCGGAGGTGAAGAGCAGGGCTTGCGCAAGAGCTGTTCCAATGGAGTTGCTGGTCGTGTTCCAGCCTGCATAGGCAATCATTGTATTGAGCGGATAATCCTCTTGAATCAAAAGAGGGAGAAGTGTCTCTTCTTTTTGAAAGTGCTTGCTGAGGTCAACGAGAGCAAGAGGGTGATTGCCGGACAAAAGGCTCTGCAAGGCATGGAGGCTGTTCCTTCGGCTGGCGAGCGTGTCCTCGTCACTGTCATTGCATGAGATGAAAAGGGTGAGGTCTGCTTCTTCGGGAGAAGCGGCAAGTTTTGCATGGAGCATGCGAAGTTTTTCTTCTGTGCTTTCTCTTGTGGTGACAGCCATGTAGGGCATGATGCGGTCGGGTGTTTTTTCATCGTTGTATTTCACGCAGACACAAGGCTGGAAGTTTATGTCCTTTGTTTTGATTTCTGCCAGCAGAGTCAGTGCGATCTCGTCTGCTCCGTGTGTCAGGAATACCTTGCTTTCCGGAATTTTTTCTGTTTGCAGGAAATTCTGGAGTTTTTCTTTTTCTATGTTGGGAATACTGTACTTTTCTCCATCGTCCTGTCCGAGGATCAAGCGTTCCAGTGTGCCTTCCTTGGCAAGTATGGCAAGCTCACGGTTGAGGGAGGTGCTTTCTTGAAAGTGGGAAAGATATTTTTCCATGCTTTCGGGCGATATTTTTTCTGCAAGGCGGGAAAGCTCGTTTTCATCGACAGGCAGACCAGCATGCTGTTTTCCAACCAGTCTGGAATATTCCATGAGGTATCGTTTTTCATAGTAGCCGTCAATGGTGTCCTGCGGTGTCAGCCGTGGCAGGATACTGAAGGCGTAAATCGGTATGCTTGGGAAATCCGTGTGCAGCTGACGGAGAAAGGCAAGAAGCTCTGCTTGTTTTTCAGGCGGGGCTTCTTTTTCACGGGCGGCGAGAAGTCCTCCGTAGAGAAGCTGATCCATGGAAAGTATGACTGCATGGCTTCCCTCGATGTTTTCCTGTATCCATGCCCGAAGCCTTTGCGTATCGGCAGGGAGGGAGTAGTAATCTTGTATTTCAGAGGGGGGAGGCAATATTTCATAGCCAGCAATGCTTCCTGCTTGCAGGACAAAATTTCGGCAGGGCGGCCTTCCGTCCAAGGGAATCAGGAGAATCTTTTTTGAAGATGATTGCGCTGCTTCCGAATATACTGCTGTAGAAGGATAGGTCGGATGCAGGACGTATTGGTGATAAAAGAGCAGAAGGAGTACACAAGCGGACAAGGCAAACAGTTTTTTTTTCACTGAAATTCTCCTTTGCATGAGTTATTGCTATCATTAAAACATAAGGAAGAATGGGTTGCAAGTGGTTTCCGCTGTTCATGGGGCAGAAGGGAAAGCTGGTAATC
>JAZLHW010000046.1:0-6855 GCA_045617105.1 Selenomonadaceae bacterium | reverse complement strand
AAGGCTACAGATGATGTAGCAGATGCCATGATGGATAACATGGATGCATTCAATCCTATTTTCATGATGGCGGATTCCGGTGCTCGAGGCAACAAGCAGCAGATGCGTCAGCTGGCAGGTATGCGTGGTTTGATGGCAGATCCGTCAGGAAAGATTATCGACCTGCCAATTACGGCAAACTTCCGTGAGGGCTTGTCCGTATCGGATTACTTTATTTCTTCGCATGGTGCGCGCAAGGGTCTTGCCGATACTGCACTTCGTACAGCAGATTCCGGGTATCTTACTCGCCGCTTGGTGGACGTTGCTCAGGATGTCATTGTTCGTGAGGACGATTGCGATGTATCAACAATAAATCTCATTCTTGAAAGGGCAAAGCTGGCTGCCGGAACGTTTGATGCCTTGGAGTTGCTCAATGATACGTTGATGGGACGTTTGCTGGCAGCAAATGTGCATGATCCTGAAACAGGAGAGATCCTGTTCCCATGCGATACGGTTCTTGGCGATGATGAGCTCATGAGCATTGGCGAGCATAATGTCAAGGAGATCATGATCAGAGGCTCTTCTACGATTTCTGATACAGCAGTAAGCAGTGCTATGGTCACGGAGGTTATCTGCCTTGGTGAAGATGATGAGGCAGCCCGTCAAAAAGCAAAGGAAAGCGTTTTCCATGAGATGATGGGGAAAGCCGTGACCAAGGATGTTATCGACCTTGAAGGCAATCTCATAATTCCGCAGGGTGAAAGCCTGACGGAAGAACTCATTGAGAAGATGCTTGACAGTGATGCCAAAGAAGTCAAGGTGCGGAACAACAATGTTCGCGGCATTGAGGTGGAAGCGATTCGAGAAGGCAATGGTATCATTGAGTCCTTGGAGGATCGTATTGTTGGCCGCGTGTTGGCTGAAGATATTTTCAATCCTGAAACGGGAGAGAAGATTGCATCCTTGAACGACAGCGTAGATGAGGCACTGGCAAAGAAGATTGCGGCAGTTCGTGAGCGGGTATCGATTCGCAGCGTTCTGACATGTAAATCGCAGTTTGGCGTGTGCATCAAGTGCTATGGCCGTGACCTTGCTAATCAGGCTGAGGTTGAGGTTGGTGAGGCTGTCGGAATCATCGCTGCACAGTCCATTGGTGAGCCTGGTACGCAGCTTACGATGCGTACGTTCCATACGGGCGGTGTCGCTGGTGATGACATTACGCAGGGTCTTCCTCGTGTTGAGGAGCTTTTTGAGGCTCGCAAGCCGAAGCATAATGCAATTATTGCAGAGATTGAAGGTACGGTCGAGATTGAGGATACAGGGAAGGGAATGCGCAAGATCCTCATTGTTCCGAATGAGGGCGATTCCCGTGAGTATGCTATCCCTTACGGTGCACGTATCGCCGTAAAGGCTGGGCAGTATTTGAAGCCGGGCGACAAGCTGACGGAGGGTTCTGTCAATCCGCATGATATTCTTCGTGTGTGCGGTCTTCGTGAAACGCAGCGTTATCTGGTTTATGAAGTTCAGAAGGTATATAAGTCTCAGGGTGTTGAGATCAACGACAAGCACATTGAGGTCATGGTTCGTCAGATGCTTCACAAGGTCAAGATTGAAGAATCCGGCAATACGGATTTCTTGCCGGGTGAGTACATCGACATCAATTCCTTTGAATCTGCCAATACGAAGGCAATCGAGGAAGGTGGAGATCCTGCAGTAGCAAAGCCGATTCTTTTGGGTATTACCAAGGCTTCCTTGGCAACAGATTCCTTCCTGTCGGCTGCATCTTTCCAAGAAACGACGCGTGTTCTTACCGATGCGGCTATCAAGGGGAAGGTAGATCCTCTGATTGGCTTGAAGGAAAATGTCATTATTGGCAAGTTGATTCCTGCTGGTACTGGCATGAGCCGTTATCGTGACTTGCGGGTTGTGGATAAGGTCGCAGAGACAGAAGAAAGTCCTGTGGAGGAAGATGCTTCCGCTGAGGTTTAGGATTGTCTTGAATTTTTGAGTGATGAAATGCTCCTGCCAAAAATTGGCAGGAGCATTTTTCTTTGCTGCATTTTCCAAGGGAATAAAAAAGGCGTACCTTTGCACGGCACGCCTCTTTTATATACGATATAGGTTAAACAAGATGAACTTCTGTACCAGCGTCTTGCATTTCCTTTACCTTCTCAGGGGAAGCATCCTTGTCAGTTACGATGAGATCAATCGAGGAAATTGGTGTGACTTGCTCAAAGAAGCTAGTGCCTAGTTTTGTATGGTCGGCACCCACTACTACCTTTTGGGCATGTGACAGGAGAAATCTTTTCATTTCGGCATCCGTAAAGTTGGGAGCCGTCATTCCAAATTTTGCATCAATTCCGTTTGCGCCAAGGAAAAGGATATCGACAAGGAATCTTTCCATGAAGCTTGTTGCCATAGGACCGAAGAAACCGCGCAGCGCTGGATCAAAGACACCCGGCACCATGATCAAGCGGTTGTCGGAATTCTGGCTTAAAATTTGAGCCGTGTCCAAGGAATTGGTCAAGATGGTCAGCCCGCGTTTTGCTTGCAGAAGCTCTGCGATATGCTCTGGTGTCGAACCGCAGTCAATGAAGACAGACATGCCTTCCTGCACAAGATTGGCACAATAGCTCGCAATACGTTTCTTTTCTGCTGGATGCTTGGTTTGGCGGAGGTTAAGACTGTAGAGTACGGCAGTCCCGTGGTTTAGTGCGGCTCCGCCACGGATACGGGTAACAAGTCCTTGCTTTGCCATCGCTTCAAAGTCACGATGAATCGTCATTGCTGAGACATCGAACTTTGCGCAAAGATCCGTTGTGTATCCAAGGTGGTTTTCTTCCAAGTATTGCAAAATCATATCACGTCGAACAGATGCTTTCATTTTTTCTACCTCCATCAGATAAATCGTCTAGGGTTATTTTAACACACATTGTTCCAAAATACTAACAAAAGTTGGATTTTTTGTTTAAAAATTGTTAAAATAGGACTATAGTGTGATGTATGGATAGATTGTTTTAGCAAAAATGTAAACTCTGGAAAGAAAAATGACATTTTTTTCCCGCATGGTGTATAATTATGGCAGTATGTATTTATGGAGGCGTGAATGATATGACGTTTGAAACGGATTTCGGTTATGGATGCATGCATTTGTATTTGGCACTGCATCCAAAGAAATCAACGGCTTATGATCCGACGGAAGAGGGATATATTTCAGATGAGGAGGAATCCAGGCTGCATCATTTTGCAGAGTTTGTGCGCTATCGGCAAAAGCTGGACGATTATTGGAAAGGGCTGGAGAAGACCGGCATGAAAAAGGAGGAGCTTGATGCTGTTGTCTTTTCGATGACGGAGGAAGGCTGGAAGGACTTTCAGAAGCATTTCGAGGGAAATGTGAAGGGTGAGATCCGTTTTGATTCGGAGGTTCTGCCGCAGGTATTCGCTAGGTTCAGGGATGATGTGCGCCGTATTTGCAAGCGTCCCGTGACACAGCTGGAAATGGAGATCGCTAAGTCGTTGGACTGGCAGGTGTCTCGTTATGTCAAGGAGTAGCTTGACAACGCTCTGCTATGTGGAGCAGGATGGAAAGTACTTGATGATGCATCGCATCAAAAAGAAGCATGATATTAACAAGGACAAGTGGGTCGGCATTGGCGGACATTTTGAGAAGGATGAGTCACCGGAGGATTGTCTTTTGCGAGAGGCAAAGGAAGAAACTGGGCTGACGCTGTTGTCCTATCGTTTGCGCGGGATCGTGACTTTTCTTTCAGATGCGTGGCAGACGGAGTATATGTTCCTTTACACGGCAGATGCCTTTGAGGGGCATTTGTCAGATTGCAGGGAGGGAGTTCTCGAATGGATTCCCAAGGAGGAGGTTTATCGTCTGCCTATTTGGGAGGGGGATAAGATCTTCTTTCGCTTGTTGGAGGAAAGGGAATCCTTTTTTTCTCTGAAACTGCGATATGAAGGCGATGTTCTTGTGGAAAAGATTTTAGATGGAGTGCCTTTGCAGGATTCTAAGGTTTATTGAAATGGGGGCTCATTGCGTGAAGGTCAAGAAAAAGCTGCTTCGGTTTTGGGGAGCTGTGCAGAAGGCGGCGGAGCGGAATTTTGGTTGGGTCATGGCATTGTTTGCACTGAATTATTTTACGATTTTTTGGGAAATTTATCATATGTATCAACTGGACTATGTTTCCGTGGTTCTCATTGATGCGGTGTTTCTTTTTGTTGGGGTTGGTGCGTATGTGGTCGTTTTGGAATTGCTGCCGATCCCAAGGCTGGGGAAAGCACTGAAGGTGCTTTCCCTTTTGTTGAGTCTTCTTTTGGCAGGCATGGAGATTTTTTCGATTCTTACGTACCAATCCTTGCTCGGTACCGGCATGGTTACCGCGATCCTTCAAACGAATCCTCAGGAAGCTATAGAGTTTTTCTCAAAATATGTTGGTATTAAGTGGATGTTGTCGGCGATGGGGGTGACAGCGTTCTTGCTTTTGGTTAGGAAGCGCCTGTTTGCTGCGCGGTTTTCTTTCCTTTGCAGGCACTGGCAGAATCGCTTGCTTCCCATTCTTTTCGTTGCCGGTGTTGGGGCAGGATGGATTTTGTGGAAAGAGTATCATTCTTTTGTTTTGAATGATATGCTGGACATTCCGGCGGTGCAGGTGGGGCGTGCTATTTCTGCTTCCTTGAAGGATATTGAGGCGTATGAGAATCTGGAGAGGAATATGGAGAACACGGTGGAGATTACGGAAAACAGGAGTGATATTCCGCACGTTGTTTTTATTTTGGGGGAAGCTGCTTATCGTGGACGCATGCACCTTTATGGATATGATCTGGAAAATACACCTAATTTGGATGAGCTGCAGGAAAAGGGTGAAATTGCGGTATTTCAGGATACGGTCAGTCCCAAGAGCGCAACGGCTGCAGTGCTTCGGGAATTGTTTACTTTTCATGACGCAGAGGATCCTGAGATGTGGTATCGCCGAAACAACTTTATGGATGTTTTGAAGGCGGCGGGATACCGTACCTATTGGATCTCCAATCAGGACAGCTCCGGCATTTGGGGAAATGTGGGACAGTTCTATGCCAATCGCTGCACAAGGAAGATGTATACCATCCGGCAGGAGTCGCATGAGAAGCTAAATGGGAAGCTGGATGAGGATCTTTTTCCATTGATTGATGAGGCAAGGCAAATGGCAGGAGAGAAAACTTTTTATTTGATTCATTTGATGGGAGAGCATGCGCTGTACCATTTCCGGTATCCGTATATTTTCACGAAGTTTACCAAGGAGGATGTCCACGGAGTGCAGGCAGGGCTTTCGGAGGACAAGAGGACAGAGATTGCGCAGTATGCCAATGCAATTTATTACAGCGATTATATTGTGAGCAGTATTATCGACAAGTTTCGCGGGGAAAATGCACTGGTAATCTATCTTTCGGATCATGGGGAAACGGTCTATGATGATGGAAGCGATTTAGCCGGACATGTGGAAGAAAATCCAACGAAGTATACGGTGGAGGTTCCGTTAATTTTTTGGGGCTCGGAACAATTCAGGGAAACACATTCCGAAATATGGAATGCGATTCTTTCTGCGGTTCATCGTCCCTATATGACGGATGATATGATCCATACGTTGATGGATATCATGGAAATTCATACGAAGGAATTTATGCCGCAAAAAAGCGTGATTCATCCAGATTTTGAAAGTGGAAGAAAACGCATGATAAATGGGCGGGATTATGATGCTTCTATGCGTTGATCAGGAGGAATGGGAATGAAAAAGTATAAGCTGCTGGCTTTGGATATGGATGGAACGATACTTGATTCGCAAAAGAATTTTCCGGAGGAGGTTGCATTGTCGATTCGTTCGTTGGTCAGTCAAGGCGTTCACGTTGCTTTGGCAACAGGGCGAGGGCTTGCTGAGTTAAAGGATTATGAAAAGGAAATTTCTTGTCTGAGCTACGGAATCTTGGTCAGCGGGGGGATCGTCTATGATTTCAAGCAGGAAAAGCCTGTGTTTCGTCAGGCATTGACTTTGGAGCAATCCTTGGAGATTTTGGAGGCAGGCGAGAAGGAACATGCGATGCTGCATATCCTGAGCACGGACAAGTCCATCTGCCGAAGTCAGGATATTCAGGATATGGAAACCTATCATATGGGAATCTATCGGGGCATGTATGAGCGTTCCTGTGATACGATGGATGATCTGAAGGGATATGTGACGGAACACCCAGAGGAAGCTATCAAGATAAATTCCTATCATCGTTCACCGGAGGCCAGAGCACGAATGATGGAAAATCTTGCCCATCTTCCTGTTATGCCTGTGTTGGCAGAAACAACAAGCCTTGAAATATCACCGAATGGAATTTCCAAAGCAAAGGGTCTGGAAGTGCTTTGCGAGCATTTGGGAATCTCTACGGAGGAGGTCGTGGCTGTTGGAGACGCGAGAAATGATATGGAGATCTTGAGCCTTGCAGGAATGCCGGTCGCTATGGGCAATGCAATGGAGGAAGTCAAGGAAATTTGCAAGGATGTCGTGAGTGATAATGATCATTTTGGCGTAATAGATGCGATGCAGCGTTACTTTTGATTTTGGAAAAATTTTCTCTATGAAGTTTTAAACGGATGGTCGACGGAAGAATCCATGTTTCCTCAGCTCGGTGCATTATGCTATAATGAAAGACAAGAAAAAACTTGCTATTAGGAGGACGAGGCTTTGAAGAGTGCAGCAAATGAGATGATTTTGGTATTGGATTTTGGCGGTCAGTACAATCAGTTGATCGCTCGCAGGGTGCGTGAGTGCAATGTGTACTGCGAGGTACATCCGCATACGCTTTCCATGGAAAAGATCAGAGAAATGTCGCCGAAGGGGATCATCT
>JAZLHW010000045.1:0-2635 GCA_045617105.1 Selenomonadaceae bacterium | reverse complement strand
CCCATACTTTTCCAAGGTTCTTCTTGGTAAATCGGTGTTCGCTCGGGCATGTCCTCAAGAGAACGTGCTGCCGACATGATCCTGTTTGCTGTATTTGCTGCATTTTTGGGGGACAGCAATGTGAACGCAATATACTCATAAATTTCGTGTAAGTCATTTTTTGCTTGATACGTATAGACTACATTCATATTCCATACATCCTTCGCATATCCGCTTCCACAAAATCAGCAGACAGAACCCGTCCGGCTTCCACATCTTCCAGCCCCTTCTTTAGTTCCATGTCCAACTGTTCTTTCGTAACAGAGTCGACAGCAATCGGAGCAGAAGCAGGAAGCCTTACTTCAAAAGGCAATCCTCGCTGCATAATGATTTGTTTTAGAAACATGCCGATGGCATTGGACATTGGAATCCCCAGTTGCTCAAGAATTGCTTCCGCTTGAGCCTTGGTTTCGTAATCGACACGAGTATATACATTGGCAGTTTTTGTTGCTGTTCTAGCCATGATGACACCTCTCTTTCTATTGGGCATAGTTTAGCATAAACGATTGCTAAAAGCAATCTACTTGCACAAAACACCCATTGGCATCAGAAGCCTTGTAACATGCGATTTTTAAACATAACTCAAAAATCCACATCGTATCAATCACGCAACTTTTTTATCAAAAAGAACACCCGACTTTGGTAAATCACTTGCTTCCACCGGCATCTGTCTTCCGTTACCGCCCAAAATAAAAAGAGCCCACCATTTGGCAGGCTCTAAATTATAACGCCATTGTTCAAGAAAATGCCATAAGCATTTTCCCTCCAATTTGCGTTTCAACGAAGCGGGAGATATGCTCACCGCTTGTTAAAATTTGTCTCCCCCACTTACAGCAAGCTGTTGAAGAAGGGGACCTCTTTAGCTTCGTTATTTCTAAAACGCAGGAAGCTCTGATCTCAGCCTAAAATTCCTGTGGAATTGATGAGAAGAACCGCAAGAAATACAGGTGCGATATATTTTAAAATAAGGACATAGATTCCTCTCCGAGAGAAACGCTCCCCATTGCGAGTTACCTCTTCTATGACAATTTGAGGTTTCAGGATCCACCCTATCAGGATACAGGTAAGAAGTCCCGTGACAGGCATCAAAAGCGTATTGCTGACGAAGTCAAAGATATCCAAGATCTGTCCTGCAGAACCATTGGGGAAAGTTACCTCGAAGTAAAAAACATTGTATCCAAGGCAAACCACCACAGCAAGCAAAAAGCCAAATACAGATTGCATGACAACAGCATTGTTGCGTGTTGTTTTTACGACCTCCATAATATTTGCCACGATTGCTTCCATAATCGATACACAGCTGGTAAGAGCTGCAAAAAATACGAGGGCAAAGAACAGAATACCTACATAATGCCCAATTTCACCCATTTGCAGGAAAACTTTTGGCAAAGCAACAAAGATCAATCCCGGACCTGCCGAAGACAAACCTTCCGTCCCCATAAAAACATAGACCGTTGGAATGATCATGACAGCCGCCAAAATAGCAACGATCGTATCAAAAATCAAGATCTGGTCGACCGAACGAGACAAATGAGAATCACTTCGCATATAAGAACCATACGTTATCATAATTCCCATGCTGACGGAAATACTGAAGAAGGATTGCCCTACGGCATCCATGATAACAGAAAGCAGATGCTGGACAGAATATCCTTCAAGATTGGGAACAAGGCAATACCCAAGACCGCCCATGCCGGTTCGTGTCACACTGCCATCTTGATAGCTAAGCGTCAGCGAATAGCCTGCAATAAAGATGACCATAATGAGCAGAAGAGGCATTAAATAACGAGAGCTGCTTTCTATCCCTTTGTTGACACCACGAAAAACGATAAAAGCAGTACAGGCAAGAAAAACAAGCGTCATGACAATAGGCTCTGCTTGTCCTGTTATAAAATCCGTAAAATAATTGCCTTGAGATGATGCCAGATAGTCGCCTGCCAGAAATACCAAAAGATACTTTGTTACCCAGCCACCTATGACACAATAATAAGGAAAAATAATAAGCGGTACTATACAGCTGATATACCCAAGAAACTTCCAGCTTTCCTTTAATTCGCTGTAAGCTTTGACAGCACTTTTACGAAATCTGCGTCCGATAGATACTTCTGTTATCAATAAAGTGAAACCAAAAGTAGCAATAATTAAAAGATAAATGAAAATAAAAATGCCGCCGCCGTCTTTTGCCGCAAAGTAAGGAAAACGCCAAATATTTCCGAGACCTACGGCAGAAGCAGCCGAAGCCAGAACAAAACCCAGCTGCCCCGAAAAGGATGATGTTGCTTTTTTCAAGAAAATAACTCCTTTCTCTTACAATATAAATTTTTGCACACGACTTAATTATAACGTGCCAACAAAAAAAGACAAGACAGCTTTGTGAAAATACCCATTACGACCCATAGTGTCTTCTTTGATATTTTTTGCGGCAGCTTAATTATCAAAAGATTCCCTATGAGTCTTTTTTGTCCAATTTCATCTTGCAATCCGCCAATAAAAAAGGATTTTCTTCTCTAAAAACGAATATAACAAGCGAAAAGCCGTTTATAACGAAGCTAACGATGTCCCCTTCTTCAACAGCTTGCTGTAAGTGGGGGAAGCC
>JAZLHW010000044.1:0-4329 GCA_045617105.1 Selenomonadaceae bacterium | reverse complement strand
TGCGTATTTTTTTATAATCTTTTGCAACCTGTTATTATCCTCTATCCGTTCTATACTGCTATCTCTTATGATTCATAGCATCCAGAATACTGCCGATGTTGGCTTCAGTCAAATACCCTGCAGGAATGTGTCCTTTGTGACTGGGATATTCAAGAGAAGGTTTCTCTTTTGAGGCAGAAACCAGCAGTGCTGTGAAGAAGCGTTCCCAACTGAAAAATTCCTTGCAGTCGATAAATTCCACGGGGTCAGAAAGCTTTTGCTGGACATCGAGATCATGATCGAAGATAGCAGAACGAAGAATTAACCATTCAAAGCTTTCCGGAAGGAAGAAGTCTATTTGCTTTTCTGTAGAGGACTGATAGTACAGAAGGCTCCTGATTTCAGAGCCAAGCGCCGCAGCATCTGCTATTACAAGGATTTTATGCTTCTTGCTGTCTTGCAACAGTTTGATGATTCCGCTTTTTCCGTTTGCACTTGCACACTCCAAAGTGTGGTTTGCTGTTGCCCTCTTAAAAAACTGATAACCGGATTTACCATCCTCGACAATCACAGCGTCATAAGGAAAACCTGCAATCTCTTTAACGGTTAGATTCTCGTACATCTTTGCGATTTTTGGATTTTTCCCATGCTTACTGATAAACTTGACACTGTCGATGCTGTATGGAATCTGCGGCAATGGTTCTCTTGTGACCAACACATAATAGTTGTCAGAGTCCTGGATGGCTTTTGCGAAGTCATAGGTATTCAAAAAAGAAGTGCTTTCTTCTACAAAGACGACACTATTGTGTGTTTGCCCCAGCTCGTAATCCCAGTTTCTTCCGGCTAATACGATGCAAGGCTTTTCGCAGTTTAAGGTAACACCGCTTGATTTTCCTAATTCAGCGAAGCTTCTAACCATGTTGATAAGCTTTGTTTTTCCTGTTCCGCTGTCGCCGGTCAGAATTGTGATATTTCGTTCGAGAACAATCTGGAAAGTAATATGCTTGTTTTTAATAGTAATTTTGATCTTACCCTTCATCTGCATCACCTCTTAGGTACTGATCAGCAAGCATTAGGTATTCGATAGGATCTGAAATCACTTTACGACGTTTATCATTGATAATCTTCACAGAGAATGTCTTGCCAAAATTCATCAGATGATGAAGGCATACTTTTATATCTCTGCTCTCAGCCATCTCAAGCAAGTATTTCGCACAGTTGTCACCGCAGTTTGAAATATTGAAGATCTTGTTTGGCTGATTATGAATCAGCAGGAGCGTTTTCACACCGGCAGATAATTCTGTGGAATCAAATGCGCCGAAAACATCGTTTTGAATTACGTCAGGCGCAATAACAGTAGAATCGTCAATATCTGCAATGATTCTTTTTGCGAAATCATCCATGACCCACATTCTGTCATATTGATTTGCATAATACACTTCCGTATTGTAAATCTCATCTGGCAACTTGCCAAAATGTATTCTCAACATAGTACCATCTCCTATTATCGATATTTTAACACGGAACGGGCTGGCTGTCTATTATTCTGTCCACATTTTTGATAATGAGAAATTACAACACAAAAATTCCCAAAGGATTATGAACCTTCGGGAAGGAACAAGCAGAGCCTACCCCCGGAATCATCCCGGAAGTAGGCTCTTCGCTTATTATGTCTGGCTCATTTGCTTTCAGCCATCTTTTCGTGTATAGTTGCTGCTTGCTTCGAGTTTTACTTCTTTGCCGTGAGCATTGCTTTCACCAATGCCAGCAATTCCGGCGAATCGGCAAGCAGGGATGCCACTTCTTCGGCATCTTTCGACTGCTTCGGATCATTGTCAAGTTCTTCTTCAAATGGCATTCTTACGCCAAAATCATTCTTGCCGTAGAACGCTTTCTCGAACCGCTCTGCGTTTACTCGTCTGTCATCGTCCATGATGTGGGCATATCGCTCAGTGACCATGGTTGCTTGTGCGTGACCGGTATCACCTTGGACGGCTTTTATATCGCCGCCGGTCAGCTTTAGCTTATATGTGGTACTGGAATGGCGCAGGCTGTGGAACACTACCTTGGGAAGATTATTCTTTTGAATCAGATCATCCAGCATCTTTGAGATTTTGCTGCTCTCCATCGGTCTGCCATTGGGATAACAGATCACCAAGTTATAATCTTCGTATTCCTCACCGAATACATCCTTCAGGTAGTCCTGTTCTTTCTTTTGCTCAACAAGCATCTCGGCCACTGTTTTGGGAAGATATACACGGCGGACGCTGGTCTTGGTTTTCGGTGACTTCAAAACGAGTACGGTTGTTGCTTTTGGCTTCAGCGTTGGGAACTGGAAAAAGATGCTGGAATCGCCAACAGCTTCCAGAGAATCCTTTTCGATTCGCTGCATCTCCTTGTTTACATAGATGGATGCCCGATTATTCTTTATGCTTGCTTCGGATATATCAACACAGTCCCATGTCAGTCCCAGCAGCTCGCCCATACGCAAGGAACAGGAGAAAGCAACATGGATGCACAGGGATAATGTCGGGTCATCACAGGCTTCCATTGCCTTTATGAGCGTTTCATGATCCCAGATATCTCGTTCCTTTTCTTCTGACTTCGGCAGGGTTGCTTACTGTACAGGATTCCTTGCAAGCAATTCCCAGCCAACCGCCAAATTCAGGGCATTTCGTAAAATCTTATGTACTTCCAATACCGTCCGTGGGGTGATAAGCTGCTGCTCATCCTGGTGCGGTTTTGCAACAGAATACTTCTTCGTCAGATCCACATAGTATTGGGACATTTTGAGGGGTGTCAGATCACTGATTTTCATATCCCCGATATAGGGATTGATATAGTTGTTGATAATGGACATTTTTGAGGAATAGGTTGATGGAGCCCATTTATTGACACCATAAAGGCGGACATATTCTTTCATGAGTTCCTTTACTGTTGTGACAGTAGGGCAGACAAAAGTGCCGTTAGATTGCTCAAATTCGACTTGGGCCTTTCTGCGCTTGGCTTTGGCCAGTGAATCGAAAGGTTCCCAATACTGTTTTTTCTCACCATTGGCGTCCGTTGCCCAATAGACAACGATGTTCTTGTTATTGCGTTTTCTGATTGTTGCCATATTGATTACTCCTGTTCCGTACGCTTTTTATAATAGGATTGCCCTTGATACCACTTCTCAAAATCCTTTCGCCGGATGTAGGTCTGATTGCAGATCAGAACGGTCTTGAAATGACCGGCTTCATAGTAGATGTAGGAAGCACTGCTGAAGGAGATGTTGAGTATATCTGCAATATCTGTAATCGTCATATACCGGGACAGCTTTGATCCCGGTTCCTCTCCGTTTACTTTGCGGTAGCGGCGCTGATGGGCATACCATTTCTCAAAGCTCTCAATGATAATGCGGGTCTTTTTGTTTACAGTAATGGTTTCAAAATAGTTGTGATGCAGCAGAAAATAGGATTCGGTTTTGCATATACCCAATATCTTCGCCATTTCTGCAACGGTCATGGTTTTCTTTTTCGGTGATGACAGGCTGCTGTTTTCCATTCGGATTCCTCCTAAATTCAAGCATTATCAAATCAATATTTGATTTCCTGCATTATAATGAGGAATGGAAGAAAAGAGAAATGTGCGAATACACAAGTCCTTTGAGATTGGCATACTTGACAAATCAGCGGTTTTGTGCATCCAGCCATGTATCAAAGCTGACCTTAGAAATCCGAACCGTTCTGCCGATCTTTACGCTGCGGAAAAGATTTTTCTTGATTAGCCGATAAGCGGTAGGCTGGCTGATTCCAAGGATTTCCTGAATTTCGCTGACGGTATAGGTTCGTTTTTCACTCGTTGCCCGCTGCAAGGCTTTATCCGCTTGCCTGGAAAGTGCTTCGATTTTACTATCTAACATCGTCAAAACTCCTTATCTCAATAGAAATGTCTGAATGTATTTGGAAAGCTGCCGTCTGTACTTACGGACAGTCTGCGGTGAGATGTGATATTGTCTTCCAAAGTAGCGGATAGCTTCCTGCTGCTTTCCCGCAAGGAAAAAGCATAGCATTTCGCTTGCCCAAGGCTTCCATTCCTTCAGCTCGGCCAGCAGGCTGTCCAGGATCATGCTGCTGATAACTTCGTTAATGGGGTTCTTTGGATCTTCTACCAGACAGTCCAAGGACACAGAATCGCTGATAAGATCATTTAGGGAAATAAAACTATACTGTTTTGCAGCATCATCGGATCGTGATTTTGCTTGCGCTTGACGGTGCCATTCCAAATATTCCGGATACGGAACCTCGTAAACCATCACATCCACAGAATCGGAATCGTAGATACGATCTTCGATGAAATATCGCTTATCCT
>JAZLHW010000043.1:0-5783 GCA_045617105.1 Selenomonadaceae bacterium | reverse complement strand
CGTGGCATCTTCGAGGAAATCCTCCTCCACCAGCCGCTCCCCGTGGAACAGCAGGACATTGACGATATCCGCAAACACGTCATTGTAGGCGGCAAGCGTCTTTTCTGCAATATCTTTCTCGCCCAAGCACATCACCTCGCTTTTTCCTAACTATATTATACAAAAGATTCTCAGTAAAAAAAATAAAAAAATTCAAACCATGGAGAATTGTTTCCTCCCATAGAACATAATATGTTGGGAGAAAGCTTGTTTGATGGTGGAGAGGAAAATTATGAGTAAAAAGGCTGGGTTATGAATATGAATAAACTTTTTTAGAGATGCCCTTCCTTGTGTTTATGGCAGGAGCTATTGAAAAAGAAAGAAAAAAATGTTAAATTCTAAGTATGATAGTTTTTGGAATAACATGGAAATGCAATATGGCAATCTCTAAAAACTTGATGTATTCAGATCGCTCAGGGATTTTTCGTCAGGAAAATAAAAAGAACCTTGTGAAATATGGCAGAAAAAGAACAAGCAGGCTGGATAGGAGATGCCCTTGTACAAGTTGAAATAAAAATGCCGGAGGAATGTATGCCTACGAAAAAAGAACTTCAGAGGGAACAAACAAAAAAGAAAATCTTGCAGGTTGCATTGAGGGAGTTTGCTGAGCATGGATATCATGATGCCAGGCTTGGCGTTGTGGCGGCGAAGGCGGGAATTACGCAGGGGCTGATTACGAAACGCTTTGGTGGAAAGTGCGGGCTTTTGATGGAAGTGGTACGCAATCAGATCCTGCCTGTCTTTGATGCAATTCCAGAGAATGCAAGCCTAAGGGAAATTGCTCTTATGGTAGTGCATGATGTGAAGGATAAAGCACAAAAGCGAGATATTCGCTACATGTTTGCTTCAAACTTTTTAATGGATCCTGCTCTTGTGCCGGGAGAAGCCATGAAGCTGATGCGGGAAAGCTTTATGGAAAGCAAGATTTTTGATGTTGCAAGAAATTCAGGAATTGATGAGAAGGTTTCCTTTCGTGTGATGATAGATTTCCTGAAAAATGTCATAGTCTCTGTTTACGCCTATTGTGAAGTAGGAATTCCTCTTCCTCCAGATGAAGCATTTTTGCGATCGATTCCGCTCTTGGCTAGTGATCCGGAAGAGATGTATTCCAAGACACATATTGTAAAAAATCCATCTAAGTTTGATTTGCTGCAAATCATTCGAGGGATCTGCGTCAACTATGAACTGCTTGGTGTTTTGGATTTCAGACGAGATGTCTTTGATGTGTATTGCTATTCTGATTGGGCGCGGAACCTATTGAATGATATTGAAGATTCTTCAGAGATGGAACGGTTGCGCTATTTTGTTTGCAGGGCGGTGTTCCTTGAGGATCTGGAAGGCTTTTTGCGGGCTGTACGGAAAGATGTGGTTTTGGAGGCTCTCAAGGAAAGGAAGGTATATCAGTTTCTTACAAGAATTTTGATTCATGGCAAACCGAAGAAATGCTATGTGCGGTTTACTAAGTTGGGTGATAATACAGAGAAATTATTGCTGGGATTTGTAAATATGGAAGGATAGAGAAAAAAGGTTTCATGCAGGGACACTTTACCTGCATGAAACCTGTTTTTAGTATATTTAATACAGATGATAGGTTTTCCAAGGTATCTGATCTAATCGAATGCTTTTTAAAAATTCAACGATATCCTTCCGTCCGTAGAAATGAGGCGTTCCGTCTCGATCCTGTGACATGAGAATAATCGGCATGTTTGGAAAGAATTGGGAAAGTTCCCTGCGAACCTGAACGAGACGTGCCGTATATCGTGTAACGGATGCATTTACTGAGATTACAGCAAAAGTGACGCCTTGTTCGATAATGACTGCACCATGTATTGTCATTTGCCATCAGCCTTTCTGTTCCTTTGCTCTGATTGTAGCAAAGCACAAAGGAAAAAACAAACGAATATATGTTCGAAAAACATTGAAAGAGTACAGTAGATGTGGTATATTATAAAAAGAACGTGTGTTCGTTTTATGATGTTCAAGGAGATGGTATACTATGAAAAAGCATTTTTTTGCAGTTTTACTATTGATTTTGGCAATGATACCTTTGCAGCTGACGAATACTTACTTGCGCTGCGATACGTTTGAATCGATTACGGTACAAAAGGAGGAAACGGTATGGTCCTTGGCGGCACGTTATGAGAAAAATGCGGATCATGCAAAGGAGCTGCGGGAGGCAATTATAGAAATCAATGGATTGAATTCGGAGGGTGGTTTAAGGGCTGGACAGACGCTCCTGATACCTGTGATGAATTGAAAGAAAAACATTCTTCTTGCGATTGTCCCAATGGTAGCGTAGAATGAGTTTGTGTGTGGAATGAAAACGTGACCATTGGGGGTGAAATATATGATCTTGATCGTTGGCGGTGCAGGATACATTGGAAGTCATATGAACAAGCTGCTGGCACAGCAGGGCAAGGAAACATTGGTACTGGACAATTTGGTTTATGGACATCGGGAAGCTGTTAAGTGGGGAATCTTTGTGGAAGGGGATCTGGCAGATGAATCATTGCTGGATGAAGTCTTTTCTAAGTATTCGATAGAAGCGGTTATGCATTTTTCAGCTTTTACTTATGTGGGGGAATCGGTAGAAAATCCAGCGAAATATTATAGGAACAACGTTGCGAACACGATTCATTTGCTGGATGCCATGGTAAAGCATGGCGTAAAATATTTTATTTTTTCCTCCACTTGTGCAACTTATGGAGAGCCTCAGCAAATTCCAATCGTTGAGGATATGCCGCAAGCTCCCATCAATCCGTATGGACGCACGAAATGGATGGTAGAAAAAATCTTGGAAGATTATCATAAGGCGTATGGATTAAATTATTGCGTACTTCGTTATTTTAATGCTGCGGGGGCAGATCCAGACAGTGAGATAGGAGAACTGCATCAGCCGGAAACGCATTTGATTCCTTTGGTTCTGGATGCTGCAATCGGTGCAAGGGACAGCATTTCTGTTTTTGGAACAGATTATCCTACAGAAGATGGCACTTGTGTGCGAGATTATATTCATATTTTGGATCTTGCGGATGCCCACATTCGTGCATTGCAATATATCAAGGAGCATCAATGCTCCGAAGATTTTAACCTCGGAAATGGAGTCGGGTATTCCGTAAAGGAGATTATAGATATAGCAAGAAAGATAACCGGAAAAGAGATTGCTGTAAAATATGTGGAGCGTCGTCCGGGAGATCCGCCGCGATTGATTGGAAGTGCGGAAAAAGCAAGGAAGCTTCTTGGGTGGCAGCCAAAGTATGACCTGCAGGCAATCATGGAAACGGCTTGGAAATGGCATCAGAAGATAAAAGGGTAAATGTATGAGTGACGGGAGGATTATTGGTTGAGGGCTGTAGTAACGCGTGTGAAAAGTGCATCTGTAGAAATTGATGGGGAAATGCATGGGAAGATTCAGCAGGGATATCTCGTACTTTTGGGGGTTGGCCCTGAGGATACGGAAAAAGAAGCTGTTTATTTGGCGGATAAAATCTGCCACTTGCGTGTATTCGAGGATGAAAACGGAAAGATGTCTCGAAGCTTGGAGCAGGTAAATGGGGAGCTCTTGGTTGTTTCTCAATTCACCTTGTATGCTGACTTAAAAAGCAGGAGGCCAGGATTTTCTTATGCAGCAAAGCCGGATATTGCTGTTCCATTGTACGAGAAATTTATAGTGGAATGTGAGAAGCTGGGTTTTCATGTGGAGCATGGGGAATTTGGTGCAGACATGCAGGTAGCATCTGTCAATGATGGACCTGTAACCTTGCTGTACGATACGGATAAATGACCGCATGGGAAGTTGGCTGTTTTTGGAAATAGCAGGGAATGAGGTGCCGTTATGAGCGAAAAAGAGAATAGTTTGCTGGATAAATATGCACGATTGGTCGTTTGTACTGGGGTGAATTTGCAAAAGGATCAATTGCTGGTCATCAATTCCCCGATTGAGTGTGCAGAGTTTGCGAGACGAATTGCATCGGAGGCTTATAAAGCTGGAGCACATGATGTAGTGATTTCTTGGAAGGACGAAATTTTTTCACATATTCGCTATCGAGATGCCAAGGAAGAAATCTTTTCAGAGTATCCAGAGTGGCAAAGGAGATTTTATACGGATTATGCGGAGCAGGGGGCAGCTTTTGTCTCCATTGCGGCGAGTAATCCGGAGATTTTCAAGGATATTGCACCGAACCGCTTGACGATGGCGGGCCAAGCGGCTGGGGCAGCACTTTTGGAGTATCGTGCAAGATTGATGAGCAACAAAAACAGCTGGTGCGTGGTATCTGTGCCAACCGCTGCATGGGCGAAAAAAGTTTTTCCTGAGGTTACAGAGGAAGAAGCGGTTCAGAAGCTTTGGGAAGAGATCTACGCAACGGTGCGAATTTCTGAAGATAGCGATCCAGTAGAGGCATGGGGGCAGCATACCTCATTTTTGAAAAAAGCTTCGGACTTTATGAACGGACATGATTTTAAGCTTCTGCATTATCAAAATGATTTGGGAACAGATTTGATGGTCGAGCTCCCGGAGGGACATATTTGGGCAGGAGGTGCAGAATATACGGATACGAAGATTCGCTTTGTTGCCAATATGCCGACGGAGGAAATTTACACCTTGCCAAAGCGTGATGGCGTAAACGGAACCGTAGTTTCATCGAAGCCGCTGAATTTTCATGGAAATTTGATTGAGAACTTTCGGTTGGTATTCCAAAATGGGAAGGTCGTAGATTTTTCTGCGGAACGTGGGGAAGAGATACTCAAGGAACTTTTGGCAACGGACGAAGGGGCAAGCTTCTTGGGGGAAGTGGCATTGGTGCCGTTTGATTCGCCTATTTCGCAGAGCGGTATCTTATTCTACAATACGTTGTTTGATGAGAATGCTTCCTGCCATTTGGCACTGGGCAAGGCATATCCGACCTGCATTAAGGGAGGAGAGAACATGCAGTCCGTGGAGCTTTTGCAGCATGGCGTGAATGATTCCTTGCTGCATGAGGATTTCATGATTGGGACACGGGATCTCTCTATCACTGGAATAAAAAAAGACGGTACGAAGGTACCAGTCTTTGTTCATGGGAATTTTGCATTCTAATAGAATCGGGTTTATTCATAAAAACATAGGTATACACCTAGGATTCCATCTTTGAGGGAGACAGAAAAGCTGTCTCCCTTTCGTAGTTCATTGCTGATCGCCCAAGGGAGATTTTGCAGGAGATTCCTATTGCTGAGAGGCCAATGGACGTTGTTGACAGAAACGCCGTGACATTCCGCAGTGCATGGGAGAAGCGAGATTGCAGATGGGAGTATATTGCATTGTATGGACATACTGGAGTCATTTTTTAAAAAGAACAGGATTTCTTTTTCATCTGCCAGGAAGCAGGTGAGATCTGCATGTGCGCAGGAGAGAATGGTACTGAAGGCATGGTCAAAACGTCCGCCGAAGGCTCCGGTGATGACAGCGAAGGGGTCCGGCTGCTTAGAAATTATTTCTAATGCAAGCTGGGTGTCAGTTCGGTCTTTTTCTGTTGGGAATTGGTGAATTGGGACAGCGTGGGAAGAACACCATTTTTGAGCTAATGGACTGGCACTGTCATTATCACCGATCAATCGTTGAGGAAGAATTTGATTGCGGTACAGGCAATCAAGTCCGTGATCAACTGCCCAAAGGGAACGATTTTTGGAGACTTCCTGCAGCCAGCAATCGGCAGGAGGACGCCCTCCTAAAATCAGAAGATGTTGTTTTTGAGGGATAGGGACAG
>JAZLHW010000042.1:0-3277 GCA_045617105.1 Selenomonadaceae bacterium | reverse complement strand
TTAATGAAGGGATCCATCGGCATGATTGCTATCCAGTAGCTGCAGCGGCATTGGGACGCACGATGACGGGAGCCTTGCTCTTGGCAGCAAATCTTAAAAACAAAGAAGCGGTGACGGTTCGGTTTTGCGGAGATGGACCGCTCGGCTCTATCGTAGCGGATGCAAGTTCAGATGGTGCTGTTCGAGGCTATGTCCAGCACCCGCAGATAGATTTGCCATTGAATCCTAGTGGCAAATTGGACGTGGGAGGCGGCGTTGGCCATGGTTTGCTTTCTGTGACTCGCTTTACAGGGTTGAAGGATCCTGTTACAGGCAGCTGCGAGCTAACGGACGGAGAAATAGCGAACGATTTGACGCGATATATGCTTGTTTCGGAACAAACGCCATCGAGTATCGGGCTTGGCGTTTTGGTTGGACGGGATTTTGAGGTCATTGCTTCGGGCGGCTTTATGATCCAAGCCCTGCCGAATGCAAAAGAGGAAACCTTGGCAAAATTGGAAAAAAATCTGGAGAATATTACGTCTGTATCGAGCATGATCCAGCAGGGAATGGATGCAAGGGCGATGATCGGTGTGCTTTTGCAAGGGTTCGATGCAGAATATTTGTCAACGACAAGGCTTTCTTTTCAGTGCCAGTGTTCCAAGCAAAGAATAGAAGAAGTTCTTTTGAGCATAGGAAAAAATGAATTACATTCTTTGGTGGAAGACGGTCATGCGGAGGTCTGCTGTCATTTTTGCGGACGTAAATATCAATTTTCAAAGGACGAGCTGACCAGCTTGTATGAGCAAGTGAATGCATGATGGTTTGGGGTGAGACCATGTGAAGGATAACGTTAAGGAAAAAGTGGAACAAGAAATAGAAGGCTGGAAATATATGGAGGAGCTTCCGGGCGAGTGGTATGGATTTGTGCTTTCCTGCGAGAAACAGGTGGTTGAGGATCGTTATGAGCTGTACCGTTATGCAAATGAAGAAAGACATCGAAGCATTTCTGTATATTACCATGAGGAAACCCATGAATATAAGGTGCGTACTGCTATTGGTTTGATAGAATTTTGCCGTATTGAGTTCATTACGGGAAAGTTTTCTGTGTTTGAGGAGTTGCTTCGCCTGCATTTTGAACCTCTGCTTAGGGATATGGCTGCGTTCGATTCGAAGACGGTGACGAGTTTATTGCTGGACAAGGGAATCATGGAATGGCAGTACGGAAGGGAATTACCGCAGGAGCTTGAGGGGTTTCAGCTTTTTTCCCGCCCTTGTGAGCCAATCCGTATAGCAAATGGGTCTTATATTATTTTTGATTATGTGGATTTTGCCATGGAAAGCAATTTTAATATTTATTACAATATTTTTCGAGATGAGTTTTTTGGGGAATCTCGTGTCAGAAATATTCCTGAGGTTACTTATGTGTTTGATTCCACAGAGCTTATGGAGCTGGAAGAAAAGCTGAAAAATCATATGGCTGCTTATTTGAAAGAAATTCGGAAAAAAGCGGAAGGGGGAGCGTTGAAGTGATCGTTATTGAGAAAGCCATTTTGCATATTTTAGATTTGAGCTCAGGCACGACCGTATATTCTGATGGGCTGCTTCCCATAGAGGGTATGGCGGAGACCTTTTTGATGAAACATATAGAAAAAACGGCAGGGAGCCAAGAGGCAAAGAAGGGCAGATTTTATGAAGATAGTGCCTTCAAGTCCTTGTTTCTGTCCTATTTGCAGGAGGAAGTGGATTTTATATCTTTTTCCAAGGAGATTACGCATATTTTGGAAGATGCTTTTACGCATACGGAGGATATGATGTCAATGGACATTATTGTTTGTGATGCGTATATAGACGATTGCAGGAAGCTGGTTGTTTTCAAGTGCAATAATCATACGGGATATGTGCATCAGGTCAGCAATACCGGAAATGGTATACAAAATGAGATCGTGCATTATTATGCTATGCTGCCGAATCTCACGCAAAAAATGGAAGAATATGTTTATGTTGATGCTGATACCTTGGATATTCGCTTTGTTGGAAAGCGGTATGTTTTGGACGGGAACAGCACCTTTGTTTTTCCGGAGATCTTTTTGGAATGTGAGCAGGCACATTCTCAAAAGGAAGCGGTGAAGAGCATTACCAGAGCAGCGATGCAGGTAGCAGAGGAATTTGGGCAGGATCAGGTGGCAGCAGCCGCAGCAGCCAAGAACTGCATTGCAGAAACTATGGAGCACTCGGAGGAGCTGGATCTGAGGGAGCTTGGCAGCCAGATCTTCAAAGAGAATCCTGCTATGCGGGCGGAGTACGAATCGAAAGTTCTGGAAGATGGCTACCATGAACCTGTGCAAATGAATCGGGAAGCAACGATAAAGAGTGTTTGCAAGCATAAGCTCAAGACAGATACTGGAATTGAATTGACCATACCGACCAGCTATTTTGACAATACGGAATATGTGGAGTTTTATAGCAATGAGGACGGTTCCTTGTCGATCACATTGAAGCATATATCCAATATTATCAATCATTGAGAAGGCATGGGGGGTGTAAATGTGGAAGTGGATTTGAGAAAAATAATTTGCTTTGACACGGAAACTACAGGGATAGATCAGGGAGCAGAGATTTTGGACTTGTCCATCGTGAATGCAGAGAATGAGGTTCTGTTCAACGAATATATTCGTCCGAAACATCATACTTCTTGGCCGGAAGCGGAACGAGTGCATCATATTTCTCCTGAAATGCTTGCTGAAAAAGGTACGATAGATGCACATTATGACCGTATCATGGAAATTTTGAACCATGCGGAATATTATGTCGGGTATAATGTAGTTTTTGATATTCGTATGCTGAAGCAGTCCGGTATCCCCACATCTCCCTTCCATCGACCAGGGGTGCATGTCATTGATGTCATGAAGCACTTTAAGCAAAAGGTTCCCGGCAGGCGTTATCGGCTCGTGGACTGTGCAGCATATTTCAATTATGATTGGAAGCTTGATACAGCGCATGGGGCATTGGCTGATACGAAAGCAACGCTGTATTGCTTTAAGAAACTGAACCAGCTTGCTTGAGGACGGAAGCATGCAAAGAGGCTGGGCATAAGTGATTTCTCACTCATGCAACAGCCCCTTTTTGTTGCGATTTTTTTTGCAAAACGGTATGATAGAGTTAAGAGAGATGGGGAGGGGTGTTTTATGCGGACGGTAGCGGTCGGTGTGCAGGATTTTGCAGAGATTCGGGAGAAAAACTATTTTTATGTAGATAAGACAGCATTTATCAAGGAATGGTGGGATTGCGGTGACAG
>JAZLHW010000041.1:0-28589 GCA_045617105.1 Selenomonadaceae bacterium | reverse complement strand
TTAAAATTTGGCTTCCCCCACTTACAGCAAGCTGTTGAAGAAGGGGACATCTTAGCTTCGTTATACAAAAGATCCTCAGCAAAAAATAAAAAATTCTTAGATTTGGCTGGAAGCGTCCTGTGTTTTTTACGGGGTTTCTGTTTTGGGAGAGCCGTTGATGTCCTCTGCTTCGATCGTGGTCAATACATCGGTTTCGATTGAGAGAAGATCTTGTGTTGTTTCCATCAGGCGGTAACGCTGTGCCTGTATGGAGGAGGCAACGATATTGCGCATGGTACGTGCATTGCCGAAATAAGGATCCTTCTTTTCTTCTGCAAGAATTTCCTTTAGGTGTGCTTCTGCAGCTTCTGTCATGTGGTAGTGCTTGGCTGCGTACATGTGGTGAGCGATTTCAATAAGTTCATCAATGGAATAGTCGGTAAAGGTAAGGATATTGGGGAAACGGGATTTCAGACCGGAGTTTGCACTCAGGAAATCCTGCATTTCCTTGGTATATCCTGCCAGAACGACAACAATGCTGTCACGATTGTCCTCCATCAGTTTGACGAGGGTAGAGATGGCTTCCGTACCAAAGTCGCCAGTCCCTCCGGAATAGAGGGAGTATGCCTCGTCGATAAAGAGAATTCCTCCCATGGCACGCTTAAAGACCTGCTCGGTCTTGATGGCTGTTTGTCCTATGTAACCTGCTACCAGATCGGAACGGGAAACCTCAACGAGATTGTCGGTAGGTATGACACCAAGATGAAAGAGAAGTTTGGCAAGGATACGGGCGATGGTTGTCTTTCCTGTTCCTGCGCTTCCTTGGAAGATCGTGTGCATGGCTTTTTGGTCTTCCGTGGGAAGTCCCCGTTCCTTGAGTACGATGTTCATTTTGATACTGGCATCTAAGCGGCGGATATATTCCTTGACGGAGGAAAGCCCTACGATATCCTTCAGCTCGTTTTCCAAATGGAAATTATCATCCCGCTGTGCAGAAAGGGGGATATCCTCCGGAAGAAGCGTCAGCAGGTCTTCTTTGGAAAGATTTTCCTCCTTGCTGAGACGCATGGCCTGTTGGCTGATGATGCGGTCGTAAAGATTCTTGGCAAGCCTGCCGTTGCCGGCATCCTTTCCCTTGAGTTTCTTTTGTCGGTTGAGCTCATCGGTGATGAGCTGTGTCGTTCCCTCTGTCAGTATGAACTGGTCACGCAGGAGCAGGTTGGTCGTGATTTTGGTAAGCTCTGCATCCGTGTAGTCGGGAAAATCGATGCGGATAGGAAAACGGGAGGTGAGTCCCGGATTCATCGCCATGAATTCCGACATTTCCTGCGGGTAACCGGCAAGGATGACAAGGGAATCCTCCGGATGCTCGTTGATAAGCTGGAGGAGGGTTGCCACGGCTTCCTGCCCCGTGTCTCCGGAGCCTCCGCTGTGAAGGGCGTATGCTTCGTCAATGAAGAGGATACCGCCAAGGGATTCTTCAAAGATCTTTCGTACCTTGAGGGCAGTTCCTCCGATATAGGGGTCGATAAGCCCATCTCTGCCTGTCTCGATGATGTTTTTTGTTTTGAGAAGTCCCATTTCGTAGAGAACCTCTGCAAAAAGGGAGGCGATCATCGTCTTTCCGCTGCCGGAATTTCCGCAGAATACCATGTTCATGGATTTTGGTGTGGAGGTAAAGATGCCTGCCAAACGGCGTTTTTCCTGCACCTTGAGCAAACGGTATTGTTCAAGCAGGAGTTTTTTGACAGGCTCCAGCCCGATGATGCTGTCAAAGACATGCTTCATGCTTTCCTCGGAATCCAAGCGGTAGGTGAGATCCTCCGGCTGCAGGAAGTTTCTTTCGATGGGGAGAAAGCGAATGGCACGTTGGTAGCATTTGTGCAGGGTATGACGGATCTGTTCCAGCTCGTTGCCTTCTTGGGGGAGAGGCTGGAAGGGACTGTTGAGGGAAAGAACGGCATCCTCCTCTGTGATGGCAAAGATACAGCTTTTGTCATTTCGATAGACGTAGACTGCCATGAGCTGTATGCTGAAATGATCGGTCTGCCGGCAAGAGAAGCAGCAGGTATACCTGCGATCGCTGCGTTTGCAGGAAAGCTGGCAGGCAAATTCCTCATTGTTTTCGATCAGGATTCCCTGCGGGGAGATCTGCCAGGTCAGTGTACCGTCCGGCCGTTCAACGGTCAAGAAGTCGTTCCAGCTGTTTTCGTCAGGACACGGAAAATATTCCTCCTGCCTGATGTGGCGGATACTGGTGCAGATGAAGTGGTAGATATTGTTTTGGTCGATTGGTTCATGATTTTTGCTCCATGTGGAAAGAATCCGCTGGTTCCCTTGGAAATCAGCATCCTCGTGGCTTAGGAAAGTGCTGTTTTTGAGGTCGATGACAGAATAGCGCTGATGGATACAGGCTTTCCCACCGTGTTCGTAATTGAACTTGGTAATGCAGGTGAGGACATCATTTTCCGTGCAGGAGATGCTATTCAGGTCAAGATAAATATAGCGGTTGCAAAAGGAGAGATAGAGCCAGTCCTTGGACGGGGAGGGAAGCTTGGAACCAAACTCGTGGATAAAGTCATTGTAGATGCGGCCGATGGGCGAGTCTTGCCGGAAGGCGGCAGGATGCAGGTTGAAATCATGGTCGTGCACCGTGCCAAGGGCAGGGTTGTACTTAGCAGATTCCAGTATTTCGTAGCGAAGGTTCGCCGCGCCAACGTCCATGTAGATCCTGTCATATTCCAAAAGCATATACGGATTCTGCGATTGACGCAGGAGCACTTGAATCCAGCCTTCCTCGATATTGCGTTCCACGGAATCTATGTCATATTCCCAATCGAGTATGCGTTTCCAGCGATGGTTTTCTTCATACTGTATATGTGATTGCCTGTATTTTCCCATGATCCCCATGACATGTCCTCCGTTTTCTTCGATATGTGTGTACTTTGAACGAATTCGTACTTTTCTAAGTGTAATCGTAGATTCATTATATCGTAAGTGGAAATGTTTTTTCAATGCTATTCTGCTGCAGGCAGAGCGGCAGAAAGGCATATTCGGAAGATTGCATAGACGTTGGTTGCGCATTGGTTTTACAGTATGTATAATCTATAGAAATAGAGTTTTTGGGATCGATACTATGCCGTCAGGATGGCGCAGGAAATGATTTATGCCGCAAGGCAGAGCAGGAAGAAGAATGGAGCGATGAAAATGCAGATACCGATTTCGAGAAGGGATTTTTTAAAGCTGACAGGAGCGGCGGCCGTTGGCTTGATGGCAAGCGGAGGCTTGCGAGGGGAAGAAAAGGCGCAGGCAAGCGGGCTTGTCTATGCAGGGCAGGAGATACCGCTGCTTCTTGAGGCTGATGTCTGCATCGTGGGCGGCGGGCCTTCGGGTGTTGCTGCTGCAGTCAGTGCAGGGAAAAAGGGCTGCAGGACCGTTCTCATTGAGCGTGGGATCTCGCTTGGCGGCTTGCAGACACTTGGCAATGTGATTCCGTGCATGACAACGTGGGCGCCGGAAAGCGATACTCCCTTTGTTGCGGACTTGAAGGAACGCTTGCTGGCAGCAGGGATTGCTTGTGTGCATGAGCATGAGGAAAGCGAGGTCGCAATCTGGACGAATCCGGAAGCCCTCAGTGTCATCTATGACGAGATGTGTGCGGATGCCGGTGTGGAGGTTCTTTACCATACGGTGCTGGTTGACGTTATCAAGGACGGGGAGGCGATCTCCTGCTGTGTAGTGCAGACGATTGCCGGCTTGCGGGCAGTGAAGGCAAAGACCTTTATTGATTGCTCCGGCGATGCGATCCTTGCCCGCACGGCAGGTGTTCCGTTCGAGCATGGATTTGAGAAAACTGGCAAGAACCAGCCTATGTCCTTTCGGTTTGAGATGGCAGGCATTGACATTGACCGGCTCTATCAGCATGTGGCAGTGGAGCTTGGCGATACCTTCTGCATGACAAAACCGCCATACTTTGAGATCGGTGAGGCAAGGCATCGGACAAGAAAGTATATTTTGGAAAAGTTCATGATGGACGGCGTTGCATCGGGGGAGCTGACAGAAGCAGATGCGGAGTATATGCAGGCATACGTTATTGTCGGAAAGCCGGGCTGCATGTCGATGAACTGTCCGGAGCTTCCATTGGAATACAGTGCGACGGAGCCGATCTCCTACAGTCGGGGTGTGCGTGTTGGCAGGCAGATGATGCACCGTATCAGCCAGTATTTTATCAAGCACATGCCGGGATTTGAACATGCATATCTTTCCAAGGAAGCCTCTATGCTCGGTGCGCGTGAATCCTGGCGTATTAAGGGCAAGTTTTACATGACAGAGGACGACTACCATAACCAAAGCCGTTTTTCGGATGCGGTGGCAAGGACGGCATGGTTCATTGATGCACATGGCGAAAAAGTCACGGAGAAGATGCCTAAGGGAGGGTATTACGAGATTCCGTACCGTGCGCTTGTTGCAAAGGAGGTACCGAACCTCATCACGGCAGGACGGTGTATCAGTGTAAGCTTTATCTTGCAGGCATCCATGCGGATCCAGCTGACCTGCATGAGTATCGGAGAAGCTGCGGGCATTGCGGCGGCTTGGGGACTGTGCCACCAAGTGCCTGTCAATGAAATCGCATGGGACAGCCTGCCAAAGAGCGAGCGAAGCTATGTAACCAGTGGTTGAAGAACGTATCATTATGTCGTGACTTAGCACCTTATTACTGATATAACGAAGCTAAAGATGTCCCCTTCTTCAACAGCTTGCTGTAAGTGGGGGAAATCAAATTTTAACAAGCGGTGAGCATATCTCCTGCTTCGTTGAAACGCAAATTGGAGGGAAAATGCTTATGGCATTTTCTTGAACAATGGCGTTATAACATAGTTGCAGGGAAACTTTCTTTTGAATTTTCAAAAATACTTGACCCTGACGACATAGCGCCTACGCTTGTTGCTATGGATGCGTCAAAACTTGGCGTGATTGATGGCACGGGCATAAGACGCTTGACCATACGGGAGTGCCAGAGGCTGTGCGGATACCCTGATGACTACGATTTAAGCATGGTCAACGAAAAGGAAGCTATGGACTTGCTAGGCAATACGGTCTGTGTTCCAGTGATAAAAGAAATAGCTCTTAGGTTGGGGCAGTATTGCTTGAACAAATGTAAGAGGTAAATATCATGAAATTAACTGCTAGAGAAGTATTTGACAAGCTGATAAATGACGAAAAAATTCTGGCACAGGAAGGAACAATAAAATTTTTTCTTGGAAGTGTAGACATTATCGTTAAGCAACGTGATGTCGTAGGCAACATCATGCAAGAGTGGCTGGAAGGATGGCTAAAAAAGAACGGTATAGAGTATGCGGTAAGCGAAAATTCCCAGATGCCGCCAGATTTTTTCCTTGACAGGGAGAACCACACAAAGGATCTACTGGAGATTAAGGCGTTTAATAAATGGGTCATTTAACGAAAGAACAGCGCAGCCACATAATGAAAAGAGTACATTCGCATGACACGGTCTCCGAGATCATGCTCCGCAAAGCGCTTTGGCATCGTGGGTTGCGTTACCGCAAAAATTACAAAGCCCTGCCTGGCTCGCCTGATATCGTTCTGACACGTCAAAAAATAGCCATATTTGTAGACGGCGATTTTTGGCACGGCAAAGGGCATCTCGATAATCCAGGAGAACAGGTTGGCACCAATAAATCCTATTGGCAGGCGAAGCTGCAACGTAATGTCGAGCGCGATAAGGAAAACAATGATGCTTTGACGCAGGCAGGCTGGCTGGTGCTGCGTTTTTGGGATTCTGAGGTTAAAAAAGATTTGGACGGATGTATAAAAAGAATATTTGCCTACCTTTGAGCTGGCAGTTTTGTCCAAGATGGTATGAACGGTTAGTTTTATTCCATGTTCCCTATAGTCTGGATCGCTGTGCGGCAACAAAGACAGACGCATGATGCAGGCATGGAGCTATGCAATCAGTGGTTGAAGAAAGATATCTTGAAAACGGGATGGGAGCAAAGCCCAAAAGAGCCGAGAAACTGCCGCTTTTGACAGTCTCTCGGCTCTTTTTTTATTTGGAATTGTATTCGATGATCTTTAGTTCTGGGTGGTTATCGAGGGAGATGATCTCCGTAGAAGAAACGCTGATGATTGGACGGGCGGCAAATCCCTGCGGATAGGCAGCGACTTTTCCGGAAAGCCCATTGTTGAGTGTGACCTGCGACCCCAGAAAAGCATCCTTGATGTGCGTCAGGACGGGGATACAGACCATCGGTTCGAGTGTCGTGTAAAGGTGTTTTGTGATGTATTCAATGGCATCGAATGGAGTCCGCTTCATGAAGCCTTCCCGTTCTGTCGTGATATTGTCATAGAGGTCTGCTATGGCAATAATGCTTGCATGGAGAGCAATGTCCCTGCCTTGCGAGCCAAACGGGAATCCGGAACCGTCCACCCGCTCATGATGCTGCATGACAGCAAGCTTGATATTGTTTGAGATGCCCGGCATTCTTCCCAAAATCTGCTGCCCATCCACGGTATGGCGGATATATGCCTCATAGTCCTCGCCCTTTAACTTTGCAGGATCTTTGTGCAGAAGCTGCTGCGGCATTCTTGTTTTTCCGATATCGTGGAGAAAGCCTGCCAGCATGACTTCTTTGCGTTCCGCTTGCGGAAGCTTCATCCATTTGGCAATGACACCTGCCAGTATGGAAACGCGGAGCGAATGCTGGTAAATATCATTGGCAAGATGGCTCATCTCAAAGAGATAGTCGATAGCGCCGCTGTTCTTGGAAAGCGGTGCTATGGAATCGCTGACCATGTTTTGTGCTTTCTGCACCTCAGCAGGGCTTCCGGTGCTGATCTTGTCAAAAACCTCATGTGCCGTATTCACAACAGACTCATAATCCCGAACGAAGGTATTGCCCCGATTGAATACGGAGGAAACCGTGCGGTAAGTACGGCTCAGTTCGTAGACATCTTTGATATAGACGACAGCAACATTCAAGTACCGAAGCCTGGTAATATGCGCTTGCGTGAGCTTCGTATCCTCAGAGAGAATGACGATCATATCGTCATTTACCAAAGACCTCGCCAGCACCATGCCGGGCTTTAGGTCATCTACGGAAACAGCTTTCAAATTTAACACTCCAATCTTAAGAAAACACTAGCTATAAGTATGATTCGATGTTTTTAGGGAAAAATCCTGCTTGTGCATGAAAATAAATCTTTGCCTCGCAAAGAGAAAAGATTGCACGTTATAACGGCATTGTTCAAGAAAATGCCATAAGCATTTTTCCTCCAATTCGCGTTTCAACGAAGCGGGAGATATGCTCACCGCTTGTTAAGTTTTGATTTCCCCCACTTACAGCAAGCTGTTGAAGAAGGGGACATCTTTAGCTTCGTTATTTTTTGAAAGTCTGCTTGCTGGCATAAATGCAGGAAATCATGTATAATTGCAGGAAAGGACAGTAATAACGGGTGAGTGGCTTTCGCTCTTCATTGTGGTATGTCAACCTATTTCGTGCGAGGAGAGAATACTATGGCATTTGACAAGAAAAGGTTCGAGGAAGTTATTTCTGAGTTTACGATGGACACGGAGGAATTGCAAAGGACGGCAGAAGCGTTCCAAAGGGAGATCCGCATTGGTTTGGAGGATGCAGGAAAATCTTCCCTTCAGATGCTCAAATCTTATGCTGGATTGCCCACGGGCAAGGAAACGGGAGAGTATCTTGCACTGGACTTTGGCGGAACGAACGTGCGGGTTCTCCGTATCCGATTGGAGGGCGGCGGCAAGTTTGAGATTGCAGGCAAGGCGGCAAGACCGCTTCGTGTGGAAGGCGAGTATGATTACATTTGCGCGGAAGCCAAAGCGGAGGAAATGTTTGATTTCCTTGCTGGATTGATCGAGGAGGCTGTGGAAGGTGATCGGGAAAAGAAGTATTTTCTCGGCCATACGTTTTCTTTCCCGTCGGAGCAGACAGATCTCTATAATGCAAGGCTCATCGCATGGACGAAGGAATTTGCAACACAGGGCGTTGAGGGCAAGGTGGTCAATGACCTTTTGAAGGAGGCACTGGAAAGGAAGGGACTCTCCAATGTCGAGCCGGTAGCTGTCATCAACGATACGGTTGCGGTGCTTCTCTCGGCTTCGTACAAGCAGGACGATGTTTATATCGGTTCTATTTATGCAACGGGACACAATACTTGCTACCTTGAACCTCATGCAGATGCCGAGGGCAGGGCAATGATCCTGAACCTTGAGGCAGGAGGCTTTGACAAGGTTTCCAGAAATCGGTTTGATGAGAAGGTGGACGCATTATCGGATCGGCCAGGTACACAGCGGTTAGAAAAAATGGTTTCCGGCCGATATATGGGAGAGCTGCTTGGCATTGCCTTGGGCAGCCTCTACGAGATGGACGAAATGGATTACGGTTTCACAAGCATTGATATGTCAGAGATGCTTCAAAAGGAAGGCTCTATTGAAGGAATCGTCTCCAAGAAGCTGGGGAAGGTACCGGATATGGAGGAATGCAGGGATATTCAGTGTTTGGCACGGGTGATCGCGGAGCGTTCCGCTCGGCTGGTAGCCGCAACGTTTGTTGGTACGATGCGGCAGCTTTCCGGCAAGGAGCCTATAAAAAAGCAGCATATCGCCGTAGATGGCTCTGTTTACGAAAAAATGCCGGGAGCCAAGGAATATATGGCAAGTGCTTTTCTTGAGCTTCTTGGCGAGGATGCGGGCAAGGTGGATACTGTCTTGGATTGTGGTGGTTCCGGACTTGGCGCTGCCATTGCGGCAGTTGTTTCGAAGCAGTAAAAGCTTCATGAGGGCTGCATAGAAAGTTTTGTGGTATGGCACAGGTGCTTCATCGAAGAGAAGCCCTGTGCTTTTTCTGTTTACCCGAAGGTTGGCAGACGGATGGGCGAATGGACAGTATTCTATTCGGCTAGAAAATAAGAAGGGACAACAAAAAGCGAGCCTGCAACATACCACTGCAAGCCCGCTTCACTCGTTATAAACCATGTAACGAAAACCCCTATTCTTTTGTCTGTATGCGAACTTCTTAAGCAGCATCGCACACGAAGATACGAAACCCGTTTAGCTAAACATGGACACCACGCACGCAACACCCGCAAGCTCACCGCCATCGGCAGGCAACAAGAACCCGACGAAAAACGAGGCACACCAGACACCGCATGCAACACAAGAAATGGAAAACCGCCACAAACTAGTGGAATAGCGCCAGCCACTGCCGACAGATGACGATGCACACGAGAATCCACAGACGACTCGAGTTCGCATGACGCACAAGCAACATTGCGACTCCCTGCGTTCCAATGGAAAAAGTCTCACTTCATAAGCTGCACTCATCAATCAGCCAGAAGGCATCCCTGTTGAAATAACCAATACGCAACCACCCTTCCTGACAAGTACCTAAGTACAAAGGAGGCCTGTTTCGGCTGCCAAGCGGTTTGGGACTCACCTCGCAAGATTCGTTCCACCTGCCTGCCCATCTCCCTTTCGTGTACTCATTATAGCATACTGTTTGACGGTTTGCAAGATTCTGAAAATGAAAATTGAATGAAAATTGAAAATAAATTTATTAGTCTCAGCTTGATACAAAATGAAAAGCTGAAAATATCTGTGTTTTTTGCAAAAAAAGAAGGGGAAAAAGAAGATGACGTGGAATATATATGGTATGCTGACTGATTGTTAGGGGGGTGACGGTACTGTGGAAGAAAAAATGGTAATGCTGGTCGTTGACGATGAAGAGAGCGAGCGTTTGATTCTGAAACAGTCCTTCCAAGAAGATTTTGAGATTGTTGAAGCTGAAAATGGGGCAATGGCATTGGAGATTTTGGAGTCACAGCCCATAAATATTGTGCTGACAGATATTTCCATGCCGGTGATGGACGGTCTTGCTTTGCTGGGGACGATGCAGGAATCACGGAAGTTTTCCGAGATCCCTGTGATTGCTATGACCATGTACAATGACAGGGACAAGGAAGAAAAGGCGATCGAGCTTGGCGCAGCAGATTTTCTGACGAAGCCTGTCCGCAGGAAGCTGGCACATGCCAGAGTGAGTAATGTTTTGGGCAGAAGGGAGAACGAGTGGCGAAGGCAGGCAAGGAAGGCTGGGGAGCAGGAAATGGTCTCCATGCGAAACCATATTGAAACGGATGCCTTGACAGGTCTTTGCAACAGGGAGAGCTTTTATCGTCAGGCAGGGGCTATGATGCGCAGCAACAGCGAGGTACTGCATGACATTGTGTATTTTAACATTCATAAATTCAAGACTATCAATGAGCTTTTTCATAGGGAAACGGGAAACAGCATATTAAAGACGGCAGCAAGGTATTTTCAGGATATTTTTGGGGAACGCGGCGTTTGTGCCCGTTTGGAAGCGGATCGGTTTGTGATTTGTGTTTCGGACGAATTTTTGGATATGGAGCAGCTTTTCGAGGGTTTGAATGGCACGATCAAGTCATTGGGAATCAATTATGACATTCAGTTCGTGGCAGGCGTTTATCCTGTGGATAATGTGTTCCTTCCTGTCAGCAAGATGTGTGACAGGGCAAGAATGGCACTTGAAAAGATAAGAAGCGGCAGCAATGTGCGCTATGTGCGTTATGATGAGGAAATGAGCCGCCTCCTTATGGAGGAACAGGTGATCCTTCGAGATATGGAACGGGCGCTCTATGAGAAGCAGTTTTGCATTTATTTGCAGCCTGTCTATGACCTGCTGTGTGACAGCATTGTTGGGGCGGAGGCCTTGGTTCGTTGGAATCACCCGCAGGAGGGAATGATTTCGCCGGGGCATTTTATTCCCGTGTTTGAGCGAAACGGCTTTATAGCACGTCTGGATCATTATGTTTGGGATCAGGTTTGCCGTTTTTTGAGGGACGTTAAGGATACCTATGGCCGTGTGATTCCGATTTCCGTAAACATATCGAAGTTGAATTTTTATGACGCAGACCTGCCGAAGCATTTGATGCGGCTCATTCAAAAATATCATTTGGAGCCATGGATGCTGAAGCTGGAAATTACGGAAAATGCTTATATGGAAAATCGGTTGCGTGTGATCTCCACCGTTCGGGCGCTTCGGGAGCAAGGGTTTTCTGTATTGCTGGATGATTTCGGCAGCGGCTATTCTTCTTTGATGATGCTCAAGGATCTGCCAGTGGACATGCTGAAGATCGATCTGAGGTTTGCACAGGAGGCAGCAGGGGATTCTGAAAGGGCAAGGTCTTTGCTGCAGTGTATTTTGCATTTGTCAGAGGAGTTGGATATTCGTATTATTATGGAGGGCGTGGAAACGGAGCAGCAGGCGGACTTCTTCGTGTCGCTGGGCTGTCAGGATTTTCAGGGATATTATTTCTCCTGCCCAGTGCCGACAGATGTATTCAAGGCATTGATTTAAGTTAATTTCTAAAAAATGATGTCTTATGGAGTTTTTGTGAAATGTGACGAGAAAAGAGCAAGCAAGGCGAGTACAGGCAGAACTGCAGAGATTCCCTTAAGATGGGGGTGATGGTTTGGAAGCTTTTATCTTTGATATGGATGGGGTTATTGTTGAGAGCGAGCTGCTTCATGCACGCATGAAAATGGAGACTTTTCAGCATTTTGGGATTCCTTTTAATGAGGAGAGGCTGAACCAGTATGTAGGACGTGCCAGCAAGGAGCTTTTTGCGGAGGTTTTGCAGGAACAGGGAGAAACGAGGCTTTCGGCGCAGGAAATGGCAGCATATAAGCATCAAAGGTATTTGGAGGTCTTGGAGCAGGGCGATTCCTTGCCGCAGGTGCCTGGAACCTTGCAGTTGATAGAATGTTTAAAAAATGCAGGTGCAAGGCTTGCACTTGCTACTTCATCACAGCCAAAGGTGGCAGAACATGTTCTGCGCCAGTTTGGGCTGGGGACTGTGTTCGAGTCCGTGCTGACGTGCGCAGAAGTGACTAGAACCAAGCCAGATCCTGAGATTTATTTGCTGACGGCGGAACGGTTGGGTGTTTTGCCTAAGGACTGTGTTGTTTTGGAGGACTCGCAAAATGGTGTTACAGCAGCAAAGGCAGCTGGAATGACTTGCATTGGTTATCGCAATCCTTATTCCGGCAAGCAAGACCTTGGGCAAGCAGATTTTGTAGTAGATGCGGTTCTGGATATTGACATAGCAGAGTTTGGCTGGCAAAGGAAATGATCCATGCTTTAAGGAGGTGGTGCTATGGCACTTATCAGGAAGGAGTCGTTTGGCAGGATTCGTGATGGGAGGGAGACCTTCCTTTACACGCTGAGAAATACGAAGGGAACGGAAGTCAGTATCACGAATTATGGAGCGAGGCTGGTTTCGTGGAAGATTCGGGACAGGTCATTCAAAAAGGTGAATGTCCTGCTGGGATTTTCGGAGGCGGCAGCCTATGAAAAAGAAACGTCGGCGGTTGGACAGGATACTGGCGATGCGTTGGCGGTTCCTGCGAAGCTGTGGGAGGCAAGTGAGGAAGCTGGCAGACTGTGCTTGACCTGTGCGAATGCAGATGGCGGAGAGGGTACGGTGAAGATAACGTATGCACTTTCCAATGACAATGAGCTGAGTATTCGTTATGCGTGGGAGTCTGCACCGAGTACGATGCATGAAATGACACATTGCGCATGTTTTCAGTTAGATGGGAACGCATCTGATTCCTTGGAGAAGCAGAAGGTAAAGATTTTTGCAGATACATTTTGCCGGCAGGGGAACTGCTTGAAAGGGCAGGATCTTCTTCCCGTGGAAGGAACATCCATGGATCTCAGGGAGCTTTCAGAGCTTGGAACCCGCATGAGCGAGTTCGGCGGAGCTGGGATCGCTTACTATATTCGAGATGAGAAGCCGGTCGTGGAAATGGAGCTTGGCATGTTTGGCTATGACATTTTCTGCCCCATTGATTACAATGACGGTGGATTAAGGCAGGCAGTTCTTGCCGAGGGTGCAGAGTCCGGCATTTCTCTTGCTGTGTATACGACTTTCCCAACGATGATCTTCCGTGCAGGGGATTGCCTGCATGGGAGCGGGAATCAAAAAGGGCTTTGCTTGGAAACTCATTTCGGTGAGGAGCTGTTGCCGGAGGAAAAGGGTACAGCATGGGAGGCACAGCTGGTGTATGCTTTGAAGGTTCGGTGATTTTGCCGGCCGTACAAAGAAAATACAGTGCATGGAATGGCTGCTTATTGAGGTTGTGGGAAGCTCCATGCGGTATTGCAGTTGAATTTGTTGATAAGGGGAATCCATAAGGAATTCTCTTTTGATAGCCAATATTAGGGAGGCGTGAGGATGAATATTCATGAATATCAGAGCAAGCAGATCCTGAAATCCTACGGGGTCAATGTGCCGAATGGAATGCCGGCATTCACGGTGGAAGAAGCCGTGGAAAATGCAAAAAAACTGGGGAGTGCTGTTACAGTCGTAAAAGCACAGATCCATGCCGGCGGACGCGGAAAGGCTGGCGGCGTCAAGATTGCAAAAAGTATCGAAGATGTTGAGAAGTATGCAAAAGAGATCCTCGGCAAAACACTGGTAACGCATCAGACAGGGCCGGAGGGAAAGAAGGTAGGCCGTCTTTTGATAGAGGAAGGCTCCGCTATTAAAAAAGAGTACTACCTTTCCTTTGTCATTGATCGCCAGACGGCTCGTGTGGTCATGATGGGTTCCGAAGAAGGCGGCATGGAGATCGAGAAGGTAGCGGCTGAGATGCCGGACAAGATCATCAAGGAATATATTGACCCTGCGATTGGGCTGGCACCGTTCCAGGCAAGCCGTATGGCATACGCTATGAATATCCCACAGCCTGCGATTCGCAAGGCTGCGAATTTGATGGGCTGCCTGTATCGTGCATTTGTCGGCAAGGACTGTTCTCTTGCGGAAATCAATCCGTTGGTCGTGACGGAGGAGGACGACGTTATTGCACTGGATGCAAAACTCAATTTTGATGACAGCGCACTTTTCCGTCACCCTGATATTGAAGAAATGCGTGATGAGACGGAGGAAGATCCAAAGGAACGTGCCGCATCGAAGGCTGACCTCAATTATGTCAATCTGGGAGGGGACGTTGCCTGCATGGTAAACGGTGCCGGTCTTGCTATGGCAACCGTTGATATTATCAAGTATTATGGCGGAGAGCCAGCGAATTTTTTGGATGTTGGCGGTGATTCTACGCCGGAGAAGATTGCAGCGGCATTCCGCATCATGCTGGATGGCGGGCAGTCCAAGGGAATTTTCGTAAACATCTTCGGCGGCATCAATAAGTGCGATCTGGTAGCTGAGGGCATTGTGGAGGCTGCAAAGATTATCTCCGAGGATGGGAAGTCCATTCCTGTTCCCGTTGTGGTTCGTCTGGAAGGAACGAACGTGGAACGGGGGAGGGAGATCCTCAAAAACACACCGATCAAGAACGTCATTATGGCTCCAACCATGGAAGGCGGTGCGGAACAGATCGTTAAGCTCGTTAAAGAAGCGGAAAATGCCTAAGGAGGCCTGTCGAGATGGGAATTTTAGTAAATAAAGATACAAAGGTTATTGTTCAGGGGATTACTGGTAAGGCAGCAACATTTCATACGAAGCAAATGCTGGAATATGGAACGAAGATCGTGGCAGGCGTGACTCCGGGAAAGGCTGGCCAATCTGTGGAGGGCGTACCTGTCTACAATACGGTGAAGGATGCTGTGGAAGCAACTGGGGCTACGGCTTCTGTCGTCTATGTACCTGCTCGCTTTGCAGCCGATTCCATTATGGAAGGCGTAGATGCGGGACTTGACTTGGTCGTCTGCATTACGGAGCATATTCCTGTACAGGACATGGTAAAGGTTTGCCGTTACATGGAAGGGAAGAAAACTCGGTTGATTGGACCGAACTGCCCCGGCATTTTGACGGCAGATGAGTGCAAGCTTGGTATTATACCGGGATATATTTACAAGAAAGGCCATGTCGGGGTAATCTCCCGTTCCGGAACCTTGACCTATGAGGCAAGCTTCCAGCTGTCTGCGGCAGGTATCGGGCAGACGACTGCTATCGGCATTGGCGGAGATCCTGTCAAGGGGACAGATTTCATTGATGCACTGGAGCTTTTCAAGAACGACCCTGAAACGAAAGCAGTTTTGATGATCGGTGAGATTGGCGGCACAGCGGAAGAGGATGCGGCAAAGTGGATCGCCGAGAATATGAAGGATAAGCCAGTCGCTGCCTTCATCGCTGGTCGGCAAGCACCTCCGGGCAAGCGCATGGGACACGCTGGTGCCATCATTGCAGGAGGCAAGGGGACGGCTGCTGACAAGATCAAGGCACTGAATGAAGTGGGCATCGAGGTTGCAGATACGGTTGCCCATATCGGTGAAACGGTAGTCAATACGCTCAAGAAGGCAGGAATTTATGAGGAGTGTCATACCTGCTGAGAAGAGTACCCTTAGGTGAAATGAAACTTTCGAGAAGGAAATTCGGGAAATATGGAGAAGCTACTACTAAGGGTATGGCTGGTGAAGATATTTCAGGAATTTTGAGGTAGGCGAAGTCGATATGGTCATGATGAAGCCACAACAAAAAATAAAGAATTGCTCCATTTGTGGGAAGCCCTTCGTGGATATCAGCGGTCGGAGGCTCTGCCGGGACTGTTATGCGAAGGAAGAGGAAATAGCAACGGAGGTCATCCACTATGTCAGGGATCATCCGCATGCAACACAGCAGGAGGTTATCGAGGCAACGGGTGCGACACTTCCGCTTTTGAGGCAGATGATCCGTGAGGGACGATTCGAGACGATGGAGTTTCAGGTCAGCTATCCGTGCAGCGTGTGCGGTGCTCCAATCGTTAAGGGGAAGCTTTGCGTGAAATGCACGAATTCCATGCAGAGCCGTCTGCATCGTGCGGCAAGTGCCATCATGGCGAAGCAGAAGCAGGCAGAGCTGGAGAAAGCGCGTATGTTTGTTTCGCGTTTGAATGAAACGAACAAACCAAAACCCAAATAACAAAACAAGGGAAAGAGGATTCATGTGATCACTGCATGAATCCTCTTTTTGCACAAAAAAAGCAGAGGCAATTTCTGCCTCTGCAAAAAATGACTCGTTTGAAATTATTTGATGCCTGCACCGTCGAGAGCGGAACGTACGCTCTTTGCTGCTGCATGGAGAGCCTCGAGCTCTGCGTCTGTGAGGTTGATCTCAAAGGAACGCATGATACCATCAGCGCAAACCATGCGAGGGATAGAAAGCGCTACATCGTGGATTCCATACTCGCCATCAAGGACAGCGGAGCAAGGGAGAATCGTATGCTCATCATAAAGCACGGACTTGATGAAACGGCATGCTGCCATTGCGATTCCTGTGTTCGTGAAGCCCTTGCGGTTGATCACATCATAAGCAACCTGCACCAGCTCATTTTCGATAGCCTTCTTGTCAAGAGGCTCTGTCTTGTGGAAATACTGGTCGAGAAGCTCGATCGGGAAGCCTGCGCAGCCAGTCGTTGACCAAGCGACAAAGGCGTTGTTGCCATGCTCGCCGAGAACGTAGCCGTTGATGTTCTTCGGATCTACCTGGTACTTATCAGCGAGGATACGGCGGAACCTGTAGGTTTCGAGCATCGTGCCAGTGCCGAGGATAAGGTTGCGCGGATAATCAAACTGGGTGGAGACGACATAGGTTGCAACGTCAAGAGGATTCGTGATCATGATGATCATGGCTTCCTTCGTGCGCTTTGCAATCTCACCGAAGACGGACTGCATGATCTTTGCATTCGTTCCAGCAAGCTTCAAGCGGTCAGGCGTTTCGCCCGGACGAATGGAAGGACCTGCGGTGATGACGATGATATTAGCGTCCTTGCAGTCATCATAGTCGCCAAGATAGAACTTGATGTTTGTGCTGTAAACGCAGCTGGTAGCATGGCTGGAGTCCTTTGCTTCGCCCCATGCCTTGTCCGTGTTGAGGTCAATGAGTGCAACTTCCGTTGCGAGCTGGAAGTCTGCAATCTTGTTTGCGACGGCAGAGCCGACATTGCTGGCACCGATAACGACGATTTTTCTTCTGTTGTTCATGTTGCTTTTACCCCCTGAGAATGAATTGATAGAGATGTAACCCTTAGATATCACCATCGTAACATTTTCTGAGGAGAACTGTCAATGTAAATTGCAAAAGGAAAGCTTTAAAAATTCGATGTATTCAAATTTTTTAGGCTTTTTGCCGAATGGAAGCAAGAGCACATGGGATACGGGAGCTATTTCAAGTATTTTTGAAATAGGGCGGGAATAGGAAGCAGGCTGGATGCAAGAGGCTTTATGGAGAGGTCAAAAGAAAGCTGAAAGGAAAAGAATGTTTTAGTATTGTCATGCGATGGGTTTTATTATATATTATTTGTGTGGGAGATTCTTCTCTTGCAGGTTTGTTTGGCATGGGGTGTGTTTTGGAAGGGGATCGTTTTTCTTTATGTTTGGAATGAACATGGATATAGGTATAGATTTGGGAACGGCGAATGCCATTGTTTATGTGAAGGGCAAGGGCATCGTGCTTCGTGAGCCGTCTGTTGTTGCGATTGACAAGGATACGAACCGCGTGCTTGCCATTGGCGAGGAAGCAAGGCAGATGATCGGTCGTACACCGGGAAACATCGTGGCGATTCGTCCGCTTCGCGAGGGTGTTATCGCAGATTATGATGTTACGGAGCGGATGCTTCGTCATTTCATCGAAAAGGTGGTAGGAAAGAGCTTTGTGTTTCGGCCCCGCATCATGATCTGTATTCCATCAGGCGTTACGATGGTGGAGCAGCGTGCTGTGCAGGAGGCAGCCGAGCAGGCAGGGGCAAGGAGTACGCAGTTGATTGAAGAACCATTGGCAGCGGCGCTTGGCGCAGGGCTGGACATTTCAGAGCCTTATGGCTCGATGGTCGTGGATATTGGCGGAGGAACGACAGATATTGCGGTAATCAGCTTGGGCGGGATCGTTATGAGTGCCAGCCTGCGTATCGCAGGAGATCGTTTTGATTCGGATATCATTGCTTATGTGAAGCGTGAATTCAATGTGATGATTGGGGAGCGCACGGCAGAAAATATCAAGATAAATGTCGGTGCAGCATTCCCAGATGCACGCAACGAGGTAATGGAAGTACGTGGAAGGGACTTGCTTTCCGGATTGCCCAAGGTCATCCATGTCACGACTGCACAGGCTGCGGAGGCCATGTCGCTGTCTGTGGAAAGCATTATTACGTGCGTGAAGAAGGTGCTGGAGGAGACACCGCCGGAGTTGGCTGCGGACATCATGGACCGCGGAATCGTTATGACAGGCGGGGGCGCAATGCTTTATGGGCTGGATGAACTGATCCGCAGGGAAACGGAGATTCCAACATCGGTTGCAGAGGAGGCTCTTTCTTGTGTGGCTCTTGGCTGCGGCAAGGCATTGGACGTGTTCTCAGGATTTGACGGAAAGGCAACAAATACGAAGTTCAAGCGTAAGTGATACTTAATAAATATGAGGTGACAGGTTATGTGGCGTGGCTTGTATACGGCTGCTTCCGGCATGATTACGGAAACGCATCGCACAGATACGATTGCGAATAATTTGGCAAATTCCGGTACGGCAGGATTCAAGAAGGATGTGGCGATCAGCAAGGAGTTTGAGCCGATGCTGATTCGTCGAATCAATGACGATGATCCGAGGACAAAGGTTACGTCCTTCAAGGGCTTCCATCTTGGAAGCAAGGCACCAGCTGTTGGTACGTTGGGACTTGGCTCTGCCATTGCTGAGATAGCACCAGATCATGAGCAGGGAGCTTTTCAGACAACGGGAAATCCATTGGATGTGGCAATTTCCGGTGATGGTTATTTCGGGGTACAGACCCCGCAGGGGATTCGGTATACGAGAGATGGTTCTTTCTATCGTTCGGCATCGGGGCAGCTGCAGACGCGCAAGGGACAACCGGTTCTCGATGCCCAGGGGCGTCCGATTGCGATTCCGCAGGATGCGACGAATATTATTATCGGGGCTGATGGGAACATTACGTCAGAGGGACAGCAGATCGGCAGGCTGATGCTGGTTTCTTTTGGGGATAATTACCGAGCAATGCTTAAGCAGGGTGACAATCTTTGGATACCCCAGGCAGGAGCAGAGCCGCGTCCGGCAGCAGGAGAAATACAGCAGGGCTGCTTGGAACGCTCCAATTCCAACGTGGTGACGGAAATGGTGAATCTGATTACGAACCAACGCATTTATGAGGCTGGCTCCAAGGCAGTCGTTACACAGGATACCATGCTGGAGAAATCAGTTACTGAGGTTGGTGCAGCTCGGTAGATAGCCAGACGTTGAAGAAGTTAAGTTTTTTTGAATAAATTCGATATATTTTTGATGGATACGAAAATTTATGGGCCAATGATGGCAGGAATAGGGGAAGTTGCTTTATGATGAGAGCAATGTGGTCGGCAGCATCGGGCATGGTCGGCCAGCAAAAGCATATTGATGTAATTGCGAACAATATCGCCAATGTAAATACCTACGGCGGCAAGCAGGTTCGGACGGAATTTCAGGATCTGGTCTACCAGAATCTTCGTGGAGCCGGTGCAGAGAGCGGTGCAGATTCACAGTATCCTACGGGACTGGCAATCGGTCTTGGCACGAGAGTAGCGGCAACACAGCGGGTTTTTGCACAGGGACCGGTTCAGACGACAGCGAACCCAACGGATGTCGCTATTGAGGGTGAGGGCTTCTTCCGGATAGAAATGCCGGATGGCACGATTGCTTATACACGGGACGGTACGTTCAAGCTGGATTCCAATCGCCGCATGGTTACAACGGACGGCTATCCATTGGCTGATGGCATCACGTTGGATGAAACGGCGCCGAGTGACACAATTACGATCTCCTCGGATGGACGTGTTTCCTGCAAACCGGCAGGCAGTGACCAGCCGCAGCAGGTCGGGCAGATCACGTTGGCTCGTTTTGTCAATCCTGCGGGGCTTGAGGCAATTGGAAAGAATCTTTATCGGGTTACTGCGGCTTCCGGAGATGCAATCGAGGGCAATCCGGGCGAAGAAGGTGCAGGAACGTTGATCCAGAGTGCATTGGAGATGTCATCCGTTCAGATCGTTGAGGAAATGGTTGATATGATCGTTGCTCAGCGTGCTTATGAGTCCAATTCCAAGGCAGTCACGACAGCGGATTCCATGCTGGAAACAGCAAATGGCTTGAAGCGATGATGAAAAAAATAATGGCAGCCATTCTGTGCTTTTTGCTGGGTGGCTGTTTTTTCCTTCCGATGGCACGGGCGGAACAGTATTCCCAAGTTTTGCCATCGAGCCAGATGGCAGAGCTTGCAAAGGCGGGCTTGGAGGAGGAGCTTCAGAATATAGGAGAGACCAGGCGGCATGAGATCGTCTTGATGCGTGCACCTAAGAATCTGCTTCATCCGTATGGGGAGATTACCTGCGAGGTAAGTTTTCCAAAGCGGATTGAGTATGGTACGCTGATTCCTGCACATATCAATGTTTTTTTGGACGGCAAGCATTTTAGGAGAACGATCTGCTATTTTAGGCTGAAGGTTTACGAGCAGGTACTGGTAGCAAAAAAAGACTTGTTTTTGGAGCATCCTATTGGGAGTGACGACGTACACTTGGAGGAGGTCGAACTTGTCCATCGGGGTGCAGATTATCTGACCAATATGCAGGATGCCATTGGGCAAGTACCGGCAAGGGCGATCCGTTCGGGGACATTGCTGACGAAGCGGATGCTGCAAACGCCTGTAGTTATAGACGTGGGGGCTTCTGTTACCATGATAGCGGAGCATCATGGGGTACGAGTCAGCATGGAAGGTGTTGCTATGGAGCGGGGGCGTATTGGGCGTGTGATCCGTGTCCGCAATGCGGTCTCCAGAAAGGTACTGCGGGGCAGAGTAGTGGATGCATCGACCGTGGAATTGATTTCATAGGAAGTGCTGGTCGATCGCTGTATACAAAGAGGTGAAGACTATGAAAAAAAGAAAGGGAGGAAGGCTGCTGGTTCTGGCTTTGGCAGGATCGCTGGCTGTTATGCCGGCAGCTTCCGCTCAGTCACTTTGGACGGACAATGATGGGCAGATGTGGAGCGTTTTTGCAGACCGCAAGGCACATAACGTGGGAGATATTTTGACGATCGTGATCAGCGAAACCACGTCCCTGTCAGCTGCCAAGACGAATTCCAACAAGAAGTCCGGCAATCAGAGCTTGAGTGCAGGAACGGGAATCTTTGGCTTTTTGGCGGCAGCTTCGGCAAGCGGCTCGGATTCTTTTAAGGCAGATGGTTCGGCAACGGATACGAACAAGGTCAAGGCAAATTTGACAGTGACGGTCGTAGAGGTTCAGCAAAATGGCAATATGGTGGTCGAGGGAACGCAGTCCATTTGGCAGAACAAGGATGAGCATAAGATTACCCTTCGGGGCATTGTGCGGCAGGACGATGTGAGCGCAGGCAATACGGTGCTGTCCACGCAGGTAGCGGATGCTACGGTGCATTTTGATGGAAAGGGTCCACTTAATGCAAAGCAGAGGCAGGGAATCCTGACGCAAATATTCAATATCTTGTTCTGATGAGGGAGAAATTATGAAAAAAATTATTGCAATCGCTTCCATTGCTGTATGCCTTTTGGGGGTGAATCTGACACCCGCTTTTGCAGATTCTGCGGTTACGCGCATTAAGGATATCTCCAGAGTGCAGGGTGTCCGCTCCAATCAGCTGATGGGCTACGGTTTGGTTGTCGGTCTTAACGGTACAGGAGATTCCAACAAGACAACGGAAACGATTCAATCCGTGGTCAATATGCTGAAAAGCTATGGTGTTTCCATCGAGGCAGCAACGCTTAAACCAAAGAATGTTGCGGCAGTTATGGTGACAGCAACGCTTCCCCCATTTGTGAGAGAAGGCGATGCACTGGACGTGACGGTATCCTCCATTGGTGATGCCAAGAGTGTGCAGGGCGGAACGCTTTTGCAGACACCGCTTCGTGCAGGCAATGGGACGGTCTATGCGGTTGCGCAGGGAGCTGTTTCAACGGGTGGTTTCATGGCGGGAAATGGCGGACAGGGTGTACAGAAGAACTTTCCGACGGTTGGGCTGACACCAAATGGAGCTATTGTGGAACGCACGGTAGAAGATGATATCGGAACGAATGGCAATTTGTCTATTTCGCTTGCCAAGGCGGATTTCACGACGGCGGCACGCGTTGCTGCTGCTATCAATTCGCAGTATGGTGGGATTGCGAGGGCAACGAACCCCGGACGTATCGATGTAGCGATTCCGTCTTATTATCGGGGCAATGTAGTTGGGTTCGTGGCGAGTATTGAGGAACTTCCTGTAACTCCTGACAATATTGCGAAGGTCGTCATCAATGAGCGGACAGGTACCGTGGTCATGGGTGGAAATGTCTCAGTGGATTACTGCTCCATTACGCAGGGGGGACTCACCATCAAGGTTGCCCAGTCAGAGGATGCCAATCAGCCGGCACCATTTTCTTATGGTACGACTGTAGTGACCAAGGGAACAGATACGGAGGCATCGGAGGATAATGCAAAGACGATCGTAATGGAAGCAACGACAAATGTTGCGGATATCGTAGGCGCATTGAATTCCGTAGGGGCTACGCCGCGCGACATGATCTCCATTTTGCAGGCAATGAAGGCTGCTGGTGCGATCCATGCGGATCTGGAGATTATTTAAGGAGTGATTTTCATGCAGGTTGATGCTGTTGGGATAGCAGGATTTCAAACGAACAGCAGTTATGATTCGGCGGCTATGGCTGCCGAGTCGGCGGATTTTTCCAGAACCTTGGAGGAAGCACAGAGGAAGCTGGCAACGGAGCATGGGTCGAACCATATCGTAAATACGGCAAATATCAACGAGCAGGACAAACAGCTCAAAGAAGCCTGCAAGGGCTTTGAGACGATGTTTTTGCAGATGATGTACCGTCAGATGAGAAAGACCGTTCCGGAGAATGCGATGTTCAAGAAGTCGAATGCAATGAATATCTTTGAGGATATGCGGGACTCGGAACTGATGAAGCAGTTGGCAGACGGCGGCGGTGTGGGGCTTGCTGACCTGATCTACAAGCAGATTGCACCGTCCGTGCTTCAGCAGGATGCAATGGAACGTGCGCAGCATTTGAAAAAATGATAGAAAAATGGCGGAATATGGCGATATTCCGCTGTTTTATTTTTCTTGAAATATGATATACTAGTGTACGTCTTATATAGTATTGTGTTTGATGCATTCTGCCAGTATGCATTGCAGGATGCCGTTTCTTGTGGTTTGGAGGTCTTGCTTTGATGAAGTTTTTTTCCAAGAGGAGTCTTGTATTAGGTACGGTATTGGGATGTTGCTTTCAGGCATCTGCCTTTGCGGCATCACCTTCGATGATATCCAATGTCCGTTTTCATGCAGGTGAGGAGCATGACCGCATTGTTTTTGATATGGATCGCATGCCGTCTTCCTATGAGGCAAGGACGGCAGAGGATGGCAGGGAGATCGTTCTCGAAATGAAGGGAGTTTCCGCTAAGAAGCTCAAGAAAGATACGATTCACAATGATATGATCGAGAACGTTGCTTACGAAGAAAAGCAGAACAACCTTCAAGTCAGGATTGAGCTTAAGGAAGCCGCAGAGTATAAAGTAGAGAAGCTGCAGCACCCGGCGAGAGTCTATATTGATGTTTTGAAAAGGTCTCAAAATCCGAGTGGCTTGGAGATGGATGAGAGCCTTTTGGGGGTCTGCATGCCTGGCCCGACGAGAGATTTCACGCAGATCCAGCTGGCTCCCGGACTCAAAAAGACGATTTATTCAAGGTGGAACAGTGATGGGCCGGTGACGGCTTACTTCATTGAAGCAGATCGCAGCAAATACAAGCTTCAGCCGGCTCTTGATGATGGGCAGGTTCCGGGATTGGGAACGGTCAGTTATATTGCAGACGAGTATGAGGCGGTAGCGGGTGTTAATGCCAGCTATTTTGCAGGCAACGGAGATATCCTTGGCAATCTCAAGATCGATGGGCTGATTGCGGGAACTACCTATATTTCTCGAACAGCAATGGGAATTATGCAGGATGGATCGGTTATTTTTGGAAAGCCGAATTACAGCGGGATGGTAACGATCGGAGATGTATCTTGGCCTGTCGGCGGCGTGGATGCTGCGAGGGGTGCAGACAGCTTGGTTGTTTATAATCGTTTTTATGGACCTGCAACGAGGACGAACGAGTATGGACGGGAATACATTGTAAAGGATGGCAAGGTCGTGGATATCGGAATAGGCAATACACCGATTCCGGAGGACGGCATGGTGATCTCTGTTCATGGCGCAGCAAAGGAAGCGTTTGATACCGTGGTGATCGGTGACGATGTGACGGTGGAGCAGGATCTTGGAAATGTATGGAATCAAGCAGAGCAGGTCATGGGGGCAGGTCCTAGATTGTTGGATCATGGGAATGTGCATGTGACAGCAGGAGCAGAGGAATTTCCTTCGGATATTCGTTATGGACGTGCACCGCGCAGTGCCTTTGGTGTCACAAAGGAAGGAAATTATGTTCTGGCTGTTGTAGATGGCAGACAGGCAAGCAGTCATGGCTGTTCCCTCACAGAGTGGGCAGCTCTTTTGAAGCAGTACGGCTGCGTAGATGCCATGAATTTTGATGGCGGAGGCTCCAGTGAGCTGGTGGTCGGAGGTGCTGTGCAGAATTCTCCTTCGGATGGAGGAGAACGGCGGGTAGGAAGTGCTTTGTTGATACTTCCGAAGGAATGAGGAGCATTTTCAAGAGTGAGAGAACTTTTGTTTAGTATGGAGGTGAATTTTTTGCGTAAGAAATGGAGCAAGGCGTTGTTTGCCGGTATGATGGCAGCTTTTTTGGAAATGCAGATAACGTCGGCAAGTGCAATGCCTCCAATCATGCCAGTTAGTGACATTTACAAGGGCATGACGGGGACGGCTTATACGGTCATGGATGAGACGGGAGAGCTTCGTTCATTTGATGTGGAGATTATTGGCATTTCCCGTTCCGGTACGTCTATGCCGTATATCATGGTTCGGGCGTATGGTCCATTGATGGAGGAAAACGGGGGGATTTTGCAGGGGATGAGCGGCAGTCCTGTTTATGTAGATGATTATTTGGTGGGTGCCGTGTCCATTGGATTTAAGGATATGAAGCGAACGACCTTCTTCCTTACACCGGCAGAGGAAATGGTAAAGCTTTGGGATATGCCGGATGATAAAAACAAGGTGAGAAAACCTTTGATCGACCTCAAGGCAGTTGCTGAGAAAAAACGTGCAGACGAGGAAAAAGAACAGAAGGAAAAGGAACAAAAGGAAAAAGAAGATGCAGGCACTGAAAGCCAGCAGGAAGAAACAAAGCCCTTAGAGGAGGGGACTGGGAAAAAGGAAGTACCTGCCGAGGAAAAGGAAGCAGATTCTGAGGAAAATGTGTCTGCTGAAGAAAAAACACCTGCAGAGGAAACGAAAGCTTCTGCTGAGGAAAGCTCTGCGGATGAAGATGAAGCCCAAGTGGATTCGACAGAGAAAACTTCGGGAGAGGAAACTTCGGAAGAGGCAGCTTCGGCTGAGGAGACCGCAGAGGAACTGCCTGAGCAGAAGGCAGAGGAGGGAACGTCTCCCGTGGGTGTTCAGGCAGATGGCCAGTTGGAGGAAAAAGCCGTATTCACAGTTTCTGGGTTTGACGATGCCGGCATGAGCTATTTGAAGGAGCATGTGTTTAAGCACAACGAGAGCTTGACCGATGCAGTCCTTTTAGGCACTGCTGGTGCGGGCAGTGAGAACACGGAATTTGCAGGATTGGTGCCGGGAAGCCCTGTTGGGGTTGCACTTGCCTGCGGTGATTATAATGTTGGTGCAACAGGAACTGTTACGGCGGTAGATGGGAATAGAGTCTTAGCTTTTGGACATTCCTATATGCATACGGGAAATGTCAGTTATTTCATGACGGATGCAACTGTTCTGGGCGGCATGTCTGGACCAACGGCAGGTATGAAGATGTCAAATATCGGTCGGGTTATCGGGAGAGTCAGCCAAGACAGAACGGCGGGCATTGCAGGTGAGATGGGTGTATATCCCTTGGCGATTCCTGTGAATGTTCATGTGAAGGATAATACGCTTGGTGTAGAGAGAACGTATGGAACTCGCATTGTCTATGATGAGACATTGCTTCCGCAGCTTAGCGCAAGCATGACATATTCGTCTATGAGCCAGGTTTCAGATGGACTTAGCGGATGCTCGGCAGATGTCAGCTTTTCTATTCGTACAGATGCAGCGGAAAATGGTATGGCAAAGCGCAGGAACATTTTCTACAATGCAACGGATGTCGGTCAGGTTGCGGTATTGGATCTCATTCAGGCAATGAACATTTTGTGCTCGGATGCAGAAAAGGAATCTGAGATCGTTGGTGTACAGGTGGATGTTACAATGGCGGCAGAGCGAAGGACTGCGGCATTGATTTCCGCAACGCCGGACAAGCCTAGCGTAAAGCCGGGAGAAACCGTGAACTTCAAGACAGTCATTCATCCATATCGAAAGGAAAATGAGACTCTGACGATTCCTTATACAGTACCTAAGAATCAGCTTCCGGGTACTCTGCACTTAGATATTCGAGGGGGAGGACTGATTCCCGTGGCACAGCTTGCAGCACAAAATGCAGGAGCTTTGTTGGCGGAGGATGGTGCGCCTGTATCGACGAAGGAAAAGCTGAGGGGGTTCCTTCAGACGGGAAGCAACAATGAGATCATCATATCCCCTGGCGCTCCTGCTGTTCCATTGAGCGAGAAGGAGCAAAAGAAGGCAATCAAGGCAGCAATCAAGGCGGCAAAAGAGAATCCTGCGCAGGAGGAACGCAAGGTGAACCTTTTAGGAACGAAAAAGGAAACGGCTTCCAAGGAAACGCGGTTCGCAACAGACTATATCATCGAAAATGTAGTTCATTCTGTCCTGCAGGTAGAAAAAACTGGAAACTAATCCATTCTTTTGACTTGTCAGTTTGCTGGTATGATGGTAAACTAATTCATAATGCTTTATTTAGTTTGGTATGCTTGGGAGGATATCGGGCGCAGAATGGAAAAGTTGATTATAAATGGTGGTCGTCGTTTGGAAGGGCGCGTAAGAATCAGCGGGGCAAAGAATGCAGTGCTTCCTATCATTGCAGCCGCCCTTTTGGGGCAGGATAAGCCAAGTGTTTTAGATGATGTGCCGGCACTTGAGGACGTGTATACCATCACTGAGGTTTTGAAAAAGTTGGGAATAGATGCCGTGTTTCATGAAAAGGAGCGGCAGCTGTTCGTAGACAGTACAAATATTGCTTGCTGTGAGGCACCCTATGACCTTGTGAGAAAGATGCGGGCATCCTTTCTCATCATGGGACCGCTTTTAGCGCGCTGCGGGAAGGCGAAGATTTCTTTGCCTGGCGGCTGTGCGATCGGCACAAGGCCAATCGATCTTCATTTAAAGGGATTCGAGGCGCTTGGTGCAGAAATTCGCAGCGGTCATGGTTATATCGAGGCGGTTGCCCCGAATGGATTGAAGGGTGCAAAGATCTATTTGGATTTTCCAAGTGTTGGTGCTACGGAAAATATCTTGATGGCGGCTTCTATGGCAGAGGGAGTCACTTTGCTGGAAAATCCGGCGCAGGAGCCGGAAATCGTGGATCTTGCCAATTATCTTAATGTGATGGGGGCAAAGATTCGTGGTGCAGGAACGAATGTTATCAAGATCGAAGGCCGTCCGAAGCTGGTAGGACGCAGCTATGCGATTATTCCTGACCGCATCGAGGCAGGTACTTATATGGTGGCTGCGGCAATGACGCAGGGTGATGTGTACATCGAGAACGCCATCAGCGAGCATTTGAAGCCCGTGATTGCCAAGCTGAAGGAAGCTGGTGCACAGATAGAGGAAAATGTTGATGGGATTCGGGTGAAATGCTCTGGACGCATGAAAGCAGTAGATATCAAGACACTGCCGTATCCAGGATTCCCAACAGACATGCAGGCACAGTTCATGGCAATGATTGCTGTGGCGAATGGGACTGGCATGGTGACAGAAACTGTTTTCGAGAATCGGTTTATGCATGTAGACGAACTGAAGCGGATGGGTGCACATATCAAGATAGATGGGCGTACCTCTATCGTGGAAGGCGTTGATGGACTGACAGGATGCCAAGTTAAGGCGACAGATCTCCGTGCCGGTGCTGCTATGGTGCTGGCAGGTTTGGTAGCAGAGGGCGAGACGCAGATCGGCTATATCCATCATATTGACCGTGGCTATGATTGCCTTGTGGACAAGCTGGTGGGGCTTGGCGCGGATATTCGTCGTATTGATCAATAGCTATTAGATGGGCTTTTTAGAAAAGGCTTGCGTTGCGTTGGCAAAGTCATTATAATATGATAGTGTGATTTGCGGTTGTAGCTCAGCTGGATAGAGCATCTGCCTCCTAACCAGGGTGTCGCGCGTTCGAATCGCGCCAATCGCACCATTTGATAATGAAGTCTCTCATTTAATGGGGGACTTTTTTTATGGTAAATTTATATATGTAGGATTTGTCAAAATTGTAAAAAGTATACATTGCTATATGGTCTTGTTGTTCTGGACAAGTGTAACTGGGTAAAG
>JAZLHW010000040.1:0-6755 GCA_045617105.1 Selenomonadaceae bacterium | reverse complement strand
TACTGCACTTGGCTGGAAAGAACCTTGAGGTCTTCCTTCCCCATGAGGATCCGCAAAACCAGCTCCACGCACTCAGGGCTGTCCTCGAATGCCTTCGTCATGAAATTGTCATCGATCAGGCGAAGCATTTGCACCTTTTCCAGAATACGTTTTCTTCGCTCTGCTTGCTGCTCCTCCGTCAGCTCCATTTTGTCACCCTCTTTCCTGCATTATAACGCCTTCAATCAAGAAAATGCAACAAGCATTTTCTTCATAGGACAGCGTTTCAACGAAGTGGGAGATATACCCGCCGCTTGTTTACTCCATAAGGTACCTGTCACCTATGGAGGTGGGGGACATCTGTGCTGAGTTATACACGATTTCCTGTATTTTTGCCAGCAAGCCAGCAATCACCTTCCTGTCATTGTAAGGTTTCTAAGGAAACAAGCTAAAAGGACTGCATTCGGTACAAGACCGAGTGCAGTCCTTAACGGTTTAATCATCAATTTTCACTATCTCTGATTACTTTTTCTGCCTCCTCCAGCGTAGGCACATGCTGGATCAGATTATCAAAGCCCGTCATTTCAATAATATCCATTACTTCAGGAATCATGTTTGCATAAACCACGCAAACACCCTTTGCCTTTGCCGTCTTTGCCAGAACCAGCAAAGAACGAAGTCCGGAGCTTGCCACATAAGGGCAATTTTCCATGGACAGGATCAAAGGCTTTGTATCGATCAGCTTGGTTACTTCCTTTGACATGACATCTGCACCTTCAATGTCCAACGAACCATTGATCTCCACCACTCGAATATCATCATCTCGTTTTACTGTTACTACCATGCTTTCACCCCATCAAAATTTTTTGCAGCCACTAATCTTCTCTCATTTCCAACGGGCACAGCCTTTCTTAGCCTACAAGCTCTGCCTCCTTCAGTTTCTTGCATGCGATCAAATGATTCTGCCCATTCTCATACTTGTATTCCAAATGATCCATAACCGTCATGTAAATAAAGATTCCCAGCCCGCCAATAGAACGGCTGTCAAGATCAGCCTCAAGATCTACCTCCGGCTGTTCCTCCAAGGGATTGTAGGGAATCCCCTCGTCCACGAACTCAAATCTCAGCTCCTGCTTTTCAGCCAAAAACTCGCAAGAAACATATATCTTCCCGCCGGTGTCCGGATACGCATAGCTAATGATATTCGTTAAAATTTCTTCCGCAGATACCTTCAAACGATTTTTTAACCGCCGCTCTCCCACGTATTTAGAAATTTCATGCTCCACAGCCCCAAGAATCTCGTGAAGAGCTTCTTTTGTTGCAGAAAACTCAGATTCCTTCACCAATACCCCTCCCAAAAGCGTTATCCTCACACCTGCTGCTCCATGTCCAGCAAATCGTTCTTCAGCCCTTCCAATGCCCTTCTCGCCAGTGCAATAGGGCATTGCGGAGAACAGATCCCGCACCTGCCGCAGCAGGCATTGACAGCCTCAATAGCACGCTCCACCTTTTCCAGCTGCATCATTTCAAGCGCACCAGTTCATATTCTCTTGAACCAAGACCGATCTTTTCCGCATGTTCCAGCGTTTCCTTCCAACGCACATTCGGATTGCTGTCCAAGAAATTATCATGATGATGGTGCCAATCCTCCTTTGCGAGATTGTCCGAAAGCTGGCTGTTCGCAAGCGGAGCTGCCTGCAAGCAGGCATCTGCACAAGCCTGATCCAATGCCACGGGATCGAAAGAAGCAAACATACCAATATTCGGAAGAATAGCGGCATCATTTTCTGCATGACAGTCGCAATTCGGAGAAATATCCATTGCAAGGCTCACATGGAAGCACGGCCTGTCTTGGCAGACCGCCTGCGCATACTCCGCCATCTTGCGATCCAGCTTATCTCCCGCATCCCACTGATCATTTCTGATTGCATCATAGGAGCATGCCCCGATACAGCGGCCGCAGCCCTTGCAAATATCCTTTTGGATATGCGCCTTTCCATTTTCATACACGATAGCATTGGAACCGCATTCCTTTGCACAGCGACCGCAGCCACGGCATTTTGCCTCGTTCACGCTGACCTTGCCGGAGGAATGCTGCTCCATTTTCCCCGCACGGCTTCCGCAGCCCATGCCAATATTCTTGACAGCACCGCCAAAGCCCGTCATCTCATGCCCCTTGAAATGCGACAAACTGATAAAGATATCCGCATCCATAATGGCACGTCCGATCTTGGCTGCCTTGACAAACTCACCATTCTTTACGGGAACCTCCACCTCGTCCGTCCCACGGAGCCCGTCCCCGATAATGATCTGACAGCCTGTCGTTGTCGGATTGAACCCATTGAAATTTGCGCAATCTATATGCTCCAGCGCATTTTTGCGGCTGCCCGGATAAAGCGTGTTGCAATCTGTCAAGAACGGCATGCCGCCCTGCTCCTTTACCAGATCCGCAATCACCTTAGCGTATTGCGGACGCAGGAATGCCAAGTTCCCCAGCTCACCAAAATGCATCTTGACAGCAACAAACTTTTTATCCATATCAATTTTCTTAAAGCCTGCCGCAAGGCAAAGCGTTTTCAGCTTTTGTAAAAGGCTCGTGCCGACCTGCACACGAAAATCTGTAAAATAGACCTTTGATTTTTCCATTTTATACTCCCCCTAAACGTCCTCTGCAAAAGACAGTATGCATAGAGATAGATCAATACTTCCCTAATGCTCTGCGAATACGCACCGCCAAAAAAGCCGCAAAAACGCACTTCAGCACATCTCCCGGCAAATAAGGAGCTGCCCCCATCCAAAATGCCTGCCAGAAATCCACTTCCATCACCAGCATCATGGAAGCCGTGCCCCCTGCATAACTGATCGGCAAGGCAAGCAGGAGAGATACCCCTGCATAGCGGGCAAAGCTCGGAGACTTCCCCTTGGCAAGACTGACCAGCGGATATGCCAAAAGCCACGCAAAAATAAAACCGCCCGTTGGGCCAAACAGCCTCGCAAACCCAGAAGAACCGCCGACAAACACAGGCAGCCCAACACACCCCAGCAGCACATAAACCAAAATCCCCCAAAAAGTCTGCCAGGGCGAAAGCATGAGCGCCATAAGGTTCAACGCCACAGTCAATGCCGTCAGCATACCTCCCGGCACAAAAGGCATCGGAACGGAAAGATACGCTGACACACAGCAAAACGCCACACAGATCGCCATACGCGACAGGTCAGGAACCGTCATTCTCCGCCTATTGACTGTTCCGGCAATCCTTTCATCCCCTGCCCCGCTCAAGAAAAGGTTTCCACCTTGTCCTGATTCCATCGCATAGCCTCCTCCAAGCTGTCCGTCTTACGGGACTCCAGATCACTCAAGATTCCCAAAAGCGCATCTGGTGACGTAAAACCAATTGGAAGAAAGCAATCCTCCGCAGAGTTGTAGATCCTCCGCAAAATATTTTCTGCATGCCGAAGCTTTCTTTGCAGGTTTGCCCTTAATCTCCTGTTTTTTCTGCTGGCACGCACATAGCCAACGACAGCAGCCGCCATACATACCACAAAAAGGAACAGCCCCATCAGCATAGAGAGCACTTGACCGAGCAAAATATACAGCAATACGGCTGCCGCCGTTCCTTCTGCCAGCCAATGCCACAAAACAGGAGCTTTCCATGTCACAAGCTCCTTGCGAAGCTCCGCATAAAGCACATATTTTTCAGACTCAGGCGCAAAAAAATCCGACAGCCTCTGCATTTCCAAAAGCATCCAGTCACGATCCTCCGGAACCTCGGAGAGTCCATGAATGGAAACCAGCTCCGGCAACGGCTTGACATCCTCTGCCGAAACGTCCTTCCCAACCAGCTTGGTAATCCACTTGGACGATTTTTTGCTATGCACCGTAGCTGTATCCTTTTCTCTATCAAATGGAGCATCGCTATTCTCAGCCAAATATTTCCCCTCCCAAACGCAACCCGTCTTGCTATCCGTCAATGAAAAAAGCATGAAAATATTCCACATAATATAATTTCGCTCTTTCCTGAAAAAAACCTTCTTTTTAAGAAAAAGAAAAGAAAAAAACTCTCCGGCACAGCAAAAATGCCGCACCAGAGAGTTCAATGCCTAACCCTATGCCGGAATATCCATGCGGGAGCCTGCACCCTTCGCATGACCGGAACCTGCATGATAAGCCGCAGCTGCCGCTTGGGAAATATGAGCGTTCGTCTGCTGAAAAGCACTGTGACCAGTCTTCGTCTGGTTGCCGAAATTGGAAACCTTCCACTGGCTGCTTATCTTTGACATGGTAGCAGAAACATTCTTCTGGCCTTGCTCCGAAGTAGCCTTCGCCGTCTGCTGGAATTTACTGGAACCCAGCTTTGTTTCATTGCCAAAGTTCGACACCGTAAAGTAGGATTTCGTTTTCTGTGCAATAGCAGCGTTCACGCGCGCACCATCATTCTTGATACGCTCATTGTTCTTGGCAAATGGACTCGTACCGATCTTCGTTTGGTTTCCTGCATTGGAAACCTCATAATAGGAACGTGCCTTCTCCATCACAACGTGGCAATTCTGCATCCCATCACGAAGGGTACGCATATTGCCCTGATAGAACTTGCTCCTCCCTATCTTCGTCTCATTGCCAGCAAACGAAACCGTATACGGCTCTGCCGCCTTCTCACTCGCTGCCTTTACCTTCTCTGATCCAATCTGGTCAACTCTTTCATTGATCTGCGGAAACGTCATCATTGTCGTAGCACCGCCAGATCCAATTGACATCACGCCCATGATCTTTCCCTCTCTTTCCCTCTTATTTTCGGAATACGCTCAAGTCCTTTTTCTACGTTCCTACAACTACTAACATTATATAATTTTTTCACAGTTTTTTCAACAAAAACAGCAGTTTTTCATAAAAAATTATTCTCTGCACAAGGCATTGCGGCATCAGACCTCGCTCAAAATAAACTCTGCCCTGCCGAAAACCTCATAATAGCCAAGACCTGCCGGAAGGAAGCCCGTCTCCCCCTTGGACAGATCTATCGTGCCTGTTTCGCTCGTGATCCGCATCCTTCCATCTAAAACCGTGATTGCCTGAAAAGAGGCATCTCCTGCCTTCAAGCCCATCTGCCCTTCCAAAACAAAGCGGTACACAGTAAAATATTCGCAGCTTGCCAAAAGCTGTGCCTCCGCATCGGGGAAAATATGAAGCTCTGCCAATGCTCCCGGCTTCTTCTGCGGCGGAGCAAGTCTTGTCACGTCCTTTGCCTGCTCCACATGAAGTGCGCGCGGCTTGCCATCGACACCGACACGGCCGTAATCATACACCCGATAGGTCGTATTGGAATTCTGCTGGATCTCACAGATCAAAATGCCCTCCCCAATCGCATGAAGCGTGCCTGCCTCAATAAAAAACACATCGCCCTTCTTGACAGGAACACGATTGCAGACATCAAGCAGCGTTCCATCCTCAATGCGGCGGCAAAATTCCTCCTTGGAAATTTCCTGTTGGAAGCCATAAAGAAGGCTGGCTCCCGGCTCGCAGTCCACGACATACCACATCTCCGTCTTGCCGTATTCACCCTCCACACGCAGGGCATAATCATTATCAGGGTGCACCTGCACGGAAAGATTTCCCTTGGCATCGATCAGCTTGATCAAAATCGGAAAATAAGAAAACTTCTCCGCATTTTTTCCCAGCACAGAAGCCCCCTGCTCCTCGATATAGGCAGAAAGCGTCTTGCCCGCATCAGGGCCATTGGAGATCACGCTCTCCCCATCCTTGTGGCAGGAAAGCTCCCAACTCTCGGCTATCTTGTCCAACTCCGTCCTCTTATTGTATTCCGCCTTCAATCTCGTACCGCCCCAAAGATAATCCTTCAAGGGTGCAGACAGCTTCAATGGGTAAAGCATAAAAATCTCTCCTTTTGCAAAAAATGAATAAAAAAAAGTTCTATGAGAACTCATAGAACCTAACTGCAAAATGGTGCGGTTGATGGGACTTGAACCCATACGTCTTGTGAACACTACCCCCTCAAAGTAGCGCGTCTGCCAATTCCGCCACAACCGCATATAACTTCGCTCCGTCAACCTCATCGGAACAAAACATATTATACAGAAGCTCATTTCCCCTGTCAAGTAAAAACCATGCAGGAATCAGCATTTCCCTAAAATTTTTACAAAAAAAAAACTGCCGCACAAGCATTTGCTCATGCGGCAGTTCCCTGCATCACTATGAAATAAGTCTTATCCGAAGCCTTCGGTGATTTTACCGTCTTGCCTTGCCCAGCACATCACGCCACTTGGATTTCGGCACCTCTCGCTCTATTCCGTTCCCTGCAAATTGATTTGCAGACGGGTTCGATGGGTTCTCGGAAAGAGTGCCGCCTTCACTGAAGTTTCTTTCAACGCCTACGCCGTTGCTTCCGCCGCCTGTACCATAGTTTCCGCCATCTGCACCATTGCTTCCGCTGTCTGCACCATAGCTTCCGCCATCTGCTCCGTTGTTTCCGCCGTCTGCACTGTTGCTTCCGCCATCTGATCCGTTGCTTCCACCGCCTGCGCCGTTGCTTCCGGCGTCTGCACTGTTGCTTCCGTCTGTTCCGTTGCTTCCACCATCTGCACTATTGCTTCCGCCATCTGCACCATAGTTTCCATCTCCTGTGCCATAGCTTCCATCTTCTGTGCCATAGCTTCCGCTGTCTGCACCATAGCTTCCGCCATCTGCTCCGTTGTTTCCGCCGTCTGCACTGTTGCTTCCGCCATCTGATCCGTTGCTTCCACCGCCTGCGCCGTTGCTTCCG
>JAZLHW010000039.1:0-3169 GCA_045617105.1 Selenomonadaceae bacterium | reverse complement strand
TGCTGTTTGCGGCTGTTGCCGTGAAAGGAATGGAGAGTACAGAATCACATGCAACCGGAACCCAGAACAAAAAAAGAACTCTGCTGAATACCAAAAGAAAAGAATTGAGCGGAAAAAAGAAGCCGGTATTTGTGTGCGCTGCAAAAGAGCCGCAGAAGAAGGTCGGACGATGTGTGCATGGTGTTCAAAAAAAACTAATGCAAAGAGGCGTGAACGGTACGCACAAACCAGACTTCCTACAAGGGCGGAACTCGGAGTTTGCCTTGACTGTGGGGGAGAACGGGTGAAAGGCCGGGTGTACTGTTCCGACTGTCTCGAAATGCGGCGTGAGCGTGTCAAGCAACTCAACTTGCTAAACAAAGACCATCCGTGGAGGCGTATTAACAGTACTCTGTTCAAAAGGATGAGTAAAAATGCCTAAATACATCACAGACGGCTTCAAAAGCCTTGAACGCAAGCACAAAAACGGAGAGGTGTTTACCCCCGGATGGATGGTTAAGAAAATGTGTGATCTCGTTCCACCAAAAACGTGGGATGACATTACAAAAACTTTCCTTGAGCCAGCCTGTGGCACCGGAAACTTCCTCGTTGAGATATTCGCAAGGAAACTGGAACGGTGCAACGGGAAGGAAGATGCTCTCGTTGCACTAGGCTCCATCTACGGAATGGACATTATGCAGGACAACGTTGACGACAGCAGACAGCGATTGAAAGAGATGTTTGTTGATAGATACGGATTCTCCGAAGATGTGGATGCTATTTTGAAAAGAAACATCGTATGTCACAACTTTCTTGCTGATATACCGATGGGGTGGGATGAATTTGAGTGGCACGACAGCGAGTATTGGGACTTTGAAACTGGACAGATCAAGAGAGGAGGTAAGAAAAAGAGATGATTAAACATTGCAGATTTTGTATGCAAGACAAACCAGCTTGCCTGTGCAACACCTGCAAGCATGACAGTTTGATGGAATCGCCTACCTGCTGTTCGCAGATGGCAAAGGGGAAGAAAACCAGATGCTCTATCACAAGTTGTGAGAAGTACGAAAGAGAGGATGATGTGTATGAAGCCGTTCAAAACGATGCCTGAGAACACCGTGTTTGAGTTTAAGGGTAAACGATACACCAGAACAGGTAGAAATATTGCACTCAGTCTTACGGAAATGACCTGCAAGGAGTTTCAAGGGGATGAGATGGTAAAACCGGTATATGAGGTTGACTTCAAGTCTAAAGAGGATAAAGCATATGGGCTGTGTTAAAGGAGGAAGAAATGAACATTGAACTGACTGAGAAGATGGAGGACGAGATTGTCAGCGGAGATTACAAATTCCACGATGAGTTCTCCGAAATGTGGGAGTACGTTTCCGAGAAGTCTGAGCGTCTAAGAAACATCAAAGATGGTCTGACAGAAATGGGATTCTTCCATATGCCTGCGTCACGAAAATACCACGGAGCATATGTTGGAGGTTTGTTCGACCACTCGTACATGGTTGCGATGAGCCTCCGTGAACTGACAGATAAACTGGGGCTGAAATGGGAGCGTGAAGATTCACCGGAGGTTGTCGGTATTCTCCACGACCTTTGCAAGTGTGGACTCTACAGAATTTGCGGAAAAAGCACACTGTGGCTACCTGCTGGATGGGAATACACAAACGACAATCTCCTGTCTGGTCACGGAGGCAAAAGCGTTATCCTCGCTCAACAGCTCACCAGACTGACGATGGAAGAAATCATGTGCATCAGATGGCACATGGGAGCGTTTGAGAAAGATACTAAGCTGTGGAATTATTATGGCAAGGCTGTTGAGAAGTATCCGAACGTACTCTACGCTCACACAGCAGATATGATCGCATCCAGAGTTAAGGGGGTGTAAGGATGATCTATAAACTGTCAGTCAATGGTGTGAAGCTGGAACACAAGTTTGAACTCAGCGACTATGTGAAGCGCAAAGATGGGGAAGTGAAGTTTTCTCCCCAGATTTCCCGTTTTGACAAAGACCTCCAATACATCGCTTTTGCGGTAAAAGGAAACGAGAAAGATGTTGAAGCGTTAGAGGATGAACTCTGTCACTGGAACATTGCAGACCTCACAGTCGAGTATGAGAACGGGGAAGCATACACCTTTGAAACCTCCGTTGATATGTTCCGCATGGAGCTGGATGGAGATGACGAAGAGTTTATCGTCCTCCTGTTTGCCGTAGGAGTATATGAGGAGGTGTAAAATGCAGTACCAGCTTACATTCAACGAGACGCAGGCAAGGGCGATGAAATACGTTTTCGAAGTTTTCTTCCGAACTCACATGGGTCAAATGGATATGCTTGCAGAGTCGTTGGCAGGCATGAACTTCACATACGATGCAAGCAACCCTAACAACGACAAAGCGTTTTCAAAATACATCGAAGATAGGCGAAACGCCAACATTGTTCTTGATTCTGCCTACAGAATCGCAACAGGAGACAGGCAAAGATACGGATTGAACTGCAAATTCAGAACAGAAGAATCTGCAATCGTTGAGGACTTGTGGCAAGTCATCAGACATCAACTGTGGCTTGACAATGAAAGCAGGGCAGAGTGGGACGTTGACAGCCGTGAGCCTATGCCTGTATCGCACGAACCGCTTGCGAAAATTGAGAGGGTAGATGAACAGGATAACGTACATTGATCGTAATGGTGTTGTCTATTGTCGTGGAGGGGCAAGTGAAGCGAGAAAAAGACTAAGCGAATACGAATCACTGGGCTTGTCTCCATCCGAGATAGCAACGTCGCTACGGGAAAAAGATGAGATAATCAGACGTTTAAACAATCAAATAGACCGCCAGCGAAACGAACTGCTTGCGGTCTACCAGAGACATAAGGGGGTATAATAATGGCTAACCTTCACAGAATCAGCGGATTGCTCGTTGACCCTATCGCAGATGGGAGAATCAACCAGAACTCAGTGTCCACAGCACTGAAAAATGGAACTATCACCGTTCCAAAGCATCTTCATGTTGACACCGTGACCGTTCCAGACGAAGAACTGGACAAGCTGATGGAAAAGGGTGCAGACCTTGCTCTGTTTGCACCTAAGTTCGGGAGAGGGCCTACCGTTATCACTGATCGGAAGGTTGTTGTCGGTGCAACATATCGCCACTTCAAGGGAAAGACCGTCAAGGTGAAGTGCATTGCA
>JAZLHW010000038.1:0-18586 GCA_045617105.1 Selenomonadaceae bacterium | reverse complement strand
CGGAGATGTCCTGAATTATGTAGCAGAGCTTCAAGCCCGTGTTGCTGAAAGCGGACAGAAGAAGACGAACACTTTGAACTTCATCGACCGCAACGGAGAACTGCTGAACACATACATAAAGAATCACCTTGTTCCGGTTGTTGAAGAACCGTTCACCGTAAATGGCGACGGCAAGACACCGGTTGTCGAAGTAGACGGTATCAAATACACATATTTGATCTGTGCCGATTACACTTCAAATCATTATGCATATAACGGACGAGAAGCAGACATATTCCTGAATCCTTCCTATGACTGGCAGGCATTCCAGTATTTCACTTCCTACGGTGTGCAGGCAAGGGCAATCGAGTGCGGATTTTCGGTGCTCAGAAATCCTGTAAACGGAAATATTATTCTCTATGATTACCATGGCCGTCCTCTTCACATGGCAAACGCAATGAATGTGCATACAGGTATGCTTTATCTTGATATTCCGCAGGAAGGAAGAGTCACATTCTATGAAAAAACCGGTAACTGGTTCCCGTGGATTTGTGTGATATTTTCCGTCTTTGCTGTATGCAGTGGATTTTTTTTCAGGAAAAAGTCAACCATCCTGTAGGCTTGTATGGGCTTTATGCTTACAAGTTTGATGCTTTTATCAACTGTGATATGGAAGCAGGTATCCTCCCAACCAAGGAGATGCTTGATGAGAAGTTTAACGATGTGTCAGAAACGTCAGGATGTCAATACGTTGCTGCTTCAGGAAGAGGAAGAACGGTATATGGAACAGCGAGGAAGTTTTGAATCAATTGTTTCATTACCAGCACAGTAAGATGATTCAGTGAAGGGCGTATCGGAGTAGATGGTAAAGAAGGATAAGCTGGATGTCGATGGAATGCCAAGGAAGAAGCTATGAACGATATTGAAATACAGCATGGAGCAGTCATGCTTTGATAGAAAAGTCCTTAATTTTCCGCAGATTAGGGACTTTTTCTTTTTTTAAAAAAGGAGATTTATTATTGTGGGAAGGATGGTAAGATGATAGAATGTAGTTATGTATATCATTCTTCTTGTTAGGAGTTTAGGGGTGAAGAAATGAAGTTATTCCAAATGGTTTGCGTGGCTCTCATGGCTTCCTTTATATCGTTCCTGCCGTCCGTGCAGGCATCGGATGCGGTGGCGGAAAATTCCTCCGTTCAGGCTGAGAAGTCGGCAGATGACTGGTTTTATAAGTCGGAGAGTGCAAGGGAGAAAAAGCGGGATTCCAGCAAGAAGGAAAAGTTTGTTTGGCTGTTTTCAGATGATACTTACCACTATGCGATGGATGCGGAGAATATAAAGTGGATATTGATGCCGCATTCCAGCAAGGAATATATTGTAGATGTTTGGATTCGATTGGTTTCTGTGGATGGGATGTACAGCTATCCGCAAAAGTATTTCTTGGAGCATTATTATCTTCGTCCGGATACGCAGCAGGTGCAGTTTTTGAGTGAGCTGGAGGTAACGGGTCGGCCGCAGAATAACATTACGGAAAGGGAATACAGCTCGCGCAACTGGGAAAATCTTATTTCCGGCAGTGTCGAGGACGAGATCTATCATAAAGTCATGGAGAAGATCAAGAAGAAAAAGGTTGGTTCTCGAACCAAGGATAAGAAATCGGTACGGGATTGGGTAGAGGACAACTTGAATATTTCATTGTAAGGGATTTTATGGGGATGTGCAAAAAGTAAGGACTTATACACATATTTATCAACATATCCACAAGTTTTGGGAAGCGTGTGGATAATATGTGAAGAATGTTGTTGTTAATGATTTGGAGTTTTGATATGGAAACAGGGATAAGGGACGAAATTACAGGTCTGATCAATGTCATGACATTTCTTGCTGAGGCAGATGTCCTGATTAAGGATCATGATGACTGCGATGCAGTTTTTTTGCATTTCGATGTCGAAGATTTTAAGTCATTGAATCAAAAATTTGGTTTTCGTGGTGGAAATGAGTTTCTGCGGATCATTGCGAGAATGATAGAAGAAACATTTCCTGAGGCGGTTGTTTCCCGAATCAATGGGGACCATTTTGTTTTGGTCACTTTAGATACGAAGAATGTTGAAAAACGTGCAAAGGAATTGATTGACGAGCTTCGGACGATGCAAAAGGATATCAGCATTGAGATGAATGTCGGTATTTATTTCCGAAGGGCGGATTTTGATGACGTGTCTATCTGCATGGAGCGTGCAAAGATGGCATGCAGCAGTATTAAAGGGAAGTATGACAGATTTCTTTGCTATTACGATGATTCCTTGGATGAGAGGATCAATCTGCGGAATCATATTATACGTTCCTTTCATCGAGCATTGAAGCAGGGCTGGATCGAGGTTTATTACCAGCCGGAAGTTCGCGTGATGACGGAAAAAATCTGCGGATTTGAGGCGTTGGTCCGTTGGTGCGATCCGGAGTACGGGGTGCTTTCTCCCGTGACGTTTATTGAGATTTTGGAGGATACCAACCTGATCTACAAGCTGGATCTGTATGTGGCAGAGCAAGTATGCAAGGATCTTGCTTATGTCTTGAAGCATCCAGATGAGTTTCAGCCTATTTCTGTTTCTACGAACCTTTCGCGTGTGGATTTTCAAATGGCTGATATGTTCGCTGAGGTGGAGAAGCTGCGCAGGAAATATGATATTCCCATTCATCTTCTGCATATCGAGGTAACGGAAAGTGCTCTTGACAGCAATTGCCCTTCTATGCAGGAGCAGGTGGAGCATTTTCAGTCGGCTGGCTATGAGGTTTGGATGGACGATTTCGGCAGCGGATATTCTTCCTTGAATAACTTGAAGGATTATAAGTTCGATTACTTGAAGATCGACATGGTTTTCTTGAAGGATTTTGATGCCAAGCCCCGTTCCAGATGTATTCTTGCTGCAATCGTGAATCTTGCCAAGGAATTGCACATGCATACCTTGGCAGAGGGCGTGGAAACGAGGGAGCAGTTCGAATTCCTTCGGAGCATCGGCTGTGAAAAGGTGCAGGGGTGGCTGTTCGGAAAGCCAGAGCCTTTTTGGGTAGATGGCAAGGCGGTAAAAATAGATCGTTCTTTCGAGGACTTAACAGAGACGATCTATTTCAGCAAGTTGGGACGGGTGAATCTCTTGAGTACGAATCCGCTTACTTATGAGGAGCATCCTTATCAAATTGTGAATCAGCTTGGAATTGCCATCTTGGAATACAAAAAGGGAACGGTTTCCTATTTGTATGTCAATGAGGCTTATCGTGACTATTTGCACAGCATTGGTTATAAGGATGAGCAGCACTCCGTTGATTATCTGAACAAGAATCTTTATCAGGCAGGCGGCGATCGGGTATTTTTGTATACGCTCTTCCAAAAATGCGTTGATTCCATGAAGGAGGAATCCATGGATTGCGTATTTAATGGAAATCTCTGCAACTTGAAGGTGCGCTGTATTGCAACGAGAGACAACTCGCAGGTTGCTTCCTTTGTCATTGTGGCAACGAATCTTTCGCAGTATGAATATGTGCGGCGGGCTGAGGATATGAATACGGCGATCCGTCAGTTGATAGAAATTTTTATTCGCATTGATGTGCTTTCTGAGAAGGGAATCTTGCGGAATATTTATACGGATTACATGCAGAACTGCTTTGCAAACATGACGATCGGAAATTTCCAGAAGTTGAGTATGTTCGCAGATCGGTATATTCACCCGGACGATCGGGAAGAATTCCTGGATTTTTATGATTTCTCAACGCTTTCTGTGCGTGCAAGTCATGCGGTGAAGGAGCATGTATCAGGTATCTTCCGTACTATGCAGGGAGATAATGACTATATTCTGTGCCATTATCTATTGATTCCTTTTCAATTAAATGGAAAAAGGCTGTATCTTTCCTGCATCAAGACTGCAGATGGGATTCAGGGAAAGATATGGGAGAGTATGAAGGAAATGCTTTCTTCTTCAAAAAAAGATAAATGTTTCACGTGAAACAATAACGAAGCTAAGATGTCCCCTTCTTCAACAGCTTGCCGTAAGTGGTAGAAGCCAAATTTTAATAAGCGGTGAGCAATCTCCCACTTCGTTGAAACGCAAATTGGAGGGAAAATGCTTATGGCATTTTCTTGAACAATGGCGTTATAACGAAGCTAAAGACGGGCTGATTCAAAGTATTGAATCAGCCCGTCTTATTGGTTTGAACAGTGTTTTAATGATGGAACAGACGGATATGCGTCATTGCCATAGTCATATCGTATTTATCACAGGTTTCGATAACATTGTCGTCCCGTATCGAACCGCCGGACTGAGCAACGTAGGAAACACCGCTCTTGTGGGCACGTTCGATGTTGTCGCCGAAGGGGAAGAAGGCATCTGATCCAAGCGATACATTCTTGGCAGTCTTGAGCCATTCCTGCTTTTCTTCACGGGTAAAGACAGGAGGCTTTTCCGTGAAGAGACGCTTCCATTCGTCTGTGCCGAGAAGATCCATGCACTCATCGGAGATGTAGACATCAATGGCATTGTCCCTGTCTGGACGGCGCACGTCCTCTTTGAATGGGAGAGAAAGAACCTGTGGGCTTTGGCGGAGATACCAGACATCTGCCTTGTTGCCGGCTAAACGAGTACAATGAACTCTGGATTGCTGTCCTGCACCAATGCCGATGGCTTGCCCGTCTTTTGCGTAGCAGACGGAATTGGACTGCGTGTACTTGAGCGTGATCAAAGCGATCAGGAGGTCACGCTTTGCAGCTTCCGGAAGGTTCTTGTTCTTGGTAGGAATGTCTTTCAAGTAGTCCTCCGTGATGCAGACATCGTTGCGCTGTTGTTCAAAGGTAATGCCGTATACTTGCTTTTGCTCCAGCTTTTCTGGGACGTAATCCGTATTCATTTGGAGGACAAGGTAAGTACCCTTGCGTTTGGATCTCAGAATTTCGAGGGCTTCCTCACTGTAGGAGGGGGCGATGATGCCATCGGAAACCTCTCTCTTTAGGAAGGAGGCTGTCTGTGCATCACATTCATCTGAGAGTGCTACAAAATCGCCGTAGGAGGACATGCGGTCAGCTCCTCGTGCGCGAATGTATGCCGTAGCAATGGGGGAAAGCTCAACGCCTTCTACGAAATATACTTTCTGGAGAATTTCGGAAAGGGGAACTGCCACGGCGGCACCTGCTGGGCTGACATGTTTGAAGGAAGCGGCAGCGGGAAGTCCGGTAGCTTCTTTCAGCTCCTGTACCAACTGCCAGCTGTTCATGGCATCGAGAAGGTTGATGTAGCCGGGTTTTCCGTTCAGAACCTTGAAGGGCAGCTCACCCTCCTTCATGAATACTTTGGCAGGTTTTTGGTTAGGATTGCAACCATACTTCAGTTCGAGTTCGTTCATTCTATTTTCTCCTTTTCTAAATAATAACAGCCGACACGTATCCAAGGCTGTTGCCCAGACGGTCGGCTTCTTCCGCTGTACTTCCTTGTGGTTATCCACTTCCGTCAGTCGTACAGTTTCTACTTAAAATTTAGCATTGGCAGGAAGCTTTGTCAATAAGTCCCCTGCAATCTTCGTATAATTTCTTTCGTGAAAATACTGTTATCTTGGGCGATTTTATGGTATGATTAGAGTGTTTGAAGTGTTTTGTTTTAGGAAGAAAATGGCTTTTGAAAAGCCTTTTATATGACAGTTACAAGGGGGATATGAGATTATGTTGAAGAGCATTGCGGTTATGACCAGTGGAGGGGACAGCCCAGGAATGAACGCAGCAGCGCGTGCTGTCGTTCGTACTGCATTATATGAGGGTGTGAAGGTTTGGGGCATCAATAATGGCTTCCATGGTCTTTTGGAGCAGGATATGTTTGAGATGCGTTCCAAGGACGTTGGTGATATCATTCAGCGCGGCGGTACGTTCCTCGGAACGGCTCGTTGTATGCGTTGGAAAACCCCAGAGGGACGCATGGAGGGCTACAAGAACTTAGTTGACCGTGGGATTCAGGGCTTGGTCGTCATTGGTGGTGACGGAAGCCTTACTGGTGCACAGCTTCTTTCCCAAGAAACTGGTATTCCTATCGTTGGACTTCCTGGAACGATCGACAATGACGTATGGGGTTCTGATTATACGATCGGCTGCGACACGGCAGCAAACACTATCATTGATGCCATGAACAAGCTTCGTGATACGGCATCGGCACATCGGAGAGTCATTGTTCTGGAGGTTATGGGACGCAGCAGCGGATGGCTGGCAATGGTAGCTGGTATTTCCGGTGGTGCTGAGTATATCTTGGTGCCTGAGGAGGAGTATGACCTCGATGAGATCTGTGCCCAGATGAAGGACGAATACGAGAAGGGCAAGCGGTATATCATGGTCGTGGTTGCTGAGGGTGCAGGAAGCGCTCAGGAAATCGGCAAGCGGATCGCAGAAAAGACAGGTCTGGATACAAGGGTATCTGTTCTCGGTCACATTCAGCGTGGCGGCGCTCCTACGGTTATTGATCGCGTGAAGGCATCTCAGCTTGGTGAGCAGGCTGCTATGGCGATTATCTCCGGTCTTTCTGATATTGTTTTTGGTTTTGATAAAGGCAAGGTAGTTTCTATCAACTTGAAGGATGCTGTTACGAACAAGAAAAAAATGGATCCGGATTTCATGCACATTGCAAAAGTGCTGGCATAAAATCATATTGTTTCACGTGAAACAAAATAGAACCTCGCTCCGATGGATGAGCGAGGTTCTATTTTTTTTAGAAGGCTGATTGAGATTCCGCAAATCTTCCATATCGCTGTCGCCGTCCCTTTCTGGTGCAAAATTTGGCTAACGCTTTTGAGTTTCTCATCTGTCAAGTATTCCATGTATCCTTTTTTCCACCAAATGATTGGCTTCGTCGTGGCTGAGGTGAACCTTTTTTCCATCCCGAAATATAACGAAGCTAAGATGTCCCCCATTTACAGCAAGCTGTTGAAGAGGGGGATATCTTAACTTCGTTATAGAGATCTTTTTAGAATTACAATGGCTCAATGATTTTTCTTTTTCTCTCACAAAACGTATCATAGTAGTTTTTGTTCATGCGGGAGAAACCAATGTTAACTTTTCTTCTAAGTCGACGGGTTGCATCAAAGTTCACGTCGTTCGTAGAAAGTGTACCGTCAAAAATTTTGTTTACTTGATCGTCATTCAATTGAAAATCTGACCATAAGACAACTACTTTCCCATTTCCAGCGTCTCTTTTGTAGAAGTAGGCTTCGCGACCACCAACAACGTTTTCAAGTTCCTCATCTGACACAAGATTTTTGTCCATTTTTTTTCCTTTTTGTTTAAACTGTTTTTTTGTTACTTTGAAAAAATTACTTATCTGTGTTTTTTTGCAAATCAAGCTAAAGTCTCATTCTTGCTTGTGCTATTGTAATTTACCATGGACGGTCCATTTGTTTTTGCTCACTTTTTTTTTGTTCGCTATCCTCTCCATAGAAGGGGGGAGACGTTTTCATATCTACCTTTACAGTGTCACAGAGGCGGGGCTTTCCCTTACCAGCCGAGATGCTGCCGAGTTCCATGTCTGTCAAAACTGCCTTTTTCATTGTAATCTTCTCCTTTTTTGATCCGTTAGGATTTATTTTGCTCTTTATACGATGGAAAAAGAAAAGTATTACAGGAGATAAATTATTTTTTTAAAAGTTTTTTTGCAAGCTCGACAGCTTTGACGCCGTCCGCTGCATAGGCATCGGCGCCGGCACTGTCTGCGTATTCTTGGGTGAGAGCTGCGCCGCCAACCATGACTTTGGCAGGGCAGCCGGCGGCATGGAGTTCTTCGATTACCTTGTCGATCTGGATCATAGTTGTGGTCATGAGAGCGCACAAGCCTACGATGTCAGCTTGGTTTTGAATGGCAGAGGCTACGATGTCTTGGGAGTCTACGTCCTTGCCAAGGTCGATAAGATGGAATCCGCTGTTGGCAAGGAGTGCGCCAACGATGTTTTTTCCTAGGTCATGCACGTCGCCTTTGACGGTTGCAAGGATGACGGTTCCTGCCTTTTCTGTGCTTTGGTTCGGCAGAAGCTCTTTGATCCTTTGGAAAGCAAGGCGCATGGTTTCGGCAGAGAGGAGGACTTGAGGAAGGAACATGCGTCCGGAACCAAAGTCGATGCCAATATCGTTCATGGCGGCAGTCAGTGCCTTTTCTGTAATTTCATTGGAGCCGTGTCCTTCTTGAATGGCTTGTTCTATGAGCTGGGCGATCCCGTCTTTTTCGCCTTCGATAATTGCCTGCTTGATGGCAGAAAGTGAATCAAGGCAAGCCTCCTTGGCTGTTGCGGCAGCTTTTGGCACGTTGAGGTTCGCTTCATTCCTGCTGTAAGAAAGTCCATTCGGGTCTTTGCCGAGAAGTGCGGCACTTGCCATACAGACATTTTGCATGGCTTCGTCATAGGGGTTCATGATGGGTGCGTCCAGTCCTGCGGCAAGGCACATAGCAAAGAAGGTGCTGTTGATGAGCGGTCGGTTAGGAAGCCCAAAGGAGATGTTGCTTAGTCCCATAGTCGATGGATAGCCAAATTCCTTGCGGTATCCCTGCAATGTCTTTTGTACCTGCAGGCAGGCTTCCTGATCGGAGGAAATGGTCATGACGAGGGCATCCAGCAGGAAGTCCCCATCCTGCAATCCGTGTTCTTTTGCGGCTTTGATGATACGGCGGGTCACTTCGATGCGTTCTTCCGCTGTCTTTGGTACACCGTCCTCCGTGATAGGTAGGCAGAGGATCGCCGCACCGTATTTCTTTGCCAGTGGGAGGAATCTTTCCAGACGGTCGCTTTCCGCACTGACAGAATTGATGAGTGCACGTCCGGGATACGCCCGCAGTCCTGCTTCAAGAGCAGCGGCATCTCCTGTGTCGATGACGAGAGGTACGTCCGTGATTTGGGAAATTTCCATGACAGCACGTTCCATGGCTTTTGCTTGGTCGATGCCGCCGACTCCCATGTTGACATCAAGGAGGTCTGCACCGGCTTTGACTTGGTTCAGGGCTTCTTTCTTGACGGAGAGGAGAGAGCCTTCTCGGATTTCAGCAGCAAGCTTTTTCCGTCCTGTGGGATTGATCCGTTCTCCAATCAGCCGAGTTGGGAGCGCTGCATCTATTTCAACGGTCTTGCTGCGGCTGGAGAGGATCAAGGAGCGAGTTTTTTTCGGCCGCTTTGTTTCGTGAAAGTTTTTCAGTGCGAGCGAGAGTGCGTGGATATGTTCCGGTGTCGTTCCGCAGCAGCCGCCAAGGTAGGTTGCGCCAGCCGCTGCCAGTCTTGCTCCCCACTCGCCGAAGTCATCTGGCTTCATGGGGAATTTGGTTTCGCCATTTTCGAGGTAGGGCATTCCTGCATTGGGCTGAACGCTGATGGGAAGGTCGCAGTTTGCTGCAAGCTTCTCTACAATAGGGAGAAGCTGCTTGGGTCCAAGGGAACAGTTGACACCGATGATGTCTGCTCCCATAGCGGAGAGCGTAACAGCGGCTGCCTCTGGGCTGGTTCCCGTTACGGTGCGTCCGTCCTCGCTGTAGGAAAGCTGGCAGATGACGGGAAGACTGCATGCATCCTTTGCCGCAAGAAGGGCGGCACGCATTTCTTGAATGTCGATGCAGGTTTCGATGATGAGATAGTCTGCACCTGCTTGGGCGAGTGCTTTTGCTTGTGCGTAAAAGGCTTGGTAGGCATCCTCGAAGGAGAGAATGCCGAGGGGAGCAATGAAGTGACCGGTTGGCCCCATGGAGCCTGCGACCTTGGCACGTCCTGCGGACGCTTCCTTGGCGATTTTTACGGCAGCGGCATTGAGTTCTTCTGCACGGTCGGCAAGACCATAGTGCTCTAGCTTGAGATGCGTGCCGCCGAATGTATTGGTTTCGATTATGGTGGCTCCGGCTTCTATATACGCTTCGTGAATTTTTCTTACGACCTCGGGAGCTTCTATGTTCATGAGTTCAGGACAGTCTCCTGCTTTCAGGCCGCCTGCTTGGAGCATAGTACCCATAGCTCCATCAAAGATATGTATCATAAAATCAATTCCTTTCTATTTCGTTATGCAATGCTATCGTACAAAAAAGAAAAACGCTTTGTCAAATTTTTCGTGCAGGGCAGGTGGTTTTGGGACAGGAAAGACAGCCTTGCCCTTCGTGACTTTGAGGTGTGCTGGTATGTTGCTTCTTGTAAAGCCCGATGATTGCCGTGATGGATTTCCTTGGCATCAGCATCAGGGCAGAGGAAAGAGAGATGCCAATCTCGTCTGCATGGCTGAGAGATAGGATCTCCGGTTGCTGCTCGATGGGAAAGTCACCGTAGCCGGGGCTGAACCGAAAGCGCATGTCGTAGCCTTGGGAAAAGACCAAGGGACGGATTGCCCGTTCCATTTCGTTTGCAGTTTCCTCAATGGCTGTGGTGGCGGCGGCATCTAAAAGGACAGCAGAGGTATAGTTTCCCTGTTCAAAGCCGTTTGTGATGGCATTTTCTATGTTCTCTCCAATCGTTGCGGCAAGGAGTATGACCTTTTCACAGCCTGTCAGGTGTTTTGCTATGCTTTTTCCTTGGAGCTTGATGGGGTGGTCTCCTTGTATGGTATGCGTTTCGCAGTCATAATCGCAGAGAGTCCAAATGCCCTTTGGGTTAGAGAGGAGAAGTGCATTCTCGCAGGCATTTTCGATGAGTGTATTATCAAATTCCAATGCTTTTTGGAGTCCTGCGTAACGCTTGGTTTCCGCTGTGTCAATTTTCCGCAGGATCGCATTGTATATGGGCATGAAGAAGCCTCCCTTCTTTCAAATGAAGTGTGATAGGATTTTTCAATGTTTCACGTGAAACATTTCTATAGCTTTTTTCTTTGTTTCATATTATTATGGTAGTGGAAGATGATTGGTTGCATTTTCCTTTTATGTTTCTTCCATGGGGAGAAGCATATCATTATTTTATCATAGGTTTTCATGAAGGCGTAAGATTTTGAAAGAGAAGAGATGATGATTTTTTGGCTAAGATCATAGCAGTTGCAAATCAGAAGGGCGGCGTGGGCAAGACGACTACCTCCGTGAATTTGAGTGCTTGCCTTGCTTCTCAGGAAAAGAAAGTCCTGCTCGTGGATTGCGACCCGCAGGGGAACGCGACCAGCGGCTTTGGTGTCAACAAGTCGGAGCTGGATTTTACGATCTACCATGTGCTGATCAATGGTACGGATATTCAGGAGGCGATTCAAAAAACGGAGTTTGATGTGGATATTCTGCCGTCCAATATTGAGCTGGCAGGTGCGGAGGTGGAGCTGGTTGCTGCCATTTCCAGAGAAATGCGTCTCAAGAAGGCACTGGATAAGGTGAGCGGGCAGTATGACTACATCATCATCGACTGTCCTCCGTCCTTGGGGCTTTTGACACTGAATTCCTTGGCTGCGGCAGATTCTGTTCTTATGCCGATCCAGTGTGAGTTTTATGCATTGGAAGGGGTTTCCCAGCTCATCAATACGATTCAGCTCGTTCGGAACAATCTGAATGCCGAGCTTGCCGTTGAGGGCGTGTTGATGACCATGTATGATTCCCGCACGAAGCTTGCGGAGCAGGTAGTAGCAGAGGTACGGGAAAATTTTGGAGATGCTGTTTATCAGACCATGATTCCGAGGAATGTCCGTTTGTCAGAAGCTCCCTCTTATGGTCAGCCCATCATTGCGTATGACAAAAGATCCAAGGGAGCAGAGGTTTATATGGAGCTTTCAAAGGAGGTTATCCAACGTGGGCAGTAAAGCGCGTGGGGGATTGGGTAAAGGTCTGGGTGCTCTTTTGCAAAGCCGTCCAATTCCAGATCCATCGGCATCCTTGGATACTGTTCAGGAGATCCCAGTTGCAAGGATTCAGGCAAATCGATACCAGCCAAGGAAGGAATTTGATGAGAAGGCTTTGGAGGATCTCAAGACTTCCATACAGACCTATGGGGTGATCCAGCCTATTTTGGTACGAAAGCTGCCCAATGAGGAGTATGAATTGATTGCAGGGGAACGCCGCCTGCGGGCTGCCAAGCTGGCAGGTGTGGCAGAGATTCCTGCGATGATTCGTGAGTACAATGATGCAGAAACCAGTGAAATCGCCTTGATAGAAAATATTCAGCGGGAAAATCTCAATGTAGTGGAAGAAGCTCTTGCCTATCAGCGTTTGATGAAGGAATTTCAGTTGACGCAGGAGGCAATGGCAGAGAAGCTGGGAAGGAGCCGTTCCCATATCGCCAATATACTGCGGTTGCTGAAGCTTGCGCCAAAGGTGCAGGACTACTTGTCAAATGGCAGTTTGTCCATGGGGCAGGCAAGACCTCTTTTGTCGTTGGAAAGCCACGAGATGCAATGCGAGGCAGCCTCTATCATACAGGAGCAGGAATTATCTGCCCGTCAGGCGGAGGCCTTGGTAAAGAGACTGCAGGAAACACCTCATGCAGATGAGAACAGGGAGGAACAGGAAGATAAATCGCAGGATATTCATGTCCGTGATGCAGAGGAAAAGCTGCGGCATTGTCTGGGAACGCAGGTAAAGATATTTACTGGGAAGAAAAAAAGCCGAATTGAGATAGAATTTTATTCGGAAGAAGATTTAGAACGAATTATTCAGCAGCTGACAGCAGAACAGGCTGATTTAAAGCAGCAAAAGATTGAAGCATTGCGGAGGTTCTCCTCGCAGCAGGGATTCCTTGTGTAAAATGTTTCACGTGAAACATTTTTAGGCAAGAAAACATGCAGTAAAATTAACGAATATGAATTCATGAAGAAGGGAAGAGTCGGTTCGATTGGATATTCAAGCAATCAATAGCCTGCTGATCGATAATTTGATAGGTGTTGCAGGATTTTTTCTGGTCATGGGAATTCTTTTTCTGGTGCTTTCCATTTATGCGTGTATTCAACTGTCAAGCATGAAGAAAAAATATAAGAAGCTGATGACTGGCGTGGAAGGCGGGGCAAATCTAGAGAAGATGTTGATGTCGCATGTTGAGGAAACAAGGGCTGTGGTAAAGGAAAACAGCCGCTTGGATGGAGAAAACAAGCGAATAGACAAGCTTTTGCAGACAGCTATCACCCGTATCGGCGTGGTTCGCTATGCGGCATTTGAGGATATGGGAAGTGATTTGAGTTATTCCGTGGCACTTCTGGATGCACACAATGACGGAATTATTTTGTCCAGCCTTTTTGGACGAGATGTTTCCCGTTGTTATGTGAAGCCAATTCAGGCAGGGAGATCCACTTACAAGCTGACAGCGGAAGAAGAACAGTCATTGCAGGAAGCTATGAAGAAAGAATAAAAATGGTTTGGAGGAATTTTCAGGTGAGTAAGGAAAATGGTGAGTCGGAGGACAAGATCTATACGATCAAGATTGTTCCCGATGATGGTGGAACCGTGCATAGCTTCCACCTGCCGCTTCGATTGGTGCAGTTTGGAATTGCATCGGCGGTCATCGGAACGTTTCTTTTCATTGGAGCGTTCAGCTATGCAGCGTACAGTGCATTCAGTTCAAGGAATGATTCGCTGGAGATCGGGGAGCTGCGCCAAGTAAACAGTATCCAGCAGGAACAGCTGCTGCAGCTGTCCAAGAAAGCAAATACGCTTCAGGAGCAAATGGAGCAGTTGATTCAAGTAGAGAATGAGATTCGCCGTTTGTCAGGTGCGGCTCCTATGGAGGAGCAGGAAAAGAAAGAGGATACCCCACAAGAAAATGGGGAAGAAAATCTTGAGCATAATGGGCAAGGCGGTCCTTATGTGCAGCCTGATGTAAAAAATGTCAGTATGGTACTAGATCAGCTGGAAAGAGATGTGGCAAAGCATAAGGAAAGCCTATTCCAGCTTCAGGAACAGATAAAGGAGCAACAGGCGAAATATGGAGGGGGAGGCATCATCACACCGGGATTCAGCGTCACGACTCCATCCATTTGGCCGGCAAAAGGCATTGTAAGTTCGCCTTATGGACTGCGTTGGAATGGATCGGATTTTCATCCGGGAATTGATATTGCCAATGATATGGGAACTCCGATACTGGCAACGGCAGATGGCATTGTTTCTGTAGCAGGATGGAATTCCGGAGGTTATGGGAACATGGTGGACATTGACCATGGAAACGGTGTTATGACACGGTATGGCCATGCATGCCAAGTAGTGGTCGTGGCAGGCCAGAGCGTTCGCAGGGGACAGGTTATAGCATATATGGGCAGTACGGGATTCAGTACAGGCCCTCACGTCCATTATGAGGTGCGAATTAACGGTCAGGCAATCAATCCTATTAGTTACCTTCATTAAACGGCTTACAGGGCAAATACGGCGGTTGTGCGGGAAATGCACAGCCGCCTTTTTGCAGCATGATGATGAAATCGGGAAAATAAAGCAAAATTTTCATAAAATTCGCACTAGAATTGCCGCAAGGAAGAAGGTAGAATATAGAAAAATGAAAAAATCGTACAGTCCTGCACATTTTATGGAGGTGTCAAGAATGGAAACCAAAGCCCTGTATTCCTTGAGTTATGGTGTTTTTTTGCTTGCCGTGAAATCTGGGGAAAAGGTCAATGCCTGCATTACGAATACTTGCATGCAGGCGGCGAATGATCCTGTTCGGCTTGCACTTACGGTAATCAGCAAGAACTATACCTGTGACCTCTTAAAGGAAGGCGGAGAGTTCACGCTCAGTATTCTGGATCAGACAGTCCCGTTTGAGACCATAGCGCATTTTGGATATCAATCCGGCAGAAATGTTGACAAGATGAAGGGCTGGGAGCTTCCCATAGCGGAAAACGGGATACCTTATCTTGGGAGTTCGGCTTGTGCTGTACTTTGCGGCAAGGTCGTTTCGCAGGTGGACTTGGGAACGCATACACTTTTTGTTGCAGAAGTTACGGAGGCTAAGATGCTTGGGACACAGCCACCGCTTACTTATGCTTATTATCAAGAACATGTAAAGCCTAAGACACAAGTACAAAGCCAAGGAAAAGCTATCAAGGGCTGGCGCTGCAAAATTTGCGGATATGTCCATGAGGGAAGCACATTGCCAAATGATTTTACTTGCCCAATGTGCGGACATGGGGCAGAGGATTTTGAACCCATTTATGAATAACAATAACAAAGACAATTAGAATAATGTAATAATCTGTAAAGAAAAACCCCGTCTCCGTTTGCAAAAGAAACGAAGGCGGGGTTTTAATAGATGAGTATATAATAAGAGTAATGTAAATTTATTTCGAATTATATATATTGTTATCGCAACCTTGCAACAAAAGCCTGCAAATGGCGGTTTTTAAGAATTAAATAATACATTAAATAAATATTGTATTATTTAATTCGCTGAAAAAGAGCTTCGTACTGCTGACGCTTGATACCCGTGCTGTGCTGGATCGCCCATTGAAGTAATTTCAGATTTTTTTCCCAATTAATGGAATCTTTGGAGAGCGGCCAAATGCCATTGACGAAGTTGTCGGCGGCTTGCAGACGGGAGCGGTTCAGCAGCTTTTGGACGGTGGTAGGGCTCATGCGATGTTCTTCTGCAATGGACTTTATGGACTGCCCTTCGTATACATGCTGGATAAAAATATCGGTTCCTTCCTGTGCCAGACTGTATTTGGGAGGTCTTCCGGTCGATTCCTTTCGGTTCTTTTTGGGAGCGGAAATCAGTTCGGCAAGTGTCGCAGTTGCAATGTCATCCAGTACGATGGTGCGATATTTTTCCTCTGTCCCTTCCTCTGGATTGGCGGGTATGTCTTCGATAATGCCGATGGAGTTTCCGGATTTGATCAAGACGGTCAGACGTTCATCGCCAGGGAGGGCGGAAAGGATCTCGGAGGAGAGAAGGTAGGCGGAGTCTTCTGCAATAGCGAGCATGTCATCCAGTTTGGGACGATATTTGGGATCGATGTCCTTTCGCGAAAGGAGCAAGTGATTACGTGATTCCATGACAACAAATCCTTTCTGTATGTTTCAAAAAATATATAATGGTATTATAACGTATATCTTTCCTTTTTTGCAATATTTTTTACAGATTCTCTTATTGTTTTTTAAGAAATTTTTTATGGAACATTAAGGAAAAACTCATCTTTATGGAAGGTTTATCATTTAAGATAAAAAGAAGCTGAGCATCAGCGAGAAATTATGTTTTGTGGACAGAAAGTGAGATGATTGGTGTGAAAGCAGAATTAAAAAAAAGAATGGCAGGGGTTTTGCTGGCAGTTTGCAGTATTTTTGCATTTGAGGCGGCATTGCCAACGGATGCCTTGGCAGCTGCGCAGGAGACACAGCAAGAATATGCTTGCAGGCGCGGCGGTGGTGGAGTGAGTATTTCTGTCATCTTTGGGAGGCATTCTCCGTGGTATCGGTCACGTCCTCATCACCGCTGCCCGCCTCCTCCGCCGCGTTCACATCATCATCATGGGCATCATAAATCGCATCATTGATCTGCCACTATATACTTGTAAAGGAATGATTTTTTTATGAAGAATGTTTTTAGAAAAACGATAGCTGTCACGATGTGCGGCATCATGTCTTGGGGAATGGCAGGCACGATAGCCGTGCCTGTTGCTTTGGCTGCCCCGCCAGTGGCTGCTTTTCACCATGGCAATGGGCCTCATCCGCATGGGCCGGAATCGGAACAGCAGAGAATTGAGCGAGAACGTCAGAAACAGGAGCGTGAGCGGCTCGAAAGAGAACGTCAGCGGATAGAAAGGGAACACCAGCGTGAGCGCATGGAAAAGGAACGAGAGAGACGTGAGCGAGAGCGGGTGGAAAGAGAACAAAAAGAACGTGAACGTGCGGAATGGGAACGGCAGAAGCAGGAGCGTGAGCGGCTCGAAAGAGAACGGAGAGAACGTGAACATCGTGAACACATGGAAAGGGAACGGCAAAGGAAGGAGCATGAGCGGCTTGAAAGAGAACGGAGGGAACGTGAGAGAAGAGATCATGAGAACCATGGGCGTTATTCGCAAGGCGATGTCAATACAGCGGCTGTCTTAGGAGCAGTTATAGGGGCAGTGGTTGCAAAAAATACCTGAGAAATGGGAAGACCTGAGATTTTCTTTGTGTGCGAATTTATAGGAGACATTATGACGAACGTGCAGGGGCATCCTATCAGACAAGTATGACATCCTCACGTTCGGTAATAATGCTTTTCAGGTCATCACTAAAGCCATTGACACTGAACAGTATATAGATGGTTTTTCGTTTTTCCTTATGCCAGTCTATAAAAGAAGCTTTTTGCTCCAACTGGGCAAGGTTATTTGGGCCTACGGTGTCGCTCCAGTATTTGCATTCTCCGACTACGAGAAGATGATTTGCTTCGGAGAGACCAACAACATCTATCTCATGCGTATTGTCCCACCAGCGGCCAACTTTTTCCAGTATGCCGGGGAGCCGTCCCTCAGCTGAAAGTTCCCATAGCTTTTCCCTGCAGATATCTTCGTAGACGAAACTGACATGGTTGTCAATGAAATTTTTTTCCAAGCGGTTCAGGACTACATCAGAGTGTCCCATTTCAATATAGCTGCGATTGGGATAGACGAATTGGAACCAGAATTTGATGAAGTTATCTTTTATCTGATAGAGGCCCTTTTTGCTTTTATCAGGATTGGCTTCTGTTATGGGAATCTCACGCTCCAATAGGTCAAGTTCAATCAGAACCTTGAGGTAACGAGGCAGGTTGGTTTGCTTCTGCTGTATCAAGGCAGATATTTTGGATGGCTTATGGTTGCCGGCTGCTATGATACGCAAAATTGAAAAGTAGCTTCCAATGTCAGTAACTTCCTTTTGGAGCAGGAAATTGGGTTCATCGAAAAGATAGCTGGAGGAATTCAGCAGGCTGTCACGGATCGTTTCTCGCAGATCATGTGATTGTTGGAACATTTCTACATATTTAGGAACGCCGCCAGTGATACTGTAGCGTTTGATGAGTTCCTTTTCCGAAGGTGCGTCATCAAAAAATTCGTGATAGTGATTGAATTTTATGGGGCGAAGTTTTATCTGTGCGGTACGGCGGCCATAAAGGGGCGAGTCGTAATTTAGGGTCTGGGACATCATCATGGATACTAAGGAACCACAGAGAATAACCATTACATTGGCTTTGCTGAGCATGGTATCCCAGATGCGTTGAAATACGGAAAGGAAGGCAGGTTCGCTTTTGCCGATATATTGGAACTCGTCTATAACAATGACCAGTCGTTGGTCGGTTGCTGCCAGTACCAGTTGCTGAAAAAGCAGTTCCCAACGGTCAATGGAGCTTCCACGAAGCAAGTCACTGTTCAAAAAGTCAGCTGCTTGTTCCTGAAAGGCCGCACGATTCATGGATTCGGATTCTTCAGTAGCCAGAAAATAAAGGGATGGTTTATCTTGAATAAAGTGACGAATCAGTTCTGTTTTGCCAACACGACGGCGTCCGAAGATGACAACCATTGAAGCATTGCTGCGCTTATATTCCTTTTCTAAAGTTGTTATTTCGTTAATTCTGTCAATAAAACGCATGGCGATTCCCTCTTAAAATAGTATATTACAAAATATTATATTTGAAAGTATAACGAAGCTAAGATGTCCCCTTCTTCAACAGCTTGCTGTAAGTGGGGGAAGCCAAATTTTAACAAGCGGTGAGCATATCTCCCGCTTCGTTGAAA
>JAZLHW010000037.1:0-1536 GCA_045617105.1 Selenomonadaceae bacterium | reverse complement strand
TAAAAGATCTGCCATTTCCATAGCTGCCATAGCTCCATCAACACCTTTATTTCCTGCCTTTGTGCCAGCCCTTTCAATCGCCTGCTCAATATTCTCTGTCGTGATCACACCAAAAATAACTGGCACGCCTGTACTCATGCCAACCTGTGCCACACCCTTGGATACCTCATTGCAAACATAATCATAATGTGTCGTGGAACCTCGAATGACAGCGCCAAGACAGATCACCGCATCATACTTCCCGCTTTCTGCCATCTTCTTGGCAATAACAGGAATTTCAAAAGCCCCCGGAACCCATGCCACATCCACATCTTCATCCTTGGTCTCATGGCGGTGAAGCGTATCCAATGCTCCATCTAAAAGCTTTTTCGTGATAAATTCATTAAATCTTGACACCACGATACCAAATTTCAGATCCTTCCCTGTTACAAAACCCTCCAACACATTTGCCATTTTTTCTCCCCCGTTCTTTGCCTGCAGTATTCTTCCTATCATATCTCATGCGACTCATCAAAAACATGCCCCATTTTCATTTTTTTGACGGTCAAATATTTCTTATCAAATTTATTTGCCGGAATAACAATGGGAACACGCTCCGCAATTTCAATGCCATACCCTTCCAGTCCGATACGCTTGGAAGGATTGTTTGTCATCAATCGAACACTGGTGATTCCCAGCTGTGATAAAATTTGTGCTCCAATCCCATATTCACGAAGATCGGGTGCAAACCCCAAAAGCACATTTGCCTCCACAGTATCCCTGCCTTCGTCCTGAAGCTCATACGCACGCATCTTATTGGCAAGACCAATACCGCGCCCCTCCTGACGCATGTACAGAACCACACCTTCTCCTGCTTCCTCGATTTTCCTCAGTGCAGCAGCAAGCTGGTCTCCGCAATCACAACGCAGAGAACCCAGTGCATCTCCCGTCAAACATTCCGAGTGAAGGCGGACCAAAACATTCTTCTTGTCCCTGACATCCCCCTTGACGATCGCCAAATGGCACTTCCCATCCAGCTGGCATTCAAATGCCTGAATACGAAAATGCCCAAACTTGCTGGGAAAATCTACATCTGCTACCTTGGACACAAAGGATTCCGTACTTTTCCTGTACTCAATCAAGGATCTTACGGTAATCATATGCAGCCCATGCTTCTTGGAAAATTCGATAAGTCCCGGAACACGCATCATATGACCATCATCATCCATGATTTCACAGCAAAGACCTGCTGGATAAAATCCTGCTAAACGTGCCAGATCTGTTGTCGTTTCCGTATGTCCCGCACGGCGCAGCACTCCGCCGGGGACAGAACGCAGAGGAAACACATGCCCTGGACGGCGGAAATCAGAGGGCTTTGCCTTGGGATCCAACAGCTTCTTTATCGTTTGGCACCGCTCATATGCCGAAATTCCCGTATCCGTCTCATAGGCATCAATCGATACCGTAAAAGCAGTCTCATGATTATCCGTATTATTTACAACCATAGGAGATATAGCAAGCTCATCCAACCGCTTTCCATCAATAGGCGTACAGATC
>JAZLHW010000036.1:0-1237 GCA_045617105.1 Selenomonadaceae bacterium | reverse complement strand
TGTGGGTGTTATCAGGCATGTCTGCTGAATTCTGTTCCTTTGATTGTCGAGTATTATAACGCCATTGTTCAAGAAAATGCCATAAGCATTTTCCCTCCAATTTGCGGTTCAACGAAGCGGGAGATATGCTTACCGCTTGTTAATAATCAATATCTTCGGTAATGCTTTTTCTCATTGCTTTCAATTCAGCAAAAGCCGCCATTTTTCTGTCTGTGTCAGAATCTTTGCTTACCAAAGGTGCTTTTATGATAAAAGGGATGCTTCTTTCTCTTAATGCAGTTCTGGTAAAGGTTTCATAAAAGGTCTGCTTGGTCTGTCCCATTGCGTCCAGCATAGCTCCAAGCTCTTCGTAAATGGAATCTTCTAATCTGATGCTGATTGTTTTCATGCCAGTCATCTCCTTTTGATGTTTGACTCAATTATGCCCTATTTTGAAGCAGATAGCAAGCAATGGTTTTCCTTCCATTTGCGGAAACAGGCTTGAAATAGCCGTGATGACGTGGTATACTAGTCATACAAGAATGAGGTGTCCCCATGGACAGCAAAATCCCCCCGACCGCACATCGGGGGGATTTCTCATGGGCTAGTGTTGCCGTGCGAACTAACGCTCTAACCACTTCTGGACGTAGTACCAAATCGCACACGATGCTACGCCAGCAACAACCGAATTCAAGAATGAGGAATCCAGCATGGAACAGCCCTCCTCTCCGTGCCAGATTCGGAGGTTGGCAACAAGAAAAGTATAGCATGATTCCGTGGTCTGTGCTATGTGAGAAAGGTAAAAATGTATATTGGAATAAACAGAAGTTATCCACAGGGCAGGGCGAGTTTTCGCCTTGTCTTGTTTTTTTTTATGAAAAAATTGTGGAAAACGTAAAAAATAGGGAGGATTATCTCCCCCCCCGTAGAATATAGTACTATATTTAAATACAAATTTTTGGAATTTTTGTGCAACGGATAAGATGATGCAACGCAGGCTCTAGCAAGTCGATGTATTCGGATGGCTTGGTTTTTCGTCAGACGAAACAAGGGGCGCAGGGAATACAGCCGTTTTTCCGAATGGGTTTGTTGCCCATGACGGGGAAAAGCAAGCAGGATGGATAGAGATGCTTTTGAGAAAGACGAAGAAAGCAGGGATTATGATGCAGCATCCTAAGAATGATCAACTAACGGCATTTGTATTGGCTTGGCTTCTGGCAGGGGGAGCCTATTCGTGCAGCATGGCAGAAGCGGCGAC
>JAZLHW010000035.1:0-2339 GCA_045617105.1 Selenomonadaceae bacterium | reverse complement strand
GCACAAAATGCATCTCGTATAAACTTCATCAGCAGCATCTTATAATGCTGGTAGATATCCTTGTGGAGCGCATTATTTTTCTGATCGGTCGTCCGTATCTTTTTGATGCCCTGATTCTGCAAATTGACATCTGTCATAATTTGCTGACAGATTTCCCCAAATGTCAATCCCCGCAATGTACTGATTCTCTTTTTGAAATCCTCAAAGGCAAGCTCATCCTCCTGCGGAGAATAGGAATCTATTGCCTGCAGGAATCGCTCCCTGAGATCCGTTTCCTGCAAAAAACCATTATAATAAATTTCCTTCAGCAGGAAATAGGCAGAGGAGTGGAATTTCTCCATAACCTCATTGGACTGCTTCCCCGGCTTGCAAAAACCGGGAGCAATTCGCGTGCGTATGTATTCCGCCGCTCCCTTTCTGGGCAGGATATTGGCAAAAGACGGAATCTGTGCCGGACACTCATTTTCGTTGCTGTACAGCAAATTAACCAAGGAAATGATATCTTCCTTCTGATAAAACATAGGAACATTGTTGGAATAATACTTGGATACAAAGATGTTTTTCAGCCCATCATATTCTTTTTCAAACAATTCTTTCAGTACATCCATGCCTTCCACATGCGGATTGATCTTTGGCCCATAATGATAGCTGTAGTTGCGGATATTCTTGATCGCACTTTGGAAGCACTGCGCAAGTTCCAATGGCTCAACAAGTTCCGTAAGTTCTCCCCATTTGCTGATTCCTCCAAAGAACTGAAGCATACGGCGCATACTGTCTTTATACAAGACACTATCCAGTTCCTCCTTTTTATACATGAGGATATCTGATTTATCGTCTTTTTTATCGCCACTTTCTGACAGAGCCGTTCTGCTTTCCGCAGAGCTGACACTGTTGGCAAAGGTCGTTGCCGCATAGGTAGCCGAAATTGCCATATTGCGCTTTAGGCTCTCCTCCGCCTTGATACGCTCATAATCAAAGCTTGTGATTCCGGAACGAAATTCTTCCCGAATTTCCCCGAATACGGTCTTCTGCGACAGGTCGTATGGATTTTGGGGAGTTGCAAAATGGTACACGCCTTTTCCGAGATCCACATATTTCATTGCAATATAGGAGCTCCACTCACGAAAAACCCTGCGGCAGAGGAAGGCACATCCCAATTTCATAAGAGATGGGGTTTTCTTCACCAAAATATTTTCCACTTTCTTCTGGCAATATTTCAGCCAAAGCATAGCATAGTGAAACTGCTCCTCCTTCAAATGGCTGTCTTTTTCCAAAAAATCCTTGGCGCTGCGATAATTATCGGCAAGCTTCTTTTGCAGCACTTTTTTGATTTTTTCTTTGCACAAATCGGCATTTCTTTTTTCGCCCTTGTCCAAATACTCATTCCGTTCCACGCACAGCCGATAAGCTTCCTCACTGAAATTGTCGGCATCCTCTGGAAGCATCCCCTTCCAGTTCCATGCAGAACCTCCCCCGATGAAAAGATTGTCATAATAAACGCTACCTTTTTCCACGCCGCAGACATACAGCACAAAAACAGCCTTTGCCTGCTTGATGAGAAGATCCTGTTCTTCTTGTCCATTTGCAAAATCCTTGACAAAATCAAACAGGTATTTCTTGTCCCGTGCTGACTGGTTCAGGCTGCTCGGAAGCACTAATTTCGGCACGCCTCCTATGTTTTGCACCTGCACCCGTACCGCTCCATTCTGGATAGACTTTGTCAGCTGCTGAATCTGTTCCTTCTTTTCAAAATCCAAAGATACCATTTTCTTAAAGGCTGCACATTCTTCCTGCGTGACAGTTTTTTTGTTGCCCGTTATCTTGTCACAGATCTTCCGAATCAGGATATCTGCGATATCATATTCCCTATTTTTATCGTTAAACTTCCTTTTCAATGATTTTCGCAGTCTTTTCTGTGCGATATACGAAACAAAGCTTTTTACGAATTCCTCAAAGGTCTGCTTGGAATCTTTCGCTTCATAGATTTGATGAAGCGTGTGGGACAAGCAAGAGATATCCGCAGTTTTTCCCATACTATTTCCTGTGATTTTATCAACGATCTCCTTTGCCAAAGCTGTAATATTCTTTTCTGCCGAAGAGTACCGTTTTACTTCCTTGTCTTCTTTATCCGACTTTTTTTTGTCTTGATAGACAGCATTCCCATTAAATGGCTGATACATCCTCTTAGCTCCACGAACTACATTTCGAATGTGATCTTCTATGCTTGGATAAATACTCCCATTCGGTGTCTTGTACAAAAGCCCGCCTACCGTACTTTGACTGTTCTTCCTTCCAACAGCCACTCTTGTATGCTTCACCTTTGAAATTTTCATATCTTC
>JAZLHW010000034.1:0-8202 GCA_045617105.1 Selenomonadaceae bacterium | reverse complement strand
GATAAAATTATCCTGTATCGTCAGCTCGTCAAATGTCTTGATCCTTCGCACGAAATTCTCGCCCCCTGCACCTTTTCTTGCTTTCATTTTATCGTATTCAAACACCTGTGACAAGAAGAATAAAAAAGAGGACTGCTGTTTATGAACCATGATTTTGTCCGCAATGCTGGGCAATTTTCCCAGAAACTTTGCCTGATTTTTCAGTAACGACAACGAGTAATATAATCAAAGAGAAAATAAAAAAAGGTGTGACAAAATGTTTTTGCATCTTGCCACACCCTATTTGAAAAAACTTTATGCATCTGCGGATCTCCGCCAGTTGGTCAGAGGTTTATGCCCACGACAGTCGAGCTGATTGTTGATCTCGTCGATGTTGTAAATCCCCCGCCCAATAAAGAACTCCACAATAAGATCACTCTCGCTGCTGTGAGAGAGTGTATACCCTGCCCGTTTCAGCAGATCTGCTGTCTCGTCCAAGTCAAGATGGAGTGCGACAGCAAAAGCCAAAGCTGTCTCCTTGGTAGGGTGGTATTCATTATCATGCTTGATTTTGGAGAACAGGTTCTTGGTGATACCAGCTTTCGAGTAAACTTCAGAAGGCTTACGCCCCTTATGTTCGATAAGCTGCATGAGCTTCTCCGAGAAGGACAGCTCCATCTTCTTCAAAAAGAAGTCCAGTGCCCAGCTCATATTGCGAGGAGGTCCAGCAAAACCTCTTAAACCATCCAACCCACAACCAATAATGTCTTCGAGGTCAACGCCCTCTGGTCGATAATTCTTTTTGATATATAAGTCAAGTTCCCGTGTCAGATCGTTTTTTTTCATCATTTTCCAAACCTCATATCTCATATACAACAAAAGAACGGTACACGCTGTCGCCTGCAGCCCCCTCCCGTTTCACAAGCTGAATTTCATACCACTTCACACTTTTTGCGTAAAAATAAAGGGCCTTCTTCTCCCAGCTTTCCCGTTTGCTCAAAACCTGCTTTTCGGAGGACGCATTGAGAAGCAATATTCCCCTCGTCCGTTTCTGCTTTTATACAAGTTACGCCTTGCTGCTTCAATGCCCAATCCGTAATGGCGGATACGGCTTCCGCTGCATATCCACGGCCTTCATATTTGCTTGAGACGCCATAACCGATCTCAACACTGCCTGCCGCATCTATCCCTTTGAAACAAATTTCACCTATGTGTGTACCATCTTTAAGTTCGACCATCCAAATGGCATACCACACCCATTGATCAGAATGTGCCAGACAGCCATCAAGCATTTCTTGGTAAGCTGCTTTCAGAACGTCTATTGATTGTACAGCTATGAATGACTCCATCTGTTCTTTCGATGCTGCATATATTCTCAAACGATCTGTTTCCATTGAAATTTTATCCTGTGAACCATACTCTGCCATCTGACTCCTCTTCCATTTCAGATATACGATACAAACTTGAACGATCACATCTTATACAGTGTAACACAGAACTCGCTGGACATAAACAAACTTCTCCTTGCTTTTCCTATACTTTAGCGATAAAATGTTACTTAATATCGAATGTCCACAACATATAAACGGAATAGATGGACTGCTAAAAAACATTATCTACCATGCAGGAGGTTTTCCAATGGAAGCAAATCGTATTTACAACTTCAATCCAGGGCCTGCCGTTCTTCCTCTTGAGGTTCTCAAGGAAGCACAGGCTGAGTTCTTAAATTTCAATGAAAGCGGCATGTCGATTTTGGAGATCAGCCATCGTGCCAAGCAGTACGATGAAGTACATCAAAAGGCAAAGGCAGACATCAAGGAACTCATGGGACTTGGTGACGATTACGAGGTTCTTTTCATTCAAGGCGGTGCCAGCACCCAGTTTGACATGGTTCCCCTGAATTTCGCAACGAAGGAACATCCAGGAAACTATGTCCTCTCTGGAAGCTTCTCCTCCAAGGCTTACAAGGAAGCTCAGATTTTGGGCGTTGGCGAAGTCGCTGCCTCCAGCAAGGATGTCGAGTTCCGTCATATCCCAACGCAGGACGAGCTGAAGATCAGTGATAATGCTGCATACCTTCATATCTGCAACAACAACACGATTTACGGAACGGAGTATCATTATATCCCAGATACCAAGGGGATTCCTTTGATCGCTGATATGTCCTCCGATATGCTCTCAAGACCAATGGACTTCAAAAAATTTGACCTCATCTATGCAGGCGTTCAGAAGAATCTCGGTCCTGCTGGCTGCGTCCTCGTTGTCGCAAAGAAGAGCATGATAGAAAAGAGTCCTGAGAACCTTCCTACGATGTTCCGCTATGATACGTTCTACAGCAAGGATTCACTTTACAATACACCTCCTGCTTTCTGCATCTACATGGTTGGCAAAGTAGCTGCATGGATCAAATCGCAGGGCGGTCTTGCCGTAATGGAAGAACGCAACAAGAAAAAGGCAAACCTTGTCTATGATGCGATCGACAATTCCAACGGCTTCTACAAAGGACATGCAGACAAGGACAGCCGTTCCTTTATGAATGTGACGTTCCGCCTCCCGAGTGAAGAACTTGAAAAGAAGTTCGTTGCAGAGGCTCTTGAGTGCAAGCTCGGCGGTGTCAAAGGACATCGTTCCGTTGGCGGCATGCGCACTTCCATCTATAACGCAATGCCTTATGAGGGCTGCGAAGCACTCGTTGACTTCATGGAAAAATTCCGCAAGGCAAACGCATAAAAAAATTCATCTTATCCTCGGCTATTGCTGGTCGAGGATATTTTTTTTGCAAATAATAAATACGCTCCCAACCATAATACATTTTATGGTTGGGATCGTATTTATTATTGTTCAAGCAACGTATCTTAAACATACACTGCTTACAACAGAATATCAAAAATTTTTCACATTTCCTTACATATTAGCGTGTCTGGAATTTGTCACGCAAAATAACATCATGAGAACCGCCTTCAACGATACTCGTAGCAGATACCAAGGTCAGTTTTGCCTTGTCACGGAATTCTGCAAGGGACAGGGAACCGCAGTTGCACATCGTAGAACGGATCTTGGCAAGCGTAACGCTCACGTTGCTCTTGAGAGAGCCTGCATACGGCACATAAGAATCCACGCCTTCCTCGAAAGAAAGCTTTTTGGAGCCGCCAAGGTCATAACGCTGCCAGTTGCGGGCACGGTTAGAACCTTCTCCCCAATACTCCTTGTAGTAAGTGCCATTGATCTTTACCTTATCCGTTGGGCTTTCATCAAAACGGGAGAAATAGCGTCCCAGCATAAGGAAATCTGCTCCCATAGCCAATGCCAGCGTCATATGATAATCATGCACGATACCGCCATCGGAACAAACAGGGATATAGATACCCGTTTCCTCATAATAACGGTCACGCTCTGCACACACATCGATCAAAGCCGTTGCCTGTCCACGACCGATTCCCTTGGTTTCACGCGTAATACAAATAGAACCGCCACCAATACCTACCTTGATAAAGTCAGCACCGGCATCCGCAAGAAAACGGAAACCTTCCGCATCAACGACATTGCCTGCTCCCACCTTGACATCTTCGCCAAAATGCTCATGAATATATCGAAGCGTGATCCGCTGCCACTCAGAAAAGCCCTCCGAGGAATCAATGCAAAGCACGTCAGCACCAGCATCCAGCAAGGCAGGAACACGCTCCGCATAATCACGCGTGTTGATACCTGCACCAACAATATACCGCTTTTGCCTGTCGATCAGTTCCAAAGCATTTTCCTTGTTATCCGTATAATCCTTGCGGAACACCATGTAACGGAGACGCTGCTCCTTATCGACCAATGGAAGCATATTGAGCTTATTTTCCCAAATAATATCGTTTGCTTGGGAAAGAGATGTTGTTTCCGCATCTGCATAGATCAACTTCTCAAAAGGTGTCATGAAATCCCTTGCCTGAACGTCCATCGTCATGCGGGAGACCCGATAATCACGGCTCGTCACAATACCAAGCAGCTTTCCGTTGGAAGTACCATCCTCAGTAACTGCCATCGTGGAATGACCAGTCTCTGCCAAAAGACGGAGAATCTCCCCCAGAGTCGTTGTCGGCTTAATGTTAGAGTCACTGCCCACAAAACCAGATTTATAGTTTTTGACACGGCGGACCATCTCAGCTTCCTCGCGAATCGACTGCGAGCCATAAATAAAAGAGACACCGCCTTCTTTTGCAAGCGCAATCGCCATGGAATCATCGGAAACCGCCTGCATGATAGCAGACGTCATTGGAATATTCATGGAAATCTTTGGTTCTTCGCCCTTCTTGAACTTTACCAGCGGCGTTTTCAGAGAAACATTCGTAGGAATGCATTGATCGGAAGAATATCCCGGAACAAGAAGATACTCCCCAAAAGTATGCGACGGTTCCTCAAAATAGTATGCCAACGTAACCCCTTCTTTCCTAAGCTTTCTTGAAAATTATTGTTTCTACTATAGCACTTTCATTTTTCTTTGTCTAGGGAAACACTGTTAAAATCTTCTAACCAAGCGTATACAGCAATGAATCAACACACTCCTAAACCAATGCGAGGGCATATCCTTCTCATTTTCGTTATTCTTTATTTTTATGAAAAAAGGACACGCAGTATTTGCATGTCCTTAGAAGCCAATCAGCCCCTGCTTTCGTTAGTTAATATCAAAAATGGTCTTGTTTTCTTCCTTGGCAGCCTTTGGAAGCACAATATGCAAGAGTCCATTCTCGTAGGCAACGGAAACCTCTTCCTTGACAATATCTTCCACATGAAAAGCACGCTCAAATTCACCAGTGCGGCGTTCCTTGTAAATGTAGCGTACCGTATCGTCCTCTACTTCTGCACGTTCTGCCCGAATGATCAACTGAGAATCCTCCACATAGGAAACCGTGATTTCTTCCTTGGAAAATCCAGGAAGCTCTGCCACGATCTCATATCTGGCATCTGTCTCAGTCATATCAACACGAAACGGAGAAAGTGCCCCGCTGACCTTGCCTCGAGAACCCGTAGACTGCTCCAGTGCCAAGTCAAAAATATCCTCAAGGAATTCACGTTTTTTCTCCATGTTGTCCTTAATACTGTCTCGCAACATAAAAAGTCCCCCTCTGTAACTCTTATGATAACCTTACTATTCTTGCTATCTATTAGTATTCGCCCAGCTAACTAAAAATCCTTTTTTGCTGCACAGCAAAAATACGATTCTCCCCTGTTGCTTCTCAAAAAATTTTCTATTCCACATAATGACTGAAGCTGCCTATCACAAGCTGAGGAAAGTCCTTATGCAAACATTCCAAAAAGCTTTTAGTTCCAAGGATCTTCCCTTGTGCAGGCGGCATAATATCCAAAAATGCATCGGGATCCACGTTGAGGTTTCTCACCTGTATCATCTGAACAGGCAGCTCATGAAAAAATTCCTGCCAAGCCTCAAGTTCCTCCTCACGGTCATTGAATCCCGGAAAAGTAAGCATATTCAAGGACACATAAACCCCATGTGCCAAGGCATACCGAATGGATTCCTTTACATCGGAAAGCTGGTAGGAGGCACGATAATAAGCATTATAGCCTTCCTCCCTTGCACTGATGATAGAGACACGCAGGGAATCCAGTCCGGCATCCACGATCTTCTTTATACCTTCCGTATACCCCGCATTGGAATTCATGTTGATCTGTCCACGTCCTGTCTTTTTGCGAATCAATCGAATCCCCTCAGATATTGCCTCAAAAGCCAAAGAAGGCTCTCCCTCACAGCCTTGCCCAAAGCTTACAATAGCATTCGGTGCAACTGAAAGATGGTAAATGCCAACTTCCGCAATTTCTTCCGGCGTTGGGCGAAAGGATATCCTGCTCTGCGGCGATGGACAACATTCTGCAGGCTGCAAGGAAATACAGCCAAAGCAGTTTGCATTGCAGACGGGAGATGTTGGAATCCCAGCCTCCCAACGGCGATAAAAAAGATTCTGTGCCGTACAGCAATGCCACTGCAAGGAACAGTTGCCGACCTGCTCCACGATCCGATTTCCCTTCAGATCTTTCTTTGTACGCTGCACCAGCTTCTTTAAGTCATGCGTATTGTAATGCACAGGGTCCCATTTATCATTCTCATCTGTGTAAACAGCAGCTGCGTAAAGCTCGTCCTTATAAACCACCACTGCTGTATAGCCATAGAGAGGGAGCTGGTTTGCCCCCTCCGTCTTTTCATAAGCAGGAAGAAAGAGTCTCGTATATCCTGCAGGAAGAATAGCTGCCACTGCCCTGCCTGTCAGCGGCAAAATCTCTCCCTCAGGGCTCATGCCAATAGCTAGGCGATCGGGCAAAAACATCAGATCTGCACTTTCTGGAAGGGGAATCAAATCCTGCGGTGTAAGCAGAACCGTCTCCCTGTTGATCTGCCCCATTCCCGCAAAGCCAGGTACATCGAAGATTTCCCCGTTTTCATCTGCATAAAGTGCCGTAATCTCTGCCATTTTGCCATCCTCCCAACGAATGAGTTATGTTTCTTCCTGCTTCTTGGTTTTGCGTGAATTGAACCGATTCATTGCCAGATCTACGCCTTCCGTCACCATACATTCCACGGCAGGAACCAAGCTCTTCACTGCCTCCCGAACCTTTGGGACATCTTCCTCCGGAAAAGCAGCCAATACATGCTTCACCACAGTCCAGCCAGGCAGCGGTCTGCCAATACCGATACGTATACGGGCAAAATTCTCATCTTCCACATGCGTCAGGATAGACTTTATGCCATTGTGCCCACCTGCACTTCCCTTCTTGCGAATACGAATCGTCCCAACAGGAATATCCATATCGTCATGTGCTACAATGAGATCCTCCGTCTCCAGCTTGTACCAATTCATCAAGGCACCAATTGCCCTCCCGCTCTCGTTCATATAAGTGAGCGGCTTGACCAAAAGCACCTTTTCTGCACCGATACGGCTTTCCAAAACCAACGCATCGTACTTTTCCCGCCAGCTGTCCTCTCCAAGCTTTTCCGCTAATGCATCCATTAGCATAAAACCGGCATTATGTCTGGTTTTGGCATATTCCGTCCCTGGGTTCCCAAGCCCTGCAATGATTTTCATGCTGCTCCTCCGCTCCTTCTCACTGGTTTGCCGTAGGATCTCCTACCAAGAACAAATATGCAATAACTACAATACCAAGTGCAATACGGTACCAGCCAAATGCCTTGAAATCATTGTTCTTGATATAGCGAAGCAGGAACTTGATCGAGAGAATCGACACAATGAATGCTGTCACCATGCCAACTACCATAATCAGAATTTCTTCCCCTGTATAGTGGAAACCAAACTTTACTAACTTCAATGCACTTGCCCCGAACATAACAGGAATTGCAAGAAAAAAGGTGAATTCTGCTGCCACATAGCGAGATGCACCAAAAAGAATACCGCCTAAAATAGTCGCTCCGGAACGTGATGTTCCCGGCACCAAGGAAAGCACCTGAAAGAGACCTATGATAAATGCTGTCCGATAATCCAATCGATCCAGATCAGTCACTCGCGGACGGCGATGTTTATTGTAGTTTTCCACCAGAATAAACATAATTCCATAAAAGATCAAAGTTGCCGCAACTACAGGAGCCGTCATGAAATGTTCTTCCATGTATTTGTTGAACATCAGTCCGATAACGGCAGCCGGAACGCAAGCAACACATACCTTGCACCAAAGATCGATGGTATCCTTTTTTTCCCGTTTTGACTTAAAGGACGAAAAAGGATTCAGCTTCTCAAAGTTCAATACGACAACTGCCAAAATAGCACCAAGCTGAATCACGACCAAGAACATGTCCATAAAGGACTTGCTCACGTCCAGTTTTATAAACTCATCTACCAAAATCATGTGTCCTGTGCTGCTCACAGGAAGCCACTCCGTAAGACCCTCTACGATACCCAAAATCACGGTCTTTAACAGCTCAACGAAACTAAGATCCAATTTCCTATCCCTCCAACAAAAATATATGTTCTTTATCCGTTTCATTAAAGCATAGGCAGAAAACAGTGTCAAGGTACAACAACATGAATTTACAGCAGGAGCACAAATTCAATGCGTCTGAAAAAATTGCAGCAGCCATTCATTTAAACTGGAAAAAAATAAACTTCTTTTATATAATATGAAACTAGAATTCACCTATCTGTTCATGGCAAAGCTCACAAGAAATAACAAAATGCAAAAGTGAAAGGAATTTATTATATCTATGAACACACAGCT
>JAZLHW010000033.1:0-4193 GCA_045617105.1 Selenomonadaceae bacterium | reverse complement strand
CCCAGGTGAGGGGCAGACCGGCTGCCAGCCAAACGGTGGCAGAGGTCATGTCCCGGAAGTGAAGCTCCTGTGCAACAGCGGCAAGAGTCAGAATATAGTAGTCCTGATCCTTCATCTTGTCTGCCTGAAACTCCTTGTGTTCCTCGCCAATCAGATAAAACTTCCTGTCATAGGTGAGCATATTGGTCTTGAAGGTAGGTTCCTTTTCATAGACGGCCACGCCGGTTTTGAAGCAGCAGTGGGCGGTTTTCATGTTGCCGAAGCCATGATCGACCCCGATTACAACGGGTTCGGTGTTGATCTTATTAAAAGTAAAATCCATATTTGTTAATCCTTTCGTAAATGGTTGTTGTGAAAATGGTGTTGATATATAATTGGGGATAAAAGGAGAACGGCTCACAGACATTCCTCTGCAAGCCGTTCTGACTTTCCTTATGCTGTTTTCTCTTGCTTGGTCTGCCGGTAATACCGCTGCTGACACGCTGGGGTACAATACTTTGCCTGCGGGCGCATGGACTGGAATGCCTTGCCGCAGGTGATACAGACCACATCGTATGGCTGATCCGGGGCGATAATGCCTTCCTTGATCTGCTGCATCCGTTCCTTGCGCCGTTCGTATTTCCGACGGTTGGCAGCTCGTTTTTTTTGAAGCGCCTCGGCTTCCGCCAAGTCTTCCACTGTGGGTTCCGGCTCCGGGACAGTAAATCTTCCGATGAAGCTGAAGTAGATGTCCACATCCATGTACCGCACACCGTCGATCTTCTCAGGGGCATGGACGAGAATCTTCTCTACAAACTCATGAATCATGGGCGTGGTCAGTTCGGTGAAGTCCCGATACTTCCGTACCAGAGCCATAAAGCGGTCAATGCGGCTGTTGTCCTCCTGAAATACATTCAGAGCCGCCTGGTCTGCCTGAATACTATCGTTCAGTTCCTCCTGCTCTTTTTCATATTCCGAGGACAGCAGGGCGAACCGCTTTTCGGGAATCTTCTCCATTGCATAGGATTCATAGAGTTTTTTCAGCAGTACATCCAACTCGGCTGAGCGTTTCTTGGCACGGCTGATTTTCTTTTTCAGTTCCTTGGCTTCCTCCGTCCGCTGAATTTCACTGGATTCTCGCAGCTTCTGGATAAACTCTGCTTCGTTCTGAATGGCGTACTGACTGATCCGCTGAATGGCATCCAACAGCAACTCCCTCACCGCTCGTGTGCTGATACTGTGGGAGGAACAAACCCTTTTTTCCCGTTGCTGGGAGAGGGTGTAGGTAGAGCAGTTATACAAATCGTTGGTGTAGGGCTTGCCTGAATCTCCCGCATGAGTATTGCGATGGTTGTACATCTTGGCACCGCAGTCGGCGCAGAACATCAGTCCCGTCAGCGGATTGGCAACGCCGGTGGTATCTGTGCGGCGTTTGGTTCGTTTGGTGTGCTGTGCCAGATGCCAGGTATCCGCATCCACAATGGCTTCGTGGGTATTTTCAAAAACAGCCCATTCATCCGGGGCATTTATTACCCGTTTGTCCTTGTATGATTTCTTGTGTGTGCGGAAGTTGACGGTATGCCCCATATACTCCGGCTTGGAGAGAATCAGGCTGACGGTGTTGCCGTACCAGTCATAGGGACGGTTGGGATCAATCGTATTCTTGTGGCTGCCCCAGCCCTGCTGAGCAAGGTAGTGGGCAGGACACAGAATCTTATCCGCTGTCAGGATCTTGGCAATCTTATAGACACCGAATCCTTCGATGCTCAGTTGGAAGATGCGGCGGACAACCTGAGCGGCTTCCTCGTCGATGATCCAGTGATCCTTGTCATTGGGGTCTTTGCGGTATCCGTAGATGGCCTGTGTGGTGGTTGGCTTGCCTTGATTGCCTTTGATGCGGTAAGCGGCGGCAACCTTCCGGGACTGATCCCGGAGGTACCACTCGTTCATGATGTTGAGGAAGGGCGCAAATTCGTTGCTTCCTGCATCCTCGCTGTCCACATTGTTGGCTATGGCAATAAAATGAACCCCATACTGCCGGAACATTACTTCGGTGTAGAAGCCGGTCTGCAAATAGTCACGACCGACACGGCTCATATCCTTAACAATAACAGCACCGACTTTCCCGGCTTCAATATCGGCAATGAGCCGCTTCCAGTCCGGGCGTTCAAAATTGCCACCGCTCCAACCGTCATCCGTATAGTGGACACAGTTGGTGTAGCCATGCTGCTGAGCAAAGGATTCCAAGTAGTGTTTCTGGTTAATAATGGAGTTCGAGTCCCCGGCGAGGTCATCGTCACGGGACAGTCTTTCATATAAAGCTGTAATCTTTGCCTCACTCTGAATTGCGCTCATACTGCGCTCCTTTCAGACTGACGGCTCGTTTGTGGTGAACTCATTATATCACACTTTTCGCAGGTTTCCAGCCCCTCGTTCTGAACAAGGTGCATGATTTTTTCTTCAAAGGTCGCCTTGGATTCCGTGGAGAAGTGAATGCGGGTTCGATAATGTGTGTTTCCGATTCTGCGGGTCAGCGTAATGGCATTCGGAATTTGATCCATAGTACCTCTCTTTCCCGCAGATGGCGCAGAATGGTTTTGACTTTCATAACGGTATTCATAATATAATTTCCTTTCTAAATTTGGTTGATGGGTGGATGGACGAACTAGTATTTGTGCAAGGGCGAAACCTCCTGTGGATAGATTGGTAAGCTCCCTCCTAAAAAATGTGTTTTGTAATTGTGTGCCGCTCTACCCGAACACGTTCCTGCCCGGTGTCTCAACCCGGCGTATCGGCCCTTTTTGGCACGCTCGTGTTTACACAGTCATGGCGATGCTTCCCGGAGGGTCATATCTATTTCGGACGGTCATGTGCCTATAATTCCAACATATCATAAAAAAGAGCCTTGTGCCGTATGTCTAAGAGGATGGAAAAAGGCTCAAAAATCGTAAATTTCCACGCTTATGGATAAGTGTATTGTTCTAATGAAAACAAAGGAAAGAGTTGATAAAACATGAATGTAAAATTGACAATTCAGGAAAGATTGAAGGATTTGCGTGTAGAAAAACATTTGACCTTGGAACAGCTGTCAGATGCTACCGGCATTTCCAAATCCGCACTGGGCAAATATGAATCCGACGATTACAAGGACATCAGCCCATTTAGCATCGCTGCGTTGGCAAAGTTCTACGGCGTGTCCACGGATTATCTGCTGGGACTGACAGAAACAAAAAATCACCCAAATACAGACCTGCACGATCTGCATTTGGGTGATGATATGATTGATTTGTTGAAAAGCGGGAAGCTGAATACCCGGCTGCTGTCCGAAATGGCTCTGCACAGGGACTTTCAGCGGCTGATGGTGGACATTGAAATCTTTGTTGACCGCATTGCCGATATGCGGATCAACGACATGAACACCATGCTGGAATCCTCCCGGCAGAAGATCATGCAGCAGTACCATCCTGGTGAGAATGATCTGTATATGCGCACATTGGAGCTTGCCCAGATCACTGAGGATGATTATTTCGGTCATGTAGTTCACAAGGATATGCACGGCATCATGCGGGACATTCGCGAAGCTCACAGGAAAGATCCCTTACCCGCCGATACAGCCTCCCCGGTTGCGTAGGTTCAGGAACAGTTGAAAGATGTGATGAATCACAAAGGTACCGAGGAAGAAAAGAAAGCACGGCTGTTTCTGGCATCCTTGGGGATTGATTATGACAATCTGACCCCGGAGGAATTTGTGACACAGATCAATATTCTGAAAAAGTCAACTCATCTGAAAAGCTATAACAATCAGAGAGGGAAAGGGATTCCAGGACAGACACACGGAAAAGGAAATAGGAAAAAGCGAAAATAAGTCAAAATGGAGCCGTGGAATCGATAGATCAGGATTCCACGGCTTTTCGTTATTTCTTTTTGATTACCTGATCTGGAAAGACGGATGCGTTAATCAGGTCTGCCGGATCAATTTCCAGCGCATCGGCAATGTTATAGAAAACCTCCAAAGAGAACGGGCGAACAATTCCGGGTGCTTCAATCGCACTTAAATGGGATCTGCTAAGATTTGCTTTCTCCGCAAGCTGCTCCTGTGACATTCCACGCATCTTCCGAAGTGCAGATATAGCAATTCCCAGCTGGATAAATCGATCTCTGTTCTTGAATTCAACTTCATTACTCATACGCATCACCGCCTGCCTATATTATAT
>JAZLHW010000032.1:0-18144 GCA_045617105.1 Selenomonadaceae bacterium | reverse complement strand
AAGATGTCCCCTTCTTCAACAGCTTGCTGTAAGTGGGGGAGACAAATTTTAACAAGCGGTGAGCATATCTCCCGCTTCGTTGAAACGCAAATTGGAGGGAAAATGCTTATGGCATTTTCTTGAACAATGGCGTTATAAAATAAATTTCTCCTTTTAGCAGGAAAACAAATGTACTTTGTAGAAACACAAGTATAGATTCTTGGGGGTTGTTTTATGTTAAAGTCAAGTGGCGGCCGGCGTATTGGTTTTTGTATTATTTTTCTTGTTTCCGGTGCCGTGATCGGAGGAGTCTTGGGGGAGCTTTTGCAGGGGGTGGATGCCCTGCAGTCCCTTCTGCCGTATCTTGTTTCCACTTATCCTATTTTGGAGATTCCGTCATTTACGCTGAATTTGTATGTCATCAAGCTGGCAGTTGGTTTTTCCTTTACGCCGAACCTGATGAGTATTTTAGGCGTGGTGCTGGCATTGTTTTTGTACAGGAAGTATTGAGGGGGGATCGTCATGTTTGTTTTGGCTTCGGAATCACCGAGAAGGCAGGCACTGTTGCAGCAGATCGGCTGTGATTTTCTTGTGCATGCCAGCCATGCGGAGGAGATAACGGATGAAACGCTTCTGCCCAAGGATCTGGTCGTGCAGAACGCTCAAGCGAAGGCATTGGCAGTAGCAGGGGAAATGGGGGAATACTCGATTCTCGGCGCAGATACTGTTGTTGCTTTGGATGGGCATGTGTATGGCAAGCCGGCTGACGGTGAGGCGGCAAAGCAGATGTTATCCAAGCTGTCGGGGAGGACGCATCAGGTGCTGACCGGAATTGCTTTTGTTGTGGAGGGCAGGGTCTATTCGGACGTTGCCGTGACAGAAGTCTGCTTTGCTGAATTGACGCAGGAAGAGATCGAGGACTATGTAGCAACAGGAGAGCCGATGGATAAGGCGGGAGCTTATGCCCTGCAGGGACGTGCTGCCGTATTTATTGAAGGGATCCGTGGTTCCTATTCCAATGTAGTCGGACTTCCTCTGCGGGCAGTCTGCCAGCTTGCCGAAAGGGCAAAGGTGGATTTGTATGGAGATCATGGTAAGGGATCTGCCGCAAAATGAGCGTCCAAGGGAGAAATTGATTGCATTTGGGGCGGATTGCCTCAGCAATGCGGAGCTTTTGGCTATTCTCTTGCGAACGGGTACAAAGGAGGTATCGGTGCTTCGTGTGGCAGAGTCGGTTCTGGCAAAGTACAAGGACATGGGACTTTCCGCAATGGTGCATATGTCGCCAACGGAACTTTCCGGAATTCATGGGGTCGGTATGGCGAAGGCGGCAGCCATTTTGGCAGCTGTGGAGCTGGGACGAAGGCTGAATCGTCAGGCGGCAGAAAAGATCGAGGTCGTTCACGGGCCGGAGGATGCTGCGCAATATGCGATGCCTCGGTATCGTTTTGAGCAGAAGGAGCATTTTTCTGTGATGCTGCTGAACACGAAGAATCATATTCTGTCGTTGACCGATGTTTCCGTGGGAAGTCTTACGGCATCTGTCGTGCATCCGAGAGAGGTTTTTCAAGCGGCGATCCGCTATGCGGCGGCATCCATGATTTTGTTTCACAATCATCCAAGCGGTGATCCATCGCCCAGCCATGAGGATATTGTGGTGACACGGCGGTTGGTGAAGGCGGGCGAGCTGATGGATATTCCTATCTTGGATCATATCATTTTGGGAAGGGAATGCTTTGTGAGCCTGAAGGATAAAGGGCTGCTTTCTTAATGGAAAAATATTCATGAATACATGTTTCCTTTCTATAAATTTTTCTAGCAGGAATTTCAAAGGTGTGGTACAATGGGTTAGTCATTTTGGAAGGCAGAAATGTGTTTTTTTCGTAGGAAGGGAGCTTTATTTTATAATGTGGAGTCTTTTTGGTGGTTTGTCTCATGATATGGGAATTGATTTGGGCACGGCAAATACGCTCGTGCATGTGAAGGGGCGCGGGATCGTCCTTCGTGAGCCATCGGTAGTGGCGATCAAGAGCGACAGCGGTGATGTCTTGGCTGTTGGAGAAGAAGCGAAGCGAATGATAGGGCGTACTCCTGGCAATATTGTCGCAATTCGTCCTATGAAGGATGGCGTTATTGCGGATTTTGATGTGACGCAGGCGATGCTGAAATATTTTATACGGAAGGCTATGAATTCGAAGTCTTTCGTGCGTCCTCGTGTTGTGGTGGGCGTTCCGTCAGGTGTTACGGAGGTTGAGAAGCGTGCCGTTATTGATGCTGCGCAGCAGGCAGGTGCCCGTGAGGCATATTTGATTGAAGAGCCAATGGCAGCTGCAATCGGTGCAGGACTTCCCGTGGAAGATGCTACAGGAAGTATGGTCGTGGATATTGGCGGAGGCACGACAGAGATCGCTGTCATTTCCTTGGGCGGTATCGTTACGAGCTGCTCCATTCGCATTGGCGGCGATGAGATGGATTCTTCCATTCAGCAGTACATTAAGAGAATGTACAACCTGATGATCGGTGAGCGTACGGCAGAAGAGATCAAGATGACGATCGGTACGGCTATCGTTCCGCAGGACGGCAACCAGACGATGGATATTCGCGGCCGTGATCTGGTGAGCGGGCTTCCTAAGACACTTACTATTGAAGCAAAGGAAATTTGTGAGGCATTGAACGAGCCAATTTACAAGATCATTGATGCAGTGAAGGGAACACTGGAAAAGACACCGCCCGAGCTTGCGGCTGATGTCATGGATCATGGCATTATGATGACGGGGGGCGGTGCATTCCTAAGGAATTTGGACAGTCTTTTGTCGCATGAGACGGGGATGCCTGTCTTGGTTGCAGAGGATGCCCTTTCCTGTGTCGGGGTAGGTACCGGAAAATCCTTGGAAAACATTGAACTCTTGAAGCGTGTGGTTATGACCTCCAAGAAGTTAAGACAATGAACAGGGTAAGACGGGAAAAAGATTCGAGCCGTAAAATATGGGTGCTCGTCTTTGTCTTTGCGGCTGTGTTTTGCGTTATTTTCTTTGCGGCAAGGGGAAGATTCCAGACACCTGTCAGCAGCCAAACGGTTTCGTTCGTGCTTTCTCCATTTCAGCAGGCGGTTTCGTGGGTAGGAAGCCAGATTCGGTATGTGACGTCGAATATCTGGGAAATTGCTACGGAGCATCAGCAGAACAAGATGCTTCGCAGTGAGGTGGAGCAGCTGCGGATACAGAATTTGCAGGCAAGCGAGTTTGCAGCTGAGAACGAGCGGCTGCGTGCTCTCTTGGGCTATAAGCAGGGGGCTGTCCAGTTTGACCTTGTTGCAGCCAGAGTCATTGGACGGGAATCCGAAACGTGGTCGAGCATGATCGTCATAAACTGCGGTACTTTTGATGGGGTTTCTGAGGATATGGCGGTCGTAACGGAAAAAGGCTTGGTAGGAAGAATTGTGGAAGCAGGGCCGAATTCCTCCAAGGTTCAGCTGATCTTGGATCCTCGTTCCTCCGTTGGTACTTTAGTTCAGCGTCCTTCGTCCAGAGTTAATGGTATTGTGGAAGGCGATTTAGCAAATCCAACCATGCCGCGCATGGTAAATATACCAAAGACTTCGGATGTACAGGAAGGTGATATCATTGTTACCTCTGGTTTTGGGGGAATTTTTCCGAAAGGGCTTATTGTAGGAATCGTCAATTCCATCGAAAATGATGAGGGCGGTCTTTTGAAATGTGCAATTTTGGAAACGGCAGTAGATTTTCAGAGGCTGGAAGATGTGGCTGTCATTGTCAGATCGAGGGAAGCCCCGCCAGAGCCATTGGTGCCGCCAACGCAGACACCGGGAACAGAGACCGATCCTGCTGCACAAGCCAAGGAGCAGGCTGAGGCAGCATCGCAGGAGGGTGCTGCGCAATGAAGAAATATGGGTATTGGATAGCCTTTGCTGTAGGTTTGTATGTCCTTCAGGCTTCGATTCTTCCATTGATCGCGTACCATGGAATCTCACCCAACCTGCTGATGCTCCTGACGGTTTCCTTTGCTTTTCTGCATGGGGCAAGGTATGGGGTTCTGATGGGGTTTTGCTTGGGCGTTCTTCAGGATCTGGCAACAGGAACCTTTTTTGGCGTGAGCGTGTTCAGTTATATGCTGTTGGGGGTTGCCTGCGGGAGTTTTTCCAACAGGGTATTCAAGGAGCAGCTTTTTCTTCCGGTGTTGGCTTCTATTGCTGCAACGGCAGTACATTACAGTATTCTTACAGGAATTATGATGCTTATGGGGTATAGCTTTAATCTGGGAATGCATATCCGGAATATATTTTTTCCGATGATGGTTTACCAGCTGATTTTTGTCTATCCCGTGCATAGGCTGGCGTATTCCTTGGAACAATATATCAGGGAAAAGAAGTCATGAGATTTGTTGATTGGTTGAGGCACTTGACGGCATATCCGGAGAGTGCCTTGTCACTATATGGGAGAGATTTTCTTGAATGAAAATGACGTATATGAGGGACGCGTAACGATTCTTGGTGTTCTGATGGTCTTGGTGATTGCAGTTCTGGTGGCAAGGGCGGGCTATCTTCAGGTTTATGACGGAGAGCATTATGCGAGCCTTGCAGATGGAAACCGCATACGCATTATTCCTGCTATGGCACCGAGGGGAACCTTTTATGATTGCAAGGGAGAGCTTTTGGTTACGAATCGTCCAGGTTTTACGGTTTCCCTCCTTCCGCTTACGGAGCCAATTTCGGAAGATGTCATTTCCAGATTGTCCGCACTTCTAAAGGTGCCGGAGGACAAGATCCATGAAAAAATAGCAGCCCATAGCGGTTTTGACCCCATTCATATCAAGCAGGACGTGACGCTCGATATTGTTTCCGTGATTGAGGAGCAGAAAAAACTGTATCCCGGTGTGGTTATTGAAGCGCAGCCTATCCGAAATTATATTTTGAAGCAGGAGGGTGCGCATACCTTCGGCTATGTCAGTGAGATCAGTGATGAAGAGCTGGAAAAGCGAAAGGATGAAGGCTACAACTCAGGGGATATCATCGGAAAGTTTGGATTAGAAAAGATTTATGATGAATTTCTTCGAGGTGAAAATGGAGGAGAGCAGGTTGAGGTCGATGTCTCAGGAAAGCCTGTGCAGATTCTCGGCAGGAAGAATCCTGTGCCGGGAAATGACCTCTACCTCACGATCGACAAGGAGCTGCAGATGGCGGCAGAGAGGGCTGTAGATGAGCAGCTGTCTTTGATCCATGCACATGCGGCAGCGGCGGTCGTTATGAATCCCCAGACGGGAGAGGTCTTGGCGATGGTCAGCCGACCGACCTTTGATCCTAACCTGTTTGCTCACGGCATTTCTACGAAGGACTGGAATGCTATCAACAACAATCCGTATCACCCAATGGACAACAAGACGATATCAGGGGAATATCCGCCAGGCTCGACCTTTAAGATCATTACAGGAACGGCGGCATTGACGGAGGGGAAGGTATCCCCGGAGGAAAAGATTTTTGATTCCGGCCATCATTGGATCATTCCGAAGGGGAATGCAGGTGGTGAAGCCTTGGGGTGGCTGAACTTCAAGGAGGCAATGGCACATTCGGATAATGTCTATTTTTATGAGATGGGAAACCGTTTGGGCATTGATACGCTGGAACGGTACGGCAGGATGTTTGGTGTCGGGAAAAAGTCGGGCATTGACCTCCCATATGAAGCAGAGGGACTGATGGCAAACCGTGCCTACAAGACGAAGGTTTTTGAGGAGGATTGGTATCTTTCGGAAACCTTTGATGCTGCCATTGGGCAGGGCTTCAACCTCGTTACTCCATTACAGGCTGCTATGGTTATGGGGCAGATCGCGGCAAACGGGAAATGCTACAAGCCTCATTTGGTGAATCGGATCGTTTCCCAGAATGGGGAGGTCATCAAGACGTTCGCTCCGGAGCTTTTGTCAGAGCTGGACGTGCGGGCAGATGTTATCCAGCTTGTGCAGCAGGGGCTTCATGACGTTACGAAATACGGAACGGCAGCATCGGTCTTTTCAGGATTTCCTATCGAGATCGCAGGAAAGACGGGAACGGCTGAGAACCCGCATGGGCGTGACCATGGTTGGTTTGTTGCCTACGGGCCATTTGATAATCCTAATGTCGTGGTAGCCGTGATCGTGGAGCAGGGGGGCTATGGCTCCCAGTCAGCAGTCCCTATTGGGAGGAAGATCTTGGAGGCAGCATTTGGCTTAAACAAGCAGATGCCGGAGGAAGAAAAAAAGCAATAGGCTTTGGCAGGAGAGAAAATGCTTGACAGTGCTTCTTGCCTATGATTTAATGAATACAATTTTGAGAAATAAACAGAGAGGCAGAGCTGATAGAAACTATGAGCAAGGATGTCATAACTTTCAAAGGGACGAAGACGGGATTCTTGTTGACTTTTTCGCAAGGGGCAGATTTTGAGCAGATCGAGCAGGAGGCTCGAAAGAAGCTGGAGGAAGGCACGGAGTATTTTACGCGCGGGACAGTTGTTCGGGTTGCACCTGACGCATTGAAGGAAGAGGATTTTGAAGCCTTGAAACGCTTGTTTGCCCAACATGCCGTGCTTTTGCGGATCGCGGAGCCGGAGAAAGCGAGGAAGGCTGATGAAACGAACAGGCAGAGAACGGAAACAGCTCCAGACGATGCACAGCTCCAGCAGATGCTGGTTTATGACAAAACTCTGCGCGGAGGGCAGGAGATCAATACAAGAGGCTCGGTACTGATCTGCGGGAACGTGAATCCCGGCGCACAGATCATTGCCGGCGGGAGCATTGATATTCGCGGTACTTGCCGAGGAATGGTTCATGCTGGTGCCTACGGCAATTCCAAGGCTTTTATCATTGCGGATCGCTTGATGCCTATGCAGATAAGGATCTCCAATCTCATTGCCCGTTCTCCAGATCAGGAAGAAGATGTCAGGCAGGCAGAGCGGGCATCGATCAAGGATGGGCAGATCGTCATTGAACCGATAGAAAGGTAGGATTTTTTCATGAGTGAAGTAATTGTAATTACCTCAGGCAAGGGCGGTGTTGGTAAAACAACGACGACAGCGAACCTAGGCGTGGGGTTTGCCATGCGCGACAAAAAGGTGGTTCTTGTAGATACGGATACAGGACTTCGCAACTTGGATTTGCTTTTGGGACTGGAAAACCGTATTATGTATGACCTTATTGATGTAACGGAGGGAAGGGTGCCTGCAAAGAAGGCATTGGTACGCCACAAGAAGTTTGAGAATCTTTTCTTGCTGCCTACCTCCCAAGTCAAGGACAAGACGGCAGTAAATCCAGAGCAGCTGGTGAAGCTTTGCGAGGAGCTTCGCAAGGAGTTTGATTATATCTTGATCGACTGCCCAGCGGGTATCGAGCAGGGATTCCAGACGGCGATAGCTGCAGCGGACTGTGCTATCGTGGTTACTATGCCGGAGATTTCTGCAGTTCGTGATGCGGACAAGATCATCGGTGAGCTGGGACGTGCGGAGAAGGAGAATATCAAGCTGGTCGTCAACCGTATTCGTCCGCAGATGGTGGAAAAGGGCGATATGCTGGACATGAGCGATATCAATGACATTCTTTCTATTGAGTGCATTGGGCAGGTGCCTGATGATGAAAAGGTCGTTACCTCTACCAATCGGGGTGAGCCTGTGATTTCCATGGAGGATTCCCTTGCAGGCAAGGCGTACCGCAATATTGTCGGACGTATCTGCGGGGAGACGATCCCTTTCATGGAGTTTCCGAAGGAAGGCTTCTTTGAGAAGCTGAAGCATGTGTTTGGATGGTAAGGAGTGAAGCCGGATGCTGGATGCACTTATGAAGATCTTTGGTAAGGAAAAGAAGTCTTCGCGGGATATTGCAAAGGATCGCCTGAAGGTCGTGCTGATTCATGACCGCGCGAATATTTCTCCTGAGGTCATGCAAAATTTGAAGGATGACATTATTCGCGTTATTTCCAATTACATGGAGATCAACAAACAGGATATGCAGATATCCTTTGCAGATGATTCTGATTCTGTGGCACTGGTTGCCAATATTCCTGTAAGCAAAATGAAGCATGACAAGGGTTTTCGTTAAGCTTGCTAAAGCTGCTGTGAAAAGATGAGAGATCATTTTTTCACAGCAGCTTTTTTTCGTTGTTCTTTTACATGCTTCGTGATATGATAATTCTTATTGAATGGGGGGACATAGGGATTTTATGAACAAGCGGATTTTTCGGCGCATGGATCTCACGCTGGTTTTGGCAACGGCAGGAATTCTTATCATGAGCCTTGTTATCATTGGAAGCGCAACGCATATCAATACGCCAAGCGATGAACGCTATTGGTTTGTGCAGAGGCAGGGACTTTTTGCCTTGATTGATGTGGCAGTTGCCATATTTTTCATGAATTTTGATTATAAGATGCTGCAGGCTTATGGCAACAAGATGTATGTGTTCAATTTGGTCATGCTGCTTGCCGTCATGCTGGTCGGTCATTCTGCGCTCGGTGCGCAGCGTTGGATCTCCATTGGGCCAATCAATTTGCAGCCATCGGAGTTTTCCAAGCTCATTATGATAGTTTCTTTGGCGGCAATGCTGGAGGATCGTGTTGGAAAGTTAAACAGTCTGCAGGATCTGCTTCCTGTGGCTGGTTATGTAGGTCTTCCGTTCCTGCTGGTGCTGAAGCAGCCAGATCTTGGAACTTCTTTGGTATTTATGGCAATTTTCTTTGGCATGATTTTTATCAGTGGGATTCGGCTTCGCCTGCTTGGGGGCATTTTTGCAGCAGGGATTGCCTGTATGCCTGTTTTGTGGCATTTTTTGAAGGATTACCAAAAGCTCCGTATCATGGTGTTCATGGATCCGAATGTTGATCCACTGGGCTCCGGCTACCATATTATCCAGTCCAAAATCGCGATTGGTTCCGGTATGCTTTTCGGCAAGGGGCTGTTTGAAGGAACGCAGAGCCAGTTGAATTTCCTTCCAGAGAATCATACGGATTTTATTTTTGCTGTGGTGGGTGAGGAGCTTGGCTTTATTGGTGCTGTTGTTTTGCTTCTGCTTTATTTGGTCGTTCTATGGCGGGGAGTCCAGATTGCCAAGGGGGCAGGCGATGTTTTTGGAAGGCTGCTTGCAACAGGTATCACTTCGATGCTGGCATTTCATGTGCTGGTCAATGTTGGCATGACGATGGGGATCATGCCTGTGACGGGAATCCCGCTTCCTTTGATGAGCTATGGTGTCAGTTCCTTGACAACAAATGTTTTGGCAGTTGCGCTCCTTTTGAATATTCATCTTAGAAAGCAGAAGCTGGTATTTTAGTGTTTGGTATGGGGGAACGATTCATGATACAGTTGGAACCTGAGATCTTGCAGTCCGTGGCAAAGCCGACACGTTACACGGGCGGAGAGTGGAATTCGGTGAGGAAGGATTGGGAGAGCGCGGCGTGCAAAATGGCGCTCTGTCTTCCTGATGTCTATGAGGTTGGCATGTCGAATCTAGGTCTTGCGATTCTCTACGAGATTTTGAATCGCCGCACGGATACGGCAGCGGAGCGGGTTTATGCACCTTGGACGGACATGGAGGCATATATGAGAGAGCGGAAGATTCCGCTGTTTTCCTTGGAATCCCGCCGCCCCGTCAAGGAGTTCGATTTTTTCGGTTTTTCCTTGCAGTATGAAATGATTTTTTCCAATGTGCTGAATCTCTTGGATCTGGCAGGGATTCCTATCTGGGCAAGGGACCGCAGTGAGGATATGCCGTTCGTGGTAGGCGGTGGTCCCTGCGTTTACAATGTAGAGCCTGTTGCGGATTTCTTTGACTTCTTCATTGTCGGGGAAGGGGAAGAGGTCATGGGTGAGACTGCAGAGCTTTTTGTGAAATGGAAGCAGGAAGGGAAGCCAGACGGGCGCAGGGGATTCTTGGAGCGTCTTTTGAAGCTTCCGGGTGTGTATGTCCCTATGTTTTATCAGGCAAGCTATAATGAGGCAGGGGGCTTTGAAGCTTTCGTACCGCTTCATGAGGCAGCTCCCAAGACTGTTTACAAACGTGTGGTTAGAGATATGGACAAGGTGCTTTCCGTGGAGCGTCCTTTGGTTCCTTATCAGGATATTGTCCATAACCGCATTATGCTGGAATTGTTCCGTGGCTGTTCCAGAGGCTGTCGTTTTTGCCAAGCTGGAATCTGCTATCGCCCGTCCAGAGAGCGGACGGAGGAAAATCTCAAAGGCATGGCACGGAGGCTTGTGGATGCAACTGGATACAACGAGATGTCATTGACATCGCTTTCCTCGGCGGATTATTCCTGCCTGCCGAGGCTTGTGGATGATCTGATGGAGGATTTTTGCAAGGAACAGGTCAGCTTTTCCCTGCCGTCCCTTCGGATCGACAGCTTTTCAATCGACTTGGCACATCGGATGCAGCAGGTCAGAAAGAGCGGGCTGACCTTTGCACCGGAGGCTGGAACACAGCGGCTTCGTGATGTTATCAATAAAGGCGTGACAGAGGCGGATCTTTTGACAGCCTGCGAGGCAGCCTTCCGTCAGGGATGGAAGCAGGTGAAGCTGTACTTCATGATGGGGCTTCCGACCGAGACCGATGAAGATGTTGTTGGAATTGCAAGGCTTTCGCAAAAGGTCGTAGACCTCTATACGAAAGTCAAGGGAAAACGGGGCGTGAAGGTGACAGTCAGCGTGTCCTGCTTCGTTCCGAAGCCGCATACGCCGTTTCAGTGGTTTGGGCAGGTGCCGCTTGAGGAGTTTGAGAGACGGCAAAGACTCTTGAAGGAGCATATTACGGATCGCTCGATCGTTTTTCATTACCATGATGCGAGGCTTTCTGTGCTGGAAGGGGCGATCGCCCGTGGAGACCGCCGCCAAAGTGCGGTGATCTATCAGGCATGGAAGGACGGAGCGAAGTTCGACGGGTGGTCGGATCTGTTCAAAAATAATATTTGGCTGGAAGCCTTTCAGAAATGCGGTTTGGACATTTCGTATTACAATGAACGTACTCGCAGTTTTGATGAGGCACTTCCTTGGGAAATTACGACTCCCGGAGCTACGAAGGATTTCTTCCTTCGTGAGTGGAGGAAGGCAATGGCAGAGGAGTTGACAGAGGACTGCCGCAGGGGAAAATGCTCTGATTGCGGCATTTGCCGAAATTTGGGCGTGAAGGTCATTGACTATGCGAAAAAGGAAGCGGCTCGAAAGGCAGACGGGGAGCAGAATCCTTTGGCAGAGAGAAGCCTTCCTGAACGTAAGGTTGGGGAAGGCGGCGGAAAGCCTCGGCTCCTTTTCAAATATCGTGCAGAGATCCGGAAGGGAGAAGAGCTGAGGTATCTTTCCCATCTTGACTATGCCGCAGTATTTGAGCGGGCGATCCTTCGGGCAAAGCTGCCGATCGCATATTCGGAGGGGTTCAATCCCCATATGAAGATCTCTTTTGCTTCTGCTTTGGCTGTGGGCGTTACGAGCGATGCGGAGTATATGGAGTTTGAGCTTTCAAGGCATATTTGCCAGCCAGAGGTCTTTGACCGCCTGCGTGCCCAGCTTCCCAAGGGGGCAGATGTGCTGAGACTGAAGGAGGTTCGGGGAAAGCACAGGTCCCTTATGGCGGAGGCAGACCTTTCCCGTTATCGGGTGATCGTTCCCTATGCCGGAGGAAAGGAAAAAGCACTTCTTGCCGTGAGGAATTTTAATGATGCGGCAGAAGTCGTTTATACGAGAGTAACGCCGAAAAAAACACGCACAAAGGAAATCAAGCAGTATATGGCAGCTCCTCTGGAGCTTTCCGTGGAAGCGGACGGACTGCATATCTTCATGGATATTAAGATCACGTCTGCGGGCAGTGTGAAGCCTGTGGAGGTTCTAGGGCAGCTTCGTGAAAGGTTTGGTCTGGAGATCCAAGAGAACCAAGCGGATATTCATAGGACAGCAATTTGGGCGAAAGGCCGTCCGCTGATTGAATTGGTGGAGGAAGAATGAAAGCTATCATAGTCAATGTCATGCCGGAGGAGACCCGTATGGCAGTTGTGGAAAACGATGAGCTGCAGATCTTGGAGGTGGAACGCCCCGCACATTCCCATTTGGTTGGAAATATCTACAAGGGGCAGGTGCAGAATGTATTGCCCGGAATGCAGGCGGCATTTGTGGATATCGGTACGGGGAAAAATGCGTTTCTTTATATCGGTGATGGATTGCCAAAGGAAGCACTCAGCATGATTCGGCCAGCAGAAAAGATTCATGTTGGACAGGGACTGCCTGTGCAGATCGTAAAGGATGCCAGCGGCATGAAGGGACCTCGCGCGACAACGCACCTTTCCTTGCCGGGGAGACATGTTGTTCTCATGCCTACGGCTGCCTATATCGGAATATCGCGCCGCATTGCCTCTGAGGAGGAACGCACCCGCCTGCATGAGATCGCCCAGCGCATTTGCCCCGAGGGAATGGGGCTTATCGTTCGTACTGTGGCAGAGGGGCAGGCAGAGGACGTGCTGAAGGCGGATGTGGAGTATCTTGTCCGTCTTTGGCAGTCCGTGCAGGCACGGGCGAAGCTGTCAGCTGCCCCGTCCCTTCTTTATCGGGATGCTGATCTTGTGATCCGCATGGTGAGGGACAGCTTTACGGAGGAGGTCGATTGCCTGATCGTTGATGACCGAGAAGCCTATCGGCGTATCGTGGATTTGGTGAACTGCCTTTCCCCGAATTTGGCGGAGCGAGTGAAGCTTCATGAGGAGAAAACGCCTGTCTTTAGGAAGTACCGTATTGAGGAAGAGATCGAACGGATCGGGGCAAGAGAGGTAGAGCTGGAATCTGGCGGATTTATCGTCATCGACAAGACAGAGGCATTGACGGTCATTGATGTCAATACGGGGAAATATGTTGGCAAGTCGAACCTTGGTGAGACGGTTTACCGAACGAATTTGGAAGCCGCCGCTGAAATATTGAAGCAGATCCGCCTGCGTGATATCGGCGGAATCATATTGATCGATTTCATCGACATGGAAAAGGAGTGCCAAAAGGAGGAGCTTTTGGAGTTCCTGCGTTCCCATGCGAAGGAGGACAAGACGAAGACCAGCATCGTGGACATTACGCCGCTGGGATTGGTGGAGATGACGCGCAAGAAATCAAGGCAGAATTTCGAGAGCATGATCTACAGTGAATGCCCGTATTGCCACGGACGGGGCAGGGTGGAATCCCCGGAAACGGTCAGCATTCATATCAGCAGGGATATCCGCCGCATGGAAAGATCCTCACATGCCGTTGATGGCTATGAGGTTTGCGTTCACCCTCAGGTTGCTGAGGAGCTGGAGGGAAAGCATTGGGCAGAAGCTTTGCAGAAGGAGCTGGGAACTTCTATTGAGCTTGTGGCAAAACCTGAGCTTCACCCAGAGAGCTATTCTATTTTGCAAGGGCATGGCTGACGCTGGCTCGTGGTGCTGTGTGAGTTTTTGACAGGTTATCCTTTTTGTGATATACTGACACCTGCGAGTGCAGAAGGAACATCGCTAACGTATGGGAATGGCACTTGACGGAGTATTTTTGCGGATGTGGCGGAATTGGCAGACGCGCTGGATTTAGGATCCAGTGCCGCAAGGCGTATGGGTTCAAGCCCCTTCATCCGCACCATACAGGCTTTGGGAGACTTGCGTAAGCAAGTCTTTTTTACTTATGTGATATGTGTACATGATGAGTGCATTTTGCATGGAATTTCAGAAGCCTTTTGCAGCGGCGGTTTTGAGCAGTTTTCAGGAATGTTTTCCTAAGTCTGTGAAAACCAATGGAAAGCCTGTTTTCGAACAATTCGGAGACAGGCTTTTATGATTGAGGAAGGTGAATCACAGATGTCAAATCAGAATGTACATGAATTTAAGTTTATGGTATAATAATGAAGATAGTGCAATCAAAAAATTAGAATGTGGCTTTTGTTACATTTTTATGAGAAGTACGGAGGCGTGTTGTATGGATAAGGGATCAAGCGGATTTTTTTTGGTAAAGGAAGATATTCTGCCTGAGGCAATCAAGAAAACGATTCGTGTCAAGGAAATGCTGAAACGTGGGGAGGCTCGTACGATCAACGAGGCTGTGGCAAGTATGGATCTCAGCCGCAGTGCTTACTACAAGTACAAGGATTACGTTTTTCCGTTTTATGAGGCCAGCCAGAACAAGATCATTACCTTGGCTTTGATGCTGGAGCACAAGAAGGGAGTGCTTTCCAGTGTGCTGAACACGATTGCGGCAGAGTCAGGCAATGTGCTGACGATCAATCAGGGATTGCCGCTGCAGGGTGTTGCGAATATGACGATTGCGATTGAAACGATGAACATGACAATAGATCTGGAAGCCTTGATGGATAAGCTTCGTATGGTCGATGGCGTGAAGCGACTGGAGGTCGTAGGTCAAGCGTGACGGAAATGAGGTGCCGTATGGAAAAAGAGATAAAGATAGGTCTGCTTGGCTCAGGCACGGTAGGTACAGGGGTGGTTCGAGTCTTGCGGGAAAACGTGAACGAGATTACCAAGAAGGTCGGTGTGCCGATAAAGATCAAGCGGGTCTTGGTACGCAGTCTTGAGAAACAGCGTCCGCAGCTAGAGGGCTTATTGGTAACGGATCGTATTGACGATATTATGCAGGACGAGGAGATCTCTGTTGTAGTGGAGCTTATGGGCGGTATTCACCCTGCCAAGGAGTATATGCTTCGGGCAATGGAGGCAGGAAAGAGTGTTGTTACGGCAAACAAGGATGTTGTGGCCCAGTTTGGAAAAGAGATGTTTGCTTCTGCGGAAAAGAACGGGGTGGATTTTCTTTTTGAGGCAAGTGTTGGCGGTGGGATACCGATCATTACCCCTCTGAAACAGTCCTTGACGGCAAATCGCTTGACGGAAGTCATGGGCATCGTAAATGGAACGACTAATTACATGCTGACGCAAATGACAGAATGCGGGGCAGATTATGATGAGGTGCTGAAAGAAGCGCAGGAAAAGGGCTATGCAGAGGCAGATCCAACGGCAGATGTTGAGGGGCTTGATGCAGCGAGGAAGGCAGCGATTTTGGCTTCTCTGGCATTCAATACGCGGGTACAGCTGGAGGATGTTTCCGTAGAGGGCATCACGAAGATCACGCCGGCAGATATCGAGTATGCAAAGGAGCTTGGTTATGTGATCAAGCTGCTTGCCGTAGGAAAGGATTCCAAGGAGCATGGTGTAGATGTCAGGGTACATCCCGTATTCCTCTCCAAGTCGCATCCGCTTGCTTGCGTGAATGGGGTATTCAATGCAATCTTTGTTCGAGGGAATGCTATTGGTGAGGCTATGTTTTATGGGCCGGGAGCTGGATCGCTTCCTACGGCTTCTGCTGTGGTTTCAGATATTATTGAAGCGGCAAGGGATATCGTTCATGATACCTTTGGGCGAAATCTTTGCACATGCTTTGAGGAGAAGCGGATCTGCCCATTGGACGAAACGAGTTCTTCGTATTATGTGCGTTTGCTGGTGGTTGACAAGCCGGGTGTGCTGGGGACGATTGCAACCGTGTTTGGAAACGAAGGCGTGAGCCTGCGCTCTGTCGTGCAGACGAAGCGCAATGTCGTGGATCATGCAGAGCTGGTTGCCATTACGCATCAGGTGGAGCATAATAAGATGCTGTGTGCTCTTGCTGTCCTGAAGGGGCTTCCTGTGGTGGACGAGGTACGGAGCATGATTCGCGTAGAAAATGACCGGGGGTAATTTTATGGGAGAAAAGAGCATATGCATCAGCGTACCGGGAACCTCTGCAAATTGCGGTCCGGGCTTTGATACGCTGGGTATTGCTTGTACGATATACAATGAGTTGGAATTGACGCTTTTGGAAGAAGAGTCCCTGTGTTTTGAGCTGGAAGGGGAAGGTTCCCAAAATATTCCCAAGGATGCACGAAATATTGTTTGGCGATCCATCGAACATCTGCTGAAACATGCCGGCGAGGACAAAAAGTATAAGGGTGCTGTCATGCGGATGAAAAATGCTGTACCGCTTTCCAGAGGGCTTGGAAGCAGTGCCACGGCAATCGTTGCGGGTTTAAAGGCTGCAAATGTGCTTTTGGATAATCGTTTTAACCGCAGGGAGCTTTTGCAGTTTGCTACAGAGATCGAGGGGCATCCTGATAATGTTGCGCCTGCTATCTTTGGGGGCTTTACGGTCAGCATCATGGAACGGGGACGGGCGCAGTGCTTTTCTTTTTTGCCTAAGCTTCGGATGAAGCTTGTTGTGGCTGTACCGGATTTTCCTCTTTCTACGCGCATGGCACGGAAGGTGCTTCCTGTGAAAGTAGATATGAAGAATGCTGTGTTCAATATAGGGCGTTCCTCTCTTTTGGTGGCGGCACTTTGCAAGGGGAATGAGCATTTTTTGCGTTATGCATTTGAAGATGCCCTGCATCAGCCTTATCGGGCAAAGCTGATTCCCGGAATGACAGATGTCCTGCGTTCCGCAAAACGGGCAGGTGCGCTTGGTGCGACCTTGAGCGGTGCTGGCCCTTGCCTGATTGCCTATGTGCTGGAGCGGGATCGCTGCGCCCATGCGGTAGGAGATGCGATGATAGAAGCATTCAAGAGGCATGACGTGGCTTCTAAGGCATTGGTTCTGGACTTGGATACGAGAGGTGCACGCATAGTGAATCATTGAGGGAATGTTGGTAGTGGAGCTTGTGGATCCTCAATGTTTGGGATGAAGCTGCTGCTTTTGCGGCGGCTTCTTTTGGTGTGAGGTGTCTTAAATGGATGAGACGGCATTTGTGAAAAAGGCAAGAAGCGCAGGAGCAAGGGTTTTTCGTGTCGGTGGCTGTGTGCGGGATGCATGTATAGGGAGGATTCCAAAGGATCGGGATTACCTGCTTTGCGGCATGGAGGAGCAGACATTTCATCGCTTGTTTCCTGAGGCAAGGCAGGTCGGACAGTCCTTTCCCGTGTTCCTGCTGGATATCGGAGGCGAGATCTGTGAAGTATCCTTTGCCCGAAGGGAAAGAAAGTCAGGAAGCGGATATTGCGGGTTCGAGGTCGCCTTTTCACCGGACGTGACTGTGGAGGAGGATCTGTATCGGCGTGACACGACCATGAACAGCATGGCATGGGAGCTTCCGGAGGAACGTCTGATCGATCCTTATGGTGGGCAGCAGGATGTGAAGGCAGGCGTGATTCGTGCTGTATCGGAGCATTTTGCGGAGGATCCCGTTCGCGCCCTTCGTGCGGCAAGGCAGTCGGCGGAGCTGGATTTTAAAATCACGGAGGAAACCTTTTCCTATATGGCATGCTGCAAGGAGGAGCTTTTGAGAGAACCGCAGGAAAGAATTTTTCATGAGATGGCATTGTCCCTGCAAACAAGAAAGCCGTCTGTTTTCTTTCGGAACTTGCAGTGTGCTGGATTGCTGCAGGCGGTTTTTCCTGAACTGTATGCACTGATCGGGCAGGAACAGCCCGTAGAATTTCATCCGGAGGGAGATGCGTTTGAGCATGTGCTTTTGGTGTTGGATGCTGTGTCAAAGGAAACAAGCGATGTTCCAGCAAGGTTTGCGGCTCTCGTGCATGACATCGGAAAGGGAAGGACTCCGAAAGAAATGCTGCCGCACCATTACGGGCATGAGACAGCAGGCTGGGGGGTTCTCTTGGAGTGGGACAGCCGCATGACGCTTCCAAAGCTTTGGCTGCAGAAGGCAGAATTTGTTATCAAAGAGCATATGCGTGCACCGCGTCTTGCAAAGCACGGAAAAATGGCAGCCCTCTTGCTGCGCTTGTCCAAAAGCAAGGTAAGTGTTGAGGAGTTTCAGGCACTCATTCGAGCGGATCATGGTTCTTTGCCGGAATATCTCCTTCATGCGAAGGAGTATATTATGGCAATGCAGGAGGTATCGGGAGCGGAATGTCCGTCACACCTTCATGGAAAAGCGATTGGAAACTGGATCTTTTCGGAACAGGTAACTGCTTATCAGAGAAAAAGGAAAGCTTTGGGGCAAGAATCGTGAACAAAAGATGCAGTCCTGACAGGAATTTTTGAAATTTTGTCGAATATGTTTTATATAACGAAGCTAAAGATGTCCCCTTCTTCAACAGCTTGCTGTAAGTGGGGGAAATCAAATTTTAACAAGCGGTGAGCATATCTCCCGCTTCGTTGAAACGCAAATTGGAGGGAAAATGCTTATGGCATTTTCTTGAACAA
>JAZLHW010000031.1:0-61085 GCA_045617105.1 Selenomonadaceae bacterium | reverse complement strand
TTTGTTCTCGTATATCGCCACTTAGACGAATTGAAACGGAGTTTTTGCGTAGGGCTTATAAAACCACTACTACGTTTGAAAGTGAAGAAATGTTCAAGAAACTTCAACAGGGTGAAAATCTTGATGTAAAAGAACTAAAGGAGGCACTTCGTAAAATACGTCGTAGTAAGATGTTTAATTTTCATATGGAGGCTGGAAAAATTAAATTAGCAACGATTCATAGTTTCAAAGGTTGGTAACTAACAACTGTTATTTTGATAATCATGGATGATAGAGCTAATGATATCCATGATGCTTACGAAGATTTGACATTGAATAAAATTTCATCTGATGAGCTAATATACACAGCACTTACTCGTGCTAGAAATAACCTGATCGTAATCAATATCGGCAATGATAAATATCATGAATTCTTTAGCAAACACATGGTATGATATGAACTCAACAAATAGAATATGACTTGTTGCCCAATTTAGGGGACGCAAAATCCTCGCCGCTCTTAACATAAGCAGGGGGTGCAAGAGGATTCATCGTTAATAGGGGGTGTATCTAAAAGATTTAGTCAGAACTAGCGTTGAAGTTGATCATCTTGTCAACGCTGACCGCTATGTTAGAGGTGAAGAACGTCAAGGATATTGCTCTATTTTCCATTAAGGACGGGCGAAGTATAGAACAGATGGGAAACGTTCTGACAAGTATCAGATATTTAGGCGGTCAGGTTTAGGAAAGAATTTGCGAAAAACTATTGACGGTATCTTTTTTTACATCAAAGAAGGGGCTGTTGCACGTTTACATGCAACAGTCCCGTTTTCTATAAAAATATGAAAATTAATCCACAACGTTTGACCAAGAGTTATATTTGAAGAAAGACTTGCAAGGGGTGTCCTGTTGGGATAAAATATGAAAGGAGCCTGAGGAGGACTCTTTCTTTATTGTGCAGGAAAATGTAGTATCACTAGGTGGTGTAACAATGAGTTCAGTTTTTAAGGTGGGCATCGACATAGGTTCAACGACGATCAAGCTTGTTGTCATGGACAAAGAGAGGCAGATCGTTTACAAGAACTATGCACGCCACTTTTCGGAAATAGGGAATGCTTTGCATGAAAATCTGGGGACGCTCAAGAAAATCGTGGGAGAGCATTCTTTTTCCTTTGCCCTTACGGGTTCTGCCGGTATGGGAATTGCGCAGCGTATTGGGCTGCCGTTCGTGCAGGAGGTGATTGCCTGTGCTTCTGCCGTGAAGTCATTGATTCCGCATACGGATACCGTTGTGGAGCTTGGCGGAGAGGACGCAAAGATTACATATTTTGGTGAGGCACCGGAACAGCGTATGAATGGTGTCTGTGCAGGCGGCACGGGTTCTTTTATCGATCATATGGCGGCTTTGCTTTCTACGGATGCGCCGGGACTGAACGCATTAGCACAGCAGGGAAAGCAGATCTACACGATTGCTTCTCGCTGCGGTGTTTTTGCAAAGACAGATATTCAGGCTTTGATGAACGATGGAGCAGAGAAGGAAGACATTGCTCTTTCCATCTTTCAGGCAGTGGTCAATCAGACTATCGGAAATTTGGCACAGGGACGTCCTATACAGGGCAATGTTGCGTTTTTAGGCGGGCCGCTTCATTTCCTGTCTGTTCTTCGCCAACGCTTTATTGATACCTTGAAATTGGATGATGCGCATGTAGTCAAGGTGCAGGATGGGAATTTTTTTGTTGCTATAGGAGCAGCACTTTCTGATGAGGCAAAGGAAATTGATGTAAATACATTGGAAGCCAGCATGGAAAAAGCTCGCAGGGCGGCTGAGGCAGAGACACGTCAGGCAGATTTTGTCCTTTTTGAGGATGAGAAGGAACTGGCAGAATTTCGTGCCCGTCATGATAGGGACAAGGTACAGCGAGGTGATCTGTCCAGCTATGAGGGACCTGTTTATCTGGGGATAGATGCTGGTTCTACCACGACAAAACTTGTGGCTATCGGAAGGAAAAAGGAACTTCTGTACACGTCTTACGGCAGCAATCAGGGTTCTCCGCTAAAAACGGTGATTCATGAGATCAAGGGTTTTTATGAATTGCTGCCGCAGTCTGCTTATGTGGCAGGAACCATGACAACGGGTTATGGTGAGGCTATCGTCAAGGCGGCGATTCATGCAGATGGCGGTGAGGTGGAGACTTTTGCGCATTTGCGTGCGGCGCAGGAGTTTTGTCCTGAAGTTACCTTTGTCATGGATATTGGCGGTCAGGATATGAAGTGCTTCTTTGTCAAGGACGGGAGTATTGGACGCATTACCTTGAACGAGGCATGTTCGGCAGGCTGCGGTTCTTTTATTGAGAATTTTGCGCAGGGGCTTCATATGACTGCGGCAGAATTTTCTCAAATGGCACTTTCCTCCAAGGCACCTGTGGATCTGGGTACCCGCTGTACGGTATTCATGAATTCCAAGGTGAAGCAGGCACAGAAGGAGGGGGCAGGCGTTGAGGATATTTCTGCGGGCATTGCTCTTTCTGTTATCAAGAACGCACTTTTCAAGGTGATGCAGCTCAAGGATGTATCGGAACTTGGTGAGCATATTGTTGTGCAGGGCGGTACTTTTTATAATGATGCCGTGCTTCGTTCTATGGAAAAGCTGTTGGAAAGGGACGTGATCCGTCCAGATATTGCAGGCTTGATGGGCGCTTATGGTGCGGCGATTTTGTCGATGGAAGCCGGCTTGGCAAAATCCTCTCTATTGACTGAGGAGGAGTTGAGGGATTTCCATGTGGAGACTAGCTCTTATCGCTGCAAGGGCTGCGGCAATCAGTGCCTGATCACTATGCAGAAATTCCCGGATGGCGGGAAATATTTTACGGGAAATCGCTGTGAGCGGGGAATCGGCAAGGATAAGAAAGACGGCGAGGTACTGAATATTTATCAATATAAGTATGACCGTCTGTTTCATTACTACAAGCCACTGGAGCATCCGAAGCGTGGGGATATCGGTCTTTTGCGAACGCTCAATATGTATGAGGAATATCCGTTTTGGTTTGCCTTCTTTACCTTCCTTGGCTATCGGGTAGTGCTATCGGGAAAGTCCTCGGCAAAGCTGTATTGCAAGGGGATGGCTACTATACCGTCAGATTCCCTTTGCTATCCAGCCAAGCTGGTGCATGGGCATGTGATGGATCTGATCGAGAAAGGTGTCAAGACGATCTTTCATCCATGTGAGCCGCATAACATAGCGGATGAGATCCGTGACAGTGATAATCACTTTAACTGCCCTGTAGTGGCATCCTATGCTGAAAATATCAGGGGCAATATGGATGTTCTGAGAGAAGAAAATGTACGTTTCCTGCAGCCATTCCTTCCTCTTAATGATAAAAAACGCATGACGGAGCGTTTGATTGAGGAATTTTCTTCGGAAGATATTTCAAAGCAGGAGATCGTCGCATCCGTAGAGGCTGCTTATAAGGAACTGGAGGTTTACCGCAGGGATGTGCGGCGTTACGGGGAGAAGATCCTGCGTCATGCAGAAGAAACCGGGCAGCAGGTGATTTTGCTGGCAGGCCGTCCTTATCATATTGATCCTGAAATCAATCATGGGATTCCGGAAATGATACAGTCCTACGGCTTGCCGATTTTGTCAGAGGATGCCGTGTACCATATGGAGGTGCGTCCGCATCGGCTTCAGTTGGTGAACCAGTGGAGCTATCATGCGAGATTGTACCATGCGGCGCAGTTCGTGGCGGAGCATCCGAATTTGACATTGATTCAGCTTAGCTCCTTTGGCTGCGGCTTAGATGCTTTGACTACAGGTCAGGTCAAGGATCTGCTGGAGGATCATGATCGTATCTATACTATGATAAAGCTTGATGAGGTGTCGAACCTCGGTGCTGCACGGATTCGGCTGCGTTCCTTGATGGCAGCTCTTGCTAGACGCAGGCTGCATCCGTACAAGGATGCAGAAGTGGTGGAGCGTCCTCGTTTTACGGAGGAATGCAAGAGAACACATACGATTCTCATTCCGCAGATGGCACCGATCCATTTTGAGCTTTTGAAAACAACGGTAGAAAAATATGGGTATCGTCTCATGCTTCCTCCGATGCCGAACAAGGAAGCTGTAGACATTGCGCTTCGCTATGTCAATAATGACATGTGCTATCCGGCAATCGTGGTTATTGGGCAGCTGCTGAAGGCACTGAAGGACGGGCTTTGTGATCCAGATCATACCTCCATTATGCTGTTTCAGACTTGTGGGGCATGTCGTGCAACGAATTACCTTGGTGTGCTTCGTCAGGCACTTCAGCATGCAGGATTCCCTCAGGTTCCAGTTTTTGCGAGCAGGGGCATGAAGGATGAGATGGATGCGTTCCATTTCAGCAACAGCATGATGATAGATGTTATCAAGGCGGCAATTTACGGGGATCTTTTGATGAACGTAAAGAATCGAATGATGCCGTATGAGGTCATCCAGGGAAGCACGCAGGCTCTTTACGAAAAGTGGATGGAAAATTGCAGGCAGGAACTCCAAAAGGGCAGTTTTTTCAAATTCAAGCGCACGATTCGATCCGCAGTCAAGGAATTTGACAGCTTGCCGATCCGTGAAGATCTTTGGAAACCAAAGGTGGGTATTGTTGGCGAGATTTTGGTCAAGTACCATCCATTTGCCAATAACGATATTGAGAAGGTTCTGATGCAGGAAGGTGCAGAAGTCGTAATGCCGGACTTTGTGGACTTTTTCCTTTATGCGGCATACGATGCAGTGGCAAGCTATCAGCTGCTGGACGGAACGTACAAGGACAAGCTGTTCTCGCGTATGTTTATCAAGGTGGTCGAGTTCTTCCGAAGCCCTATGCGAAAGGCTTTGGAAAAAAGTGTCCATTTCAGGGCACCTCATGCAATCGATGATACGGCAGCTTTGGCAAAGCGTCATGTCAGCCTCGGCAATATGGCAGGAGAAGGCTGGTTCTTGACCGGTGAGATGGTAAAGCTGATCGAGGAGGATGTTCCCAATGTGGTATGTCTTCAGCCGTTTGGCTGCTTGCCGAACCATATTACGGGCAAAGGCGTAATGCATGAGCTGCGCAGCAGCTATCGAGGAGCCAATATTGTGGCGATTGACTGCGATGCAGGCTCTAGTGAGGTAAATCAGCTGAACCGGTTGAAGCTGATGTTGTCCGTTGCCAAGGAACATGGGCCAAGGCCGGAGCAAGTGGAAAAAGCTATCGAATAGGGCAGTCATGGGTTAGGCAGGTAACACTAGCCGCCTGATGCATTGATTGAAGGAGGACAAAAATGGGTGGATTTTTTGGCGTTGTATCCCGCAGGGATTGCGTAGAGGATATGTTTTTTGGCTTGGATTATCATTCGCATTTGGGAACGAGTTATGGCGGCATGGTGATTCTTGGCAAAGACGCGGGGTTTAAGAAGGAAATTCATAGAATAGGGAATACTCCGTTTCGCACAAAATTCGGGAAGGTGTTGGCGGAATTTCAGGGAATGAGTGGAATCGGTGCAATTAGTGACAGCGATCCACAGCCTTTGCTGGTTCGCTCACACTTGGGAGTCTATGCCATTACAACGCTGGGAATCATTACGAATCTTGATGAATTGGTGGAAAGATTTTTTGCCGGCAAGAAGCAGCAATTTATGGCAATGGGCTCAGGCAAGGTGAATTCTACGGAATTGGTGGCAGCCCTCATCAATCAGAAGGAGGACTTGACGGACGGAATCCGTCATGCGCAGGAGCTTATCCAAGGCTCTATGACGATTCTGATACTCAAGAAAAACGGAGAAATTCTTGCCGCCCGTGATAAAGTGGGACGCTTGCCCGTGTTGGTAGGAAAGGATGCCGATGGCTATTGCTTGGCATTCGAGTCATTCTCCTACCAAAAGCTGGGTTATGAGGATGCCTATGAGCTGGGGCCGCAGGAAATCGTGAGGGTATCGGCAGATGGTGTGGAAACCCTTTCTCCTGCTGGAGAAAAAATGAGGATCTGTGCTTTTCTTTGGACCTATTATGGTTATCCGACAGCAACCTATGAAGGGAAGAACGTGGAGGTCATGCGTGTCAAGAATGGTAAAATTATGGCGCGTGATGAAAAGAAGCACGGAATCTTGCCGCAGCTGGATTATGTAGCAGGTGTTCCGGATTCTGGTGTTCCTCATGCGATTGGCTATGCACAGGAAAGCCATACGGAATTTGCTCGTCCCTTTATCAAGTATACGCCTACTTGGTCACGCTCCTTTATGCCAACCTCGCAGAACGTCCGCAATCAGGTGGCTAAGATGAAGCAGGTTCCGGTATCGGAGCTTATCAAGGGGAAAAAGCTTCTCTTTGTGGATGATTCCATTGTTCGCGGGACACAGCTTCGGGAAACGGTTAATTTCCTGTATGACTCTGGGGCAAAGGAAGTCCATATTCGTTCCGCCTGCCCGCCTATCATGTATGGGTGCAAGTACCTGAACTTTTCATCGAGCAAATCAGAAAATGAACTGATCGCCAGACAAATTGTTCAAGAACTGGAGGGGGACGAAGGGCAGGAGCATTTGGAGGAATATGCAAATGCCCAAACCGAGCGTGGAAAGTGCCTGCTGAAGCGTATCTGTGAGAAGCTCGGCTTCGATTCTTTGGGATATCAGTCACTGGAAGGAACACTGGAAGCAATCGGGCTTGACAAGAGCAAGGTTTGTACCTATTGCTGGACAGGAAAAGAATAAAGGCTTGATGGAAAAGAAAAGCCGTTAAATGAAAAACAGACGCAGCATGTTGGATGCTGCGTCTGTTTTTGTATGCAATCCTTCGTCAGTCCCGTAAAGTCTGCATAATTGCCGGCAAGCTGACAAGAACATGTTATTGAAAGTAAAGCTCTTTCATCTCGGATACGACATGGTTCAAATTATTTGAAAGGAAACGGACATTGTATCCTATGAAATAGGGCGAGGTTGCAAATCGCGGCATTAGCTTCACATAGAAACGATCTTCGTCATGATAGAAAAAAATATTGTAGCTGCTGCAGCGCTTGTTGAAGTGGTTCATGATGTAATCCACGGCGATTTGAATGAAATCCGCAAGCGTATCAATGTCGGCTGCTTTTGAAGGGACGATATTAAGCTCGATAAATCCGACACGGGGACAGGTGGAAGCATTCAAGACGACACCATTTTTTTCGCATATCGTCATGCCTTCAAATTCCTGATGAGAGAAGAGAAGTTTTGGATCGATGGCAGGAAATCCAACGAGCTGCATGTGAGGGTGACGTATGGTACCGCCGGAGAATGGTCCGTAGTTTTTAAAAAAGAAAACGGCTTGGTACTTTTTGGAATCGATCATTTTTTTCCAGTGCTTCATCCCAAAGCGGATCAGACGATGCATATGTTCTTTGGTATAGAGCGGCATATCGGAATTGCAGTCGCTTCCTTCAATGATGACATATTGCTCGGCTTCTTTTACGACGTTATACTTGTTTTTGAGCAAAACAATGTCGCCATCGGTATCTATGATGCCTGTCAGATGCTCTTTGTCGCAGAAAGGACAGACCGTGTTTTTGGATGAGATGTTCTCTGGCTTTTGGCGGCCGATCGTTACATCGAAGCCAATCAAATTGATATCCATGCGAAACTCCTTTGAAAAATACTGGAATACTTAGGAAAGAAATGGTATAATTTCAATCGTTAATATGTGCGTAGAGGCAGTCGAGAGTTACAAAGGATTTTTACTCAGATTTTTGCTTTTTTATGATATTGTTAACCATATTATATAAGTAATGCGAATTTTTTGCAAAGGATTCGCATGCTGAGGCGGTGTTTTCGATTAGCAGTCAGGGTGTTTCTGAAAAAGAATCTAGTAAGGGCGAGTCATTTCTGAAGGGAACCTTGATTCTTACGGTTGCGGGATTCGTGGTCAAGGTAATTGGTTCGCTTAATTGGATTTTTGTTTCCCGTATTCTTGGCGGTGAAGGTATCGGTCTTTACCAGATGGCATTTCCTATTTATTTCTTTGCCATGACGGTTTCGCAGGCGGGTGTGCCTGTGGCGATTTCCATTATTACGGCAGAGCGTGTAGCACTCAAGGACATTTGCGGAGCAAAGCGTGTCTTTCGTGTTTCCATGATGCTGATGCTGGTAACGGGCATTGTTTTTTCATTGCTGACCTATTTTGGTGCACAATGGTTGATCGACTGGCATTTTATTCGAGATTCCAGAGCGTATCTTTCGATGGTGGCTCTTGCCCCTACCGTATTCTTTGTGACATTTTTGGCAAGCTCCCGTGGTTACTTGCAGGGGTGGCAGAGAATGACACCAACGGCTGTTTCGCAAATTGTGGAGCAGATCTTCCGTGTGGTAGTCATGATCGTGCTTGCAGATCTGTGGCTTCCTTGGGGATTGGAATACGCTTCGGCAGGTGCTAGTTTGGGTGCTCTTGCAGGCGCTGTGACGGGGCTTATTGTATTGGTTTATTTCCATATCAAACTGGATAGGGATATTGAGCGTGATTATGGGCGGGATCTGAAGCCTGTGCCAGAAACGGAGCATGAGACCAAGTGGCAGATCATTAAGCGGATCTTTGCACTTTCCCTGCCGGTTTCAGCGGCAAGTATCATGCTCCCTGTGGTTTCCAATTTAGACTTGATGATCGTGCCGCAGCGTTTGGAGGTTGCAGGCTATACGGTCAATCAGGCAACGGAGCTTTTTGGCTACTTGACAGGTATGGCAGTCCCTTTGGTAAATCTTGCAACGATACTTACCGCTTCGATGGCGATGAGCATTGTGCCTGTAATTTCAGAGGCAAGAGCATTGAAACAGAAGGAGAGGGTTTATGGGCAGATTGCGTCCTCGGTACGCATTTCCAATTTTGTCTGCTTTCCTGCTTTTGTCGTCGTCTTTGTGTTGGCAACGCCGATATCTTCCTTGATCTATAATGCGCCTGGAGCAGGTCCGGCGGTTATGATCTCGGCAGTCAGTATTGTGCTTCTTGGGCTGCATCAGGTATCAACGGCTGTATTGCAGGGCTTGGGACATACGAAGATTCCTATGATCAACATGGTTCTTGCTGCAGCTGCCAAGGTCGGTTTGAACTGGGTGCTTACGGCGATACCGGCACTTGGCATTATGGGTGCCGCATGGGCAACGGCGGCTGATATGGGTGTCGCTGCTTTTATCAATTTGTACTTTATCTATCGTTATACGGGATACCGCATGGAAATGCCGCAGTTTTTCAAGACCGTGATTTCGGCAGTGATCATGGCAGTCGGTGTCAAGTTTTTCTATGACATTACGTTAAGTTATTTTGAAAGCGGCGTATTTTCTACCTTTGGGGCCGTATTCTTTGGCTGTGCCGTCTATATTTTTGCTATGATACTGGTTGGCGGAATCAAGGAAGAGGATATTCAGCGGATTCCGATGATTGGACGCATGTTTATTAAGCTGATGCGCCGTATAGGCGTTTTTAAGGAGCGTCAGGAGGGACATTGATGAAGCGATTCGTTCTTGCGTATAATCCGGTTTCTGGGCATGCAACGTTCAAGAAAAAACTGGATTGGATCATTGAGGAATTCCAAAAGCGTGACTGCATGTTGGTTCCTTATCGGACAAGAAAAGACAATACGGGCGTATTTGAATCCTTTGTCCGTGAAGTCCAGCCGGACGGGGTGGTGGCTGCCGGCGGAGATGGTACGCTTCATGAGGTCGTGAATCTTTTGGTGAAAGCGAGTCTTCGCCTGCCAGTTGCTATTATTGGCAGCGGTACGTCCAATGATTTTGCCTCTTATTTGAAAATCAATGAGGACATGGAGAAGTATTTTGACTGCATTGCTGAGGGAAAAACTCGTTGGGTGGATCTGGGGCTTGTTGGTGAGGAATATTTTATCAATGTGGCAAGCGGCGGCATGATGACCTCCATTGCGCATGAGGTAGATGCCAGACTAAAAAATGCTATGGGAAAGATGGCATACTACTTGAAAGGAATTGGTGAGATTCCCAAGCTTCGTACTATGCCGCTCAAGCTTCAGGCAGATGGCAAGGAATATGAGATGGAGGCATTTTTATTTATCATTACGAATAGCTCTGTGGTAGGCAGCATGAAGAATGTCATGCAAGCGGCAAGCGTAGATGACGGCATGTTAGACTTTTTGGCAGTGAAAAAGTGCAGCCCTGCGGATTTGATGAAGCTGACAGCAGACCTTTTTGCAGGAAAGCCTGTAGATGAAAAAAAAGCTGTGCTTCATGTTCAGGCAAAGAATTTTACGGTCATTTCCTCCGATGCGGTACAGAGTGATTTGGACGGGGAAATTGGTCCCTTGCTTCCGATTCGGGTGGAAACGATTCCAAAAGCAATCGAAGTGTATTGCGTGTAAATAAAAATGCAGATCAATCAAAAACGAAGTTTTGAATGGCTGTTGATGGTAATCATACTTTCCATTTTTGTCATGCTTTTTCGTCCGATTGCTTTGGATGTTGTGGATTCGTGGAATTGTTGCCACATGACAGCTGATGAGATTCGAGATTCTATGGAACTTCCTTTTAAATTGTCAAAACCTCCGGTTGGAAAGAATCATATGCTGAACAGGAGCCAGGTGCGATGGATCTTAGTGATGGAGATCCGTATGGATGAGATGAAATCCATGATCCACCATGATAATGAGGCGGCTGTTCGTGAGTTTACGGAGATGGTAGAGGATTTCAATGCCAGAGCGGCTTCCTATCGATGCGAAACGGCAGATTTTCAGGGGGCAAGCAAGGACGTGGAAGAATGTGTCAATGAGATCAAGCAGCGTGCGGCCGCTGATGTCAAGGAGCTGGAATGGGATCGTCCAAGGTATGAAGGGTGAGCTGCAGTTTATTGTTGTATGGAGGATAGCTTATGAAGCAAGTATTGCAATCTGTCAATAAGATCGATTGGTTGATTTTTATTATGGCAGTTTGGATCCTGATAGAAATGGATATGAATGCTCTTACGACCGTTGATATAATCTATTTGATTACATTTGCGATTTGGTTGGTGTTGTTTGTTGTGCGTTTATTTCTTATTTATCGGAACATGCACCATGATGGTTGAGGTTAGGAGGTTATTATGAAAAAAGCGATTTTGATACTTTGCATGATTGCCGTATCTCTTTGCTTGTTTGCTGGATGCGGCGGAGCAACGAAAAATCTAACGGTAAAGGTTCTTGATGTAGGGCAGGGAGATGCGATTCTTGTTCAAACCGGAAAGCAACTGGTATTGGTAGATACCAGTGATGAGGATGAACGGGACAAGTTGCGGAAAGAATTAAAAAAAGCGAATGTAGAAGCATTGGACAAAGTCATTTTAACGCATCCCCATGCAGATCATATTGGAGGCATGGAGGTTCTTCTGACAGAGTTTTCTGTCAAAGAGGTCTATGACAATGGTATGCCTGCAACTTCCAAGTATTATCTAGATTATATGAAGCTGCTCAAGGAAAAAGGAATCAAGCTTCATGCATTAAAAGCTGGGGATCGCTTGGATTTTGGAGATCAGGCGAGCTTTTTCGTATTCAGCCCGACAGACGAGATGGTGAAGAATGGGCAAAAAAAAGGAGATAAGCATGATCCCAACAATGAGTCTGTTGTAGGGAAGCTGACCTTTGGTGAGTTCACTATGCTCTTTACTGGGGATGCAGAGAAAGAGACAGAAGCTCAGGAATTGAAATCCTTTGCAAAGGATCTGAAATGTAAGGTGATTAAGGTTCCGCACCATGGGAGCAAGACATCTTCCAGTGCAAAGTTTTTGCAGGCGGTTGAGCCAGAGGTCGGTATTATTTCCTGCGGTACAGGGAATGATTATGGACACCCTCACGCTCCGACATTAAAGCAGTACCAAAAGGTTTCCTGCAAGATATATCGTACCGATGAAGATGGGACTGTCACGATTACGACCGATGGAAAGACTTATAAGGTTACGGGGGAGAAAAAATGATTTCAGCATATCTTGATCGTTTGGAAGAAGACAAGGCAGTTCTTCTTCTGGGAGATGAAATGAAAAAGGTAGTTTTTCCTAGCTGCTTTCTGCCAGAGGGAGCAGAGGAGGGTGTTTATTTGAAAATAAATATTTTCTTGGATGAGGAAACTACGGAACAAGCGGAAAACGAGGCAATGGAGCTTCTCCACGGGCAAAGAGATTGAGCGGCTGCACTTAGTTTTTCATATATGGAGGTATTCTTTTTGGTTCGTAAACTTTTTTTTCTTTTGTTGTTGACGGCACTTTTCATGATGGCAGCTATTCCGGCAGCTTTTGCGGGGAAACCGGTGCATAAGCTGAATTCTTTTCAGGCATCAATGGTTCAGGAAGATGGACAGGAATTTCTCCGAATAGAGATCGGAATGAATCGAAAGGACCTAGAATATAATATCCGTGAAGATGAAGTAACGGAGGATCAGCTTGTCATACATCTTGAAAATACGAAAGCTGGAAAACAGAAAAAAGATATTCCCTTAGAATATGAATTGGCATCTGGTGTAAAGATAGAAGAACCAGAAAAAAAGCATACGGTTGTGACAGTTTTAACGAAAAATGCAGTGATAGATGAGAACTGCAAGGTATACACAGCAGATGCAGACAAAAAGGCAAAAAAGCCATATCGTTTAGTTATTGACATTTACCCTTCGTTGTTCAAGCAGAAGGTCTATGGTGTAGAGGGTCATTCCATTGTCCTTGATCCAGGCCATGGAGGCAGTGATTCAGGTGCAATCGGTCCCCATGGGGTGAAAGAAAAGGACGTTGTGCTGGCTGTTGCCATGAAAACCAAAGAATTGTTGGAGAAATCCGGGGCAAACGTTATCATGACACGGGAAACAGATCGTGATGTTTATGGTGTCAATGCGACGGATCGGCAAGAATTGCAAGCACGGGTAAATGTTGCTGAACGTGCAAGGAAAGCTGAGGTTTTCGTTAGTATACATTGCAATGCCTTTTCCAATGCGAATGCACATGGTATGGAGACATATTATTATGGGAACTCTTATCGGGGGAGGAAGCTTGCGACTTTTTTGAATGATGAACTGGCAGAATTTGGCGGGCTTTTTAATCGAGGCATTAAGACAGCGAATTTTTATGTGTTAAAGCATTCCCGTATGCCGGCCTCGTTGCTGGAGCTTGGTTTTGTTACCAATTACGAGGAAGAAGCTTATCTGGATGACGATGAATATCAAGACAGATTGGCATTTGCAATAGCGAATGCTCTTGGCAGGTATTTTCAATGAAGCAGTGCAGTTTTGCAGCATGGTAAGGGGAGATGAACTTTTGCATGAATAGAATGAGAATATTTTTTGGGGTTTTGATGTTGCTTGTATCACTTTTGGTGTCGGGATGCGACCCACAGGGCGAAAAGGAGAACCAAAACCAGCAGTCTGTATCTTCCTCTGTTCCGTCTGCTTCTTCCGCAGATGCTGGAAGCAATGTCCAGAAGAAAAAAGAATATACTTTTAAGGTATATTATCCGAATAGCGATGGCACAAAGCTTGTGGCTGTGAAACGCAGTGCAGAAGCTGAAAAGGGTGGCGAGTATGCTTCAGCAGTAAATTCGTTATTGGAAGGGACGGATGATAAGGCGTTAGTGACTATTTTTCCTAAAACCGCACGCTTGCTTGGTATAGAAGTAGCTAATGGGATCGCAAAAGTGAATTTTAACAGCAGTTTAAAAAAGGATTTTGTTGGAGGTTCCACAGGAGAGACACTGTTGATAGCTTCGCTGGTAAATACTCTGACGGAGTTCCCCGAAATAAAGTCTGTACAGATTTTGATCGATGGAAAAACTTTGGAAACGCTTGCTGGTCACATGGATCTGAGCGGTCCAGTCAAACGAATGGATAACTTGATCCAGAAATAAATAAGGGTGAGAGTCTTTGTGGCTTATGGATGATGCCAAGGTTGGAATGTGTTAGCCCAAGTGATGGGAGCATTTGGGGGATGGATCGTTAGTTGGTGTATGATCATGCGGAAAAGGTGGTAGGAATAATGAAATATAGAAAACCGACATTTGATGATGTGGAAGATATATATGCACTCATTATGGACTATGCTAATGACGGTATTATGCTGGCACGTTCCCGGAATACGCTGTATGAGACCTTGCGTGAGATGATCGTTGCAGAGGATGATGATGGCAAGGTAGTCGGTGTGGGTGCTTTGCATATTATTTGGGACGCACTGGCAGAGGTTCGTACCATGGCGATTTCGCCTAAAGTGGTTCGTCAAGGAATTGGTTCCATGATCGTGCGTCGTCTTTTGGAGGAAGGCAGGGAAATTGGTGTTAAAAAGTTTTTTACATTGACTTACAAGCCGGGATTCTTTCAGACGATCGGTTTTAAGACAATCACAAAAAACGAACTTCCCCATAAGGTTTGGAAGGATTGTATTGAGTGCCCTAAATTTCCAAATTGCGATGAAATTGCTATGGTGCTGGACGAATCATGTATAGTTGAGAGGGCATCCGTTGAAAAAGCTTAGCACTCGTCCCTCTATTGGGACGGGTTTTTGTATACCGCTTGATTTTTAAATTGTTTGGAGGATTCTATATGATTGTTGTAATGGCACAAAATGCTACGAAAGAAAATTTGAAAAAGGTGCAGGAAAAAATTGAACGTATGGGGTTGCGGGTCCATTTGTCGGAAGGCGAGGATCGCACGATCGTAGGAGTCATTGGTGAAAAGAAGAAGATCGCCCAACTGGAAATGAATATGATGGACGGTGTAGAGAAGACCGTTCGCATTACAGAAAAATACAAGCTTGTCAGCCGTGATTTTCAGCCTATGGATACCGTGGTTGATGTTGACGGAGTGAAGATCGGCGGAGAAAATTTAGCAGTTATGGCTGGCCCTTGCGCAGTGGAAAGTCTGGAGCAATTACGTGAGGCTGCTAAATGCGTAAAAGAAAGCGGAGCACAGTTTTTGAGGGGGGGAGCATTCAAGCCTCGTACATCGCCTTATGATTTTCAGGGTTTGGCTGAGGAAGGACTGAAAATGCTTCGTTCCACGGCAGATGAATTTGGTTTGAAGGTCGTTACGGAAGTCGTGGATCATGATGATATTGAGATTATTGAGAAGTATGCGGATATTCTTCAGGTAGGAGCCCGCAATATGCAGAATTTCCAGCTGCTGAAAGCACTTGGAAAGGCAAAGAAGCCTGTGATGCTGAAGCGTGGGCTTTCTGCTACGATCAGTGAGTGGTTAAATGCTGCAGAGTATATTATGAGCGGCGGAAATACAAATGTTATCCTTTGCGAACGCGGAATTCGTACTTATGAGACTTTTACGAGAAATACGTTGGATCTTAGTGCTGTAGCAGCCGTGAAGGAACTTTCCCATCTGCCTATTGTAGTAGATCCAAGCCACGGAACTGGCCGTTGGCAGATGGTTCGTCCTATGGCAAGGGCGGCTATTGCTGCCGGTGCAGATGGGCTTATCATTGAAGTCCATCCACATCCTGAGGTTGCATTCTCAGATGGCGATCAGTCTCTGACACCAAAGAATTTTGATCTTCTGATGACTGAAATAGGGGATATTGCAAAGCTAATGGGTAAAAAGGTATGAGCAGGATCCATTTGGCGATTATCGGTGTTGGGTTGATAGGTGGTTCCTTGGGGCTTGCCTTGAAAGACCAACTGGGGGATGATATCTACATTACGGGATATTCCCGCACGCAAGAGTCCATGAAAAAGGCCGTGGAGCTTGGAGCTGTGGATGAAGCAAGTCCTGATCTGGAGCGAATGGTAAAAGATGCTGATATCGTATTTTTAAGTCCGCCGGTATTGCAGATCGTTCCAATGGTGGAGCGAATACTTCCATTTTTGAAGAAAGGCACGATACTGACGGATGCCGGCAGTACGAAGCAGTATATCTGGGACAAGCTTCAGAAAATATTGCCTGAGGGGATCTACTATATTGCGGGACATCCGATGACCGGACGTGAAAAGAGCGGTGTTCAGGCTGCACAAAAGGATCTGTTTGCTGACAAAGCTTATGTGATAGTGGAAGATACGGGAGCCCCTGCAGAAGCCCGTGAAAGACTGATGGATCTGCTGAAACACACGAGGGCAAATTTTACGTCTTTGGATATTGCAAAGCATGACAGATGTGCTTCTGTCATCAGTCATGTTCCGCATGTGACGGCAGCGGCGCTTGTTACATTGCTCAATCGGAGTGGAGGAGATTTAGATTCCTGCATTAAATTGATTGGCGGAGGTTTTAAGGATACAACAAGAATAGCTTCTTCTAATGCTGATATGTGGGCTGATATTTGCATGACCAATGGTGAAGCAATATGCAGCAATCTTCGTGAGCTTCAGGTTATTTTAGGTGATGTGATCGATTCCATTGAAAAGCGGGATCGTCAGGCAGTTCATGAGTATTTTGCCAATTCCAAGAAACGTCGTGACAGTATTTTGGAAATTACAACGCAAATGTTTGATCCCAATTAAGGAATTGCTGACGAACGAGTGGTTTGTTAGAATTTTTTCAAGGAAGTGCTGATTAGTTGCTGTATACATCTTGGCAGAAAATAAGCCGCCAAGATGTTTGCATTTGAAGTAATCGGTGCTTCCTTTACTCTGTGTTGGAAGGTGAAAAGCAAATGAAAATCAAATTGAATGAGCTGGCAGAGGCTTTTCAAAAATCAGACATGCTGCAGGGATATGTGGATATTCGTAATGGAAAGGTCGTCCTTTATGAAGAGGATGATATGGAACGTGCATTTTTGGTGGATGAGGATTGGGAAAATTATGTATCGATTCCCAATCTGCGTGATGAAGAGGAGCTTTCTTTAAAGAAGGATTTTTTGGATTCCGTAGAAAACCGGAATCAGCAGGAAGACTTGCGAAAATGCAAAACTTCTATGCAGTTTGCCCATCAGCTCAGAGCTTTTGATTTGGAGGATGCGTGGAATACTTTTTGCCAAGAGAGGTATCTTTCTGCTGCAAAAGAATGGTGTGAAGAAAATGCCGTGGAATGGTTGGATGATGACGGATAAATGCTGGTGGATATCACACCTTTGAGTTACGCTCTGGCTGACTGGTCAGAGCTTTTTATATGGAATAATTTTAGGGCAGCTTTGTGGTCATCTTATAACGAAGCTAAGATGTCCCCCTTTTCAACAGCTTGCTGTAAGTGGGGGAAGCCAAATTTTAACAAGCGGTGAGCAATCAGTACGTTGCTTCCTTCGTCAGTTTTTCAGCGAAGCGGAGGAACAAGACTGTAACTCTGCTGGCAGGCTTGTGTATTTTTGTGTTTTATGGTAACATGTAGGGTATGTGGCTTATAAGATTACGGATGGTTGCTTAGTGAGCCAGTAGGAAACTGAAAAGATATACGGGAGGTCATTTCATACAATGAAGAATGTATCAGTAGAAACAATAGAGAACCAGCAGGTCGTACTTACTGTTGAGGTTGAAGCAGAGGAATTGGCAAAGGCTGAGGAAAGTGCTTGCAAGCGTATTGCAGGACGCGTGAACATTCCAGGTTTCCGTAAAGGGAAAGCTCCAAGAAAAATATTGGAGCGTAATGTTGGAAAAGATTATGTTATGCAGGAAGCGTTTGAGCTGATCTACCCAAAGGCTTTTTCCGAGGCATTGAAGCAGCAGGATTTGGTTCCTGTTACCCGTCCTGAGGTGGAAGTCGTTACTCTCGAAAGTGAGAAGGACGTTGTGTTCAAGGTTACTTTTACCAAGAGACCGGAGGTTACTCTTGGTGAGTACAAGAATTTGAACATAGAAAAAAATGTGGAAGCTGTAACAGATGAGGATATTGACAAGCAGCTTGCAAATTTCCAGGATCGTCAGGCAAAGATGGTGAAAGCACCTGAGGATGCCAGCGTAGAAAATGGCGATTTTACGACATTGGATTTCAAGGGATTTGTTGATGATGAGGCTTTTGAAGGCGGAGAAGGTCAGGATTACCCACTTCAGATCGGTTCCGGGAATTTTATTCCTGGCTTTGAGGATCAGCTGGTTGGTGCAAAGATTGGGGAAGAAAAAGAGGTTCATGTGACCTTCCCAGAGGAGTATCATGCTGAAGCACTTGCTGGCAAGCCTGCCGTATTTAAGTGCACGGTTCGCAGTATAAAGCGCAAGGAGCTTCCGGCACTTGATGATGAGCTTGCAAAGAAGGTCAGCTCGTTCCAGACGCTTGATGAGCTGAAAGCAGATATTCGGAAAAATCTCGAGGAGAATGCTGTTCGCAAGGCTGAGAATGATCAGAAATCTGCTGCTATTGAGATGGCAGCGAATAACGCTAGTGTAGAGATTCCAGCTGTTATGATCGATAACCGAGTAAATTCCATGATTCAGGAAATGGCTATGCGTTTGCAGCAGCAGGGAATGGATTTTGAGCAGTATCTCCAGTATACTGGCACGGATATTTCTAAGCTCAAGGAAGATTATCGTGAAACGGCAGAGAAGAACGTGAAAACGGATCTCATGCTGGAGGAAGTAGCTAAAGTCGAGGGGATCAAGGTAGAGGGTTCGGATCTTGATGCAGAAGTGGCTATGATGGCTGCAACGTATGGTGCAAAGCCGAAGGAAGTCCAGAAGATCATTCGTGAGCAGGGACGTGTTCCTGAATTGATGGATACGGTTCTTCGCAAGAAGACGGCTCAGTTTATTATCAATCAAATTGCAAATTAAGTAGTTTCTCCAATAATGGGGTGTGAATCATGAATTATGTACCTATGGTAGTAGAGCGCTCAAATCGTGGCGAACGCTCGTATGACATTTATTCCCGTTTGTTAAAGGATAGGATCATCATTTTGGGTGGCTCGATCGATGATAATGTAGCCAACTCGATCGTGGCTCAGATGCTTTTCTTGGAATCTGAAGATCCAGATAAAGATATTTACCTTTATATCAATAGTCCGGGTGGTGTGGTGACTGCAGGGCTTGCAATCTATGATACGATGCAGTATATCAACCCAGATGTTTCGACGATCTGTATTGGTCAGGCAGCTAGTATGGGATCTCTTCTTTTGACAGCAGGGGCAAAAGGAAAACGGTTTGCACTTCCATTGGCTCGTATCATGATTCATCAGCCTCTTGGCGGTGCGCAAGGACAGTCTACGGATATCCAGATTCAAGCGAGAGAAATTCAGCGCTTGCGTGACGTGGGAAATAGTATTCTTGTAACGCATACTGGGCAGACTTTGGAAAAGATTGTAGCGGATACGGAACGCGATAATTTTATGACTGCAGAAGAAGCAATGGCTTATGGGCTTATTGATGAAGTTATTATGCGTGGCACAAAGAAGGAAACGACGAAGCCTAAGGCTTGAGGGGTGATGTCATGTTGAAGTTTGGCGATGAAAAAGGTCAACTGAAATGTTCTTTTTGTGGAAAAACGCAAGAGCAGGTTCGTAAGCTTGTTGCTGGTCCAGGTGTCTACATCTGTGATGAGTGTATTGAGCTTTGCAATGAGATCATAGAGGAAGAGCTCATTGATGAGGTCGAGATTGAACTAAAGGATGTTCCAAAGCCGAAAGACATTCGTGCTATTCTTGATCAGTATGTAATCGGTCAGGAGGAAGCAAAAAAGACGTTGTCTGTTGCAGTCTATAATCATTACAAGCGAATTAACATGGGAGCTATGAAGACAGATGAGGTTGAGCTTCAGAAGTCGAATGTTTTGATGATTGGTCCTACAGGCAGCGGAAAGACTCTTTTAGCACAGACCTTGGCACGGATTTTGAATGTTCCGTTTGCCGTTGCAGATGCAACTTCCTTGACAGAGGCAGGTTACGTTGGTGAAGATGTTGAGAATATCCTGTTAAAGTTAATTCAAGCCGCCGATTATGATGTGGAGAAGGCAGAGCGTGGCATCATTTACATTGATGAAATCGATAAGATTGCCCGCAAGTCTGAGAATCCGTCCATCACGAGAGATGTTTCCGGAGAAGGTGTCCAGCAAGCACTTCTTAAAATTTTGGAAGGTACTGTGGCTTCGGTGCCGCCGCAGGGAGGTCGGAAGCATCCGCATCAAGAGCTGATACAGATTGATACGACGAATATCCTGTTTATTTGCGGTGGTGCATTTGATGGTATCGAAAAGGTTATTGAATCTCGATTAGGTGAAAAGCAGCTTGGATTTGGTGCTACCATTAAGTCAAAGAAAGCACAGAATATAGGTGAGATTTTGTCGCAGGTTCTTCCGGAGGATTTATTGAAGAGTGGATTGATTCCGGAGTTTATAGGACGTCTTCCTGTGGTTGTTACGCTTGATTTGTTGGATGAGGCTGCATTGGTCAATATATTGTCGCAGCCAAAGAATGCATTGGTTAAGCAATACCAGAAGCTTTTGGATATGGATGGAGTGGCACTCTCTTTTGAAGATGAGGCACTGAAACTGATAGCAAAGGAAGCACTGAAAAGAAAGACGGGAGCAAGGGGACTTCGTTCTATTGTTGAAGGAGTCATGCGCAATGTTATGTATGAGGTTCCGTCTGAGAAAGGTGTGCGTTCCTGCTTAGTTACGAAGGAAGTCATTATGGGGAAGAGAGATCCTATTTTGACGTTTGAAAAGAAAAAGAGTAAAAAAGCTGCAAAGGACAAAGAGGTATCTGCGTAAATAGTCAAGTGGTTATAAGGCGTTGCTACAGGCAGCGCCTTATTGCATAGGTTCAGAATTTAATCGGGAGGAGAAATATGTCAGAGTTGCATTCTTTGCCTATCCTGCCATTACGTGGGATGTTGGTATTTCCATATATGATGATACATCTAGATATTGGACGGGATCGTTCTATTGCTGCATTGGAAGAAGCTATGGTACTGGAGCGAAAGGTATTTGCCGTTGCACAGCGAGATGCAGAAATCGAAGAACCAAGCAAAGACGATATTTATGATGTTGGAACAGTAGTAGAGGTACGTCAACTGGTCAAGCTTCCGGGTGGCAACGTGCGTGTCCTTGTGGAGGGTCTTCATCGGGCTTGTCTCAAGGAATATCACGATTTGGAAAAATATGCAGAAGCAGAAATCGAGGAACATGAGGACATCATTGAAGATTCTATGCAGATGGAAGCTTTGACACGTGCTGTTGTCCATCAGTTTGAAGAATGGGTGCGAATGAGCAAAAAGATTCCTGCCGAAACCCTAATTTCTGTAGCAATTTTAGATGATGGGGGCAGGCTTTGCGATTTAATTGCAAGTCATTTAAGCCTAAAACTTGAAGTAAAGCAGGAAATTCTTTCTTGTATTGACATCAAATCGCGCATGGAGAAAATGTATGAGGTTCTTATGCGCGAAATGGAAGTTCTTGGATTGGAACGGAAAATCGGCAATCGTGTGCGCAAGCAAATGGAAAAGATACAGAAGGATTATTACTTGCGTGAACAAATAAAGGCGATTCAAAAAGAACTTGGTGACAGAGATGGAAAAGAGGCCGATATCGAGGAATATCGCAAGAAAATTTCAATGGGCGGATATCCTGATAAAGTGTTGAAGGTTATCGAAAAAGAAATTCATCGAATGGAAAGCATCTCCAGCATGTCTCCTGAACTGACCGTGGTACGGAATTATTTGGATTGGTTGATTGATCTTCCTTGGGAGAAAACAACAGAGGATTCCGTTGAAATAGCAGAAGCTCAAAAGATATTAGACGATGACCATTATGGATTGGAAAAGGTAAAGGATCGTATTCTTGATTATTTGGCAGTTTATCAGCTGTCGAAAGAGAAAAAAGCACCGATTCTTTGCTTGGTTGGTCCTCCGGGGGTAGGCAAGACATCTTTAGCAAGTTCTGTTGCCCGTGCTATGGGCAGAAAGTTTATCCGCGCATCTCTTGGCGGTGTGCATGATGAAGCAGAAATTCGCGGGCATAGAAGGACTTATGTTGGAGCGTTGCCGGGAAGGATTATTACAGGGATCAAAAATGCCGGAACAAAAAATCCTGTATTCCTTTTAGATGAGGTTGACAAGATGGACAACTCCTATCATGGTGATCCATCTGCTGCACTTTTGGAAGTATTGGATCCTGCCCAAAATTCCACATTTAGCGATCATTATATCGAGTTGCCGTTTGATCTTTCCAAGGTGCTTTGGATCGTTACAGCCAATAATCTTTCTAATGTTCCAAAGCCGCTTCGAGACCGCATGGAGATCATCACTCTTTCCAGCTATACGGAATTGGAAAAATATGAGATTGGAAAAAGGTACTTAGTTGCCCGTCAGCGAGAGAAAAATGGCTTGAAGGCAAAAGATATTTCTTTTGGTGCGGGGGTATTGGAAAAAATCATTGCGGAATATACCCGTGAGGCTGGAGTTCGAGAGCTTGAACGAGTGATAGGACGTGTTTGCAGAAAGGCTGCACGCCAGTTGGTTGAAGGAAAAACTGATGTGGTAAAGGTCACTAAGAAAAATTTGGTTGAGTTTTTGGATAAACCAAAGTTTATGGGCACCAAGGCAGAGAAAAAACCGCAGGTTGGCGTGGTCACTGGAATGGCATGGACAGAGAACGGCGGAGAGATTCTCTTGACAGAGGTTACTGTTCTTGCCGGAAAGGGTGCATTGATCTTAACAGGACAACTTGGTGATGTTATGCAGGAATCTGCACAAGCAGGACTTTCCTATGTGAGAAGCCAAGCCGCCAAGCTGAACCTGAAGGATGATTTTTATGAAAAGCATGATATACATATTCATCTTCCGGAAGGCGCTGTACCCAAAGATGGGCCATCTGCCGGAATTACAATGGTGACGGGTATGATTTCTGCATTGACAAATAAAAAGGTACGAAGTGACGTTGCCATGACGGGGGAGGTTACCTTACGGGGAAACGTACTGCCTATCGGCGGGTTGAAGGAGAAGGTTTTGGCTGCTTACCGTGAGGGTATGCATACGATTATTCTTCCCAAGGAAAATGAAAAAGATATTGAGGAGATCCCTGAAACGGTACGTGAAAAACTGAATTTTGTTCCTGTAGAGCATATAGATAAAGTTTTAAAGACTGCATTGATTAAGTAAAAGCTGGTGAGGCTGTTGTGGACGCAACAGCCTTTTTCAAAAGGAAGTGAGATTGTGAAAGAACCTTTTGTTGTTACACAGGGAACTTATATTGCATCTGCTGTGAGAATGGATCAATATCCCGAAAAAAAATTGCCGGAAATTGTATTTATAGGTCGTTCTAATGTTGGAAAATCCTCATTGATCAATTCACTTACGCGCGTAAAAAATTTGGCAAGGGTGTCTTCTCAGCCCGGTAAAACGCAGACTATAAATTTTTATGAGATCGGCATGAAAATAAGAGATGAAGAGCGCAATGAGTTCTACTTGGTAGATCTGCCGGGGTATGGGTATGCTAAAACAGGGAAGGATCAGAGAAAAATCTGGGCAAAATTTATCGAAGAGTACATGCTGACTTCAAGGCAGTTGAAGTTTGTATGCCAGCTGGTTGACATTAGGCATGAACCCATGCCCGCAGATGTGGAACAGCTTCATTGGCTTGTTAGGAATAATTTGCCTGTTTTGGTAATTGCTACAAAGGCTGATAAGCTTGGGACACATGCAAGGGAAAAGCAGGTGTCTTTGATCCGCAAGAAGCTTGGAATCCAAGAGCTTCCTATCTTGCCGTATTCCTCATTGAAGAATATTGGAAGAGATGATCTGCTGGAGGTCATTGCAGAGAGCTTAACGGAGCAGCAGACGTAAGGGTGATGTTATGGAATTGACGGAGTTTGATAAAGAGCTTTTGAATGAGCTGCAAAAGAACTTGCCGATCGTTTCACGTCCTTTTGCAGAATTAGCCCAAAAGCTTGAGGTAGAAGAATCCTTTGTCATAGAGAGGATCGGCGTTTTAAAAAAAGAAGGATTCATTCGACGTATGGGAGCTTTTTTTAATTCGGAACAGCTTGGTTATGAGGGTACACTTGTTGCTTTGAAGGTGGAACAAGATCACATGCGTCCTGTGGCAGAAAAAATCAATAATTATTCTGGAGTTACGCATAATTATGAACGTGCGGGAAGTTATAACCTTTGGTTCACACTATTAACACCGTCTCTTGAGGACGAAAAAAGGATTCTGGAAGAGATCCAAAATCTGGATGGAGTGGAAGAGCTGAGAAGCTTCAAATCCCAGAAAAAATATAAAATAAATGTACAGCTGGCGTTAAAGTAGGTGCTTCCATGAAAAGAAAATTTGACGAAGTGGATAAAGCAGTGATACGCTTATTGCAAGAGGAGATTCCACTGACGGAAGAACCTTATCGGGAATTAGCGGAGAAAATAGGCATTTCCGAAAAAGAGTTTTTGGCACGGACGCAGCAGCTTTTTTCTGAAGGCTCTATCCGAAAAATGGGAGCGGTTCTTTGCCATAGAAATGCAGGTTTTTCTTCTAATGTGCTTTGTGCATGGAGCGTTCCTTTTGAGCGTTTGGATGATGTTGCTATGGTCATGTGCAAGCATCCTGCTGTTTCGCATTGCTATAGCCGCAATGTGTATCCCGATTGGCAGTACAATCTTTATACCATGATCCATGGGAGATCCAAGGGGGATTGCGAAGCTGTTGTTTGTGAACTGGAAGAATTGGCTGGGATTCGGGAGAAAGTGCTGCTTTATACCAAAAAAGAGTGGAAAAAGAGAAGTATGAAATATTTTACATGAAAGATGTTTTATCAACTAAATTATGGAAATATGCAAAAAGGAGTCTTTGAAATGGTTTCAGAAAAAATGTATGAGCTAGGTTCTCGCAAATCAACAATTCGCACGATTTTTGAATTTGGGCGCAAACGTGCGGCGGAAGTTGGGGAAGAAAATATTTTTGACTTTAGTCTTGGCAACCCCAATATCCCAACCCCTGATTTTATTAAGAGAACAGCAATCAATATCTTAGAAGAAATGGAGCCCAGTGCAATTCATGGATATACGATTGCACCAGGTAATCCAGAGGTTCGTGAAAGTATCGCAAAAAGTATCAATCGACGCTTTGGGACCAGCTTTTCTGCAAAAAATTTGTTTATGACAGCAGGAGCGGCAGCATCTATTACGATTTGTTTCAAGGCTCTGACAGAAGCTGATGATGAGTTTATCGCTTTTGCTCCTTTTTTCCCGGAATATCGCTGCTTTGTAGAATCGGTTGGTGCAAAATTGGTTGTGGTTCCAGCCAAGATAGATGATTTTCAAATTAATTTTGATGAATTTGAGAAGAGGATCTCCGCACATACGAAAGCGGTTATTGTCAATTCGCCCAATAATCCAAGCGGTGCTGTCTATTCGGAGGCAACGATCAAGAAACTGGCAGAGATACTCAAACTTAAGGAAAAGGAATATGGGCATCCGATTTTTATTATTTCCGATGAGCCTTATCGGGAAATCGCATTTGAAAACTACATGGTTCCATATATTCCAAACTATTATTCCAACACCTTAGTTTGTTATTCTTACAGTAAGTCATTTTCCTTGCCGGGAGAGCGTATTGGTTATATTGTAGTTCCTGACGAAGTAGACGGTTTTGAAAAAATATATCCTGCGATTGCTGGAGCGGCTCGTGTTCTTACGCATGTAAATGCACCATCGCTTTGGCAGCTGGTGGTAGGGCGCTGTGCCGATATGCCATCCGATATCAGTACTTATGTAAAAAATGCGCAGATGATATATAATGGCTTGATGGAAGCAGGTTTTTCCTGCGTGAAGCCGCAGGGAGCCTTTTATCTCTTCCCACAATCCTTGGAAGATGATGATTATGCATTTTGTGAACGAGCAAAGAAGTACGATCTGCTGCTTGTTCCTGGTGCGGATTTTGGCTGCCCGGGGCATTTCCGGCTGGCATATTGCACAAAGACGGAAACGATAGAACGTTCACTTCCGCTTTTCAAAAAATTAGCGGAAGAGTATCGGAAATAATTTTATTTGAATACAGAATGGATGATGACGATGTATACGCTCAAAAGCAATGAATTTCATGGTATTAGCCCGCAAATTGATGAGGAAGCATTTGTTGCACCGCAGGTTTTTTTGTCGGGAGATGTTCGCGTTGGCAAGTATGCAAGCCTTTGGCCCGGAGTAGTGGCACGCGGCGATGTCAATTATATTTCCGTAGGAGAGTGTTCTAATGTTCAGGATCTGACATGCCTCCATGTTGCAGATGATTATCCATGTATTATTGGGGATTATGTGACGATTGGGCATGGTGCAGTGATTCATGGCTGTGAGATTGAAGACCATGTGCTGGTCGGAATGAATGCTACAGTTTTGACTGGGGCAAAAATTGGACATGGTTCGATCATTGCAGCTGGTGCGTTGGTCAGGGAAAATGATGTGATTCCGCCCAATTCCCTGGTCGTCGGAGTTCCGGGAAAAGTGGTTCGTGAGCATGATCGAGTAAAAAGCATTCATGCACAGGCAATTAAATATAAATCGGAATGGGCCATCGAATACGGGGTCAAGCCAGATATTGGCGGCGAAGTATATCATGGTGAAAAAATTATTTGATATTGCTATCAGAGGCAGGAGGATATTGAAATGAAGCTTGTAGTAACAGTCGTGGGAAAGGATCGCGTAGGTATTATAGCAACTGTGTCGCAGATTCTTGCAGAAAACAATGTAAATATCCTGAGCATCAATCAGAATATCATGGATGGTTTTTTTAATATGATCCTTATTGCGGAATTAAGTGAAAGCAAGATGAAATTGCTGGAATTGCAGAAGGTTCTCAAGGAACGCGGCGATGAGATCAATGTTCAGATCAAAGCCCAGCATGAAGATATCTTTAATGTCATGCACAGTATTTGATGTTAGGGGGATGTTCCAGTGATAACGATTGATGATATTTTGGAAACCAACCGTATGATTACGGAAAACAAGCTGGATGTCCGAACGATAACGATGGGAATTTCTCTTCGGGATTGTGCACATCCAAACATAAATAAGTTTTGCCAAAATATTTATGATAAAATTACGACATCGGCAGAGTTTTTGGTGAAGACAGGGGAAGAAATCGAAGCGGAATATGGAATTCCTATTATTCATAAGCGTATTTCTGTTACTCCGATTGCCATTGCAGCCGATGCCTGCAAGACAGATAGTTATGTTCCTGTCGCTGAGACTATGGACAAAGCAGCCAAGGAAGTTGGCGTAAATTTCATTGGCGGTTTTTCGGCACTGGTAGAAAAGGGATTTACCAATGGAGATCGTATTCTCATTGATTCTATTCCCCAAGCACTTGCGTCTACGGATGTGGTTTGTTCCTCCGTCAATCTTGGTTCTACGAAGGCCGGCATCAATATGGACTGCGTTCGTGAAATGGGAGAAATTATCAAGCGGACGGCAGAATTGACTAGAGATCAGCAGGCACTTGGTTGTGGAAAGCTTGTGGTATTCTGCAATGCTCCGGGAGATAATCCTTTTATGGCAGGTGCATTTCATGGGGTCAGTGAAGCTGAGAAGGTAGTCAGTGTGGGGGTTAGCGGTCCAGGTGTTGTAAAGCATGCTTTGGAAGGGCTGAAGGGCGCTGATTTTACCGAAATAGCAGAAACTATAAAAAAGACGGCGTTTAAGATTACACGTGTCGGACAACTGGTCGCACGTGAGGCATCCAGACGTTTAGGCGTGCCGTTTGGCATCATAGATCTGTCCCTTGCACCAACACCAGCGGTTGGAGATAGCGTAGCGCGTATCATTGAGGAAATGGGAATTTCCAATTGCGGCGCACCTGGAACGACAGCAGCCTTGGCGCTCCTCAATGATGCAGTCAAGAAAGGCGGTTTGATGGCATCCTCGCATGTTGGCGGACTTTCTGGGGCATTTATTCCTGTGAGTGAAGATGAAGGTATGATCAATGCAATCAAGGAAGGCAGTCTCTCTATTGAGAAATTAGAAGCCATGACTTGTGTTTGTTCCGTTGGTCTCGATATGATTGCGGTAGAAGGAGATGTTTCTGCAGCTACGATTTCTGGAATTATAGCAGATGAAGCAGTTATAGGGATGGTCAATAACAAGACAACGGCAGTCCGAATTATTCCTGTTCCGGGAAAGAAGGTAGGAGATGTCGTGGAATTTGGCGGACTTTTGGGGTATTGCCCAATCGTTCCTGTCAAACGTCAATATAGCTCCGAGGCATTCATAGCACGTGGCGGACGTATCCCAGCCCCCATTCGGAGCCTGACGAATTAAGAAAACAGATTGCATGGCAAATAGAACTGTGTCATTGAATGATGTGAAATACTTTGTATGATACTGCAGTGGTGGATTAGATTTCATGACTGCAGTATTTTTTTAGTTGGAGATTAACTTTTTGAAATGAAGTTTTTTTGCTGCCCCATAGCTCAGCACAGATATCTATCATCTCCATAGGCAGCGGCTGCCTTATAGAGTAAACAAGAGGCGGTCATATCTTCGCTTCTTTAAAACGCAAATTGGAGGGAAAATGCTTATGGCATTTTCTTGAACAATGGCGTTATAATCCATTGCAAATGAAGTTTGATAATGGTATGATGGGTTTTAGATTTTTGAAATTCATAGAAGAGAAGGGTTTTGCATATGTTGGGGAAGGTTATGGTTAGACTGCTTGGGGCGTTCTTGATGATGGGACTCTTGGCAGGAAATGTTATGGCAGCTGGTAATTATGAGGAATTTCTGGACGGTTCTACGCCCCATTCAAGGGAAGGGCTTCCTTCAGCTTCCTTGGAGTTAAAGGAAACACCAGTTGTTGAAGAGGAGACGAAGGCTCATGAAAATGAACCAACGGCATCGTCGGCAGTTCCTCAAGAACAACCGGCGCAAGAGCAACAGGAGCAAGGGCAGCAGGATTTAGAAAAGAAAATTGTGATCAATTTAGCAAGCAGATTGCTGACATTGTATCAGGGCAATGAAAAGATCCGCATGTATCCAATTGGTCCAGGGACAACTTCGACTCCGACACCAACTGGATATTATAAAATCAGTTCTAAGGATCTTAATCCGACATGGACGGATCCATCTGATCCAGAGAATGTCATTCCTTCCGGTCCATCGAATCCGTTAGGCTATCGCTGGATGCTGCTGTATGGGAATTATGGTATTCATGGAACAAACAAGCCGGACAGCATTGGGCATTATGTGTCGAATGGTTGTATTCGTATGCTGGAAAGTGATGTGGAAGCACTTTTTGATCTGGTGGAGTTGGGAACTCCAGTAGAAATTACATATAATCGTATTGTCGTAGAGAAATCCCCTGACGATATGGTGGCATATTATATATATCCGGATGGATATGGCTGGCAGCCAATTTCTGTGGAGCTGGTGGATCAATGGCTGAAGGGTTATGGAGTGGAATCCTTTGTAAGCTATGCAAGCATTGAGGAGAAGATTTCTGCTTCGGACGGCGAACCTACGTATATTGGGAAGGTTTATCCTATTTTGGTCAATGGAAGCAGAATTTCAGGAAAAGCTGTGCTTTCTGATGCCGTGATGTATCTTCCTGTTACTGGAATCGCATCGGCTTTGCAATTAGATGTTCAATGGAATGAAGAGGAAAGCTCTTTGGAAAGTCCATATGGAAAAGTTATCGGCTACAATAAAAGGGACGTGCTTTATTTCAATGCGGATGATGTGGAGACTTTGTTCCATTTGAGTGGAGGATTGAATGCTGGGGATGTGTACCAGCTGAATACAACGAACAAAACAAATCCCTTCCTGCCCAATAAGGGAAGGGAAGTTTCTCCCAAACAGGATGTGATAAATGGAACGGGTGGAAATGAGGCAGCACCTGCGGCTTCTGCAGCGGAAACGAAAATGCCGCAATCTCCTAATTTTCAAAGAACTGCTCAAACAAAGTGATAGGGGGAGAAATTCTTGAAAAAGAAATTCTTGGTATTGGATGGAAGCAGCTTGATGTATCGGGCATTTTATGCGCTTCCGCTTCTTTCAGCGGCGAGCGGGGAATTCACGAATGCTGTTTTGGGCTTTTCCAATATGCTCTTGAAACTTTTGAAGGAAATGAAACCGGATTTCTTGGCTATTGCGTTTGATAAGGGAAAAATAACCTTTCGAAATGAAATGTTTTCGGATTATAAAGGAACCCGCAAGCCGACACCGGAAGAATTAAAGGTGCAGATTCCATTGCTTCGTGATTTTTCTGCGTCTTGCGGCATTGCTTTTGTAGAAAAGAAAGGCTATGAGGCTGATGATCTTATCGGAACATTAGCTACAAAGGCTGTAAGCGATGATTGTGAGGTCATGGTAGTTACTGGAGACCGAGATGCACTTCAATTAGTAAGAAAAGGCTTGACGGTCATGCTGACAAAAAAAGGTATTTCTGAGATGAAGCTGTATGATGAAACTGCTTTTGAAGAAGAATACCAGATGCAGCCATTGCGGTTGATCGATTTGAAAGGATTGATGGGAGACGCATCGGACAATATTCCCGGAGTTCCTGGAGTTGGGAATAAAACTGCAACGAAGCTTCTGCTGGAATATGAGTCTTTGGAAAATATATTTGAGCATGTAGATGAGATAAAAGGGAAGAAATTGCAAGAAAATCTTTCCGTCAATAGAGAACAGGCATTTCTTTCCAAGAAATTAGCAACTATTCATTGCGATGTCCCAGGGGTTGATTTTCTTCCTGAAAAATTTTTGGTGCATCCAGATCAGGAAAAATTGAGAGCTTTTTGCCATAAGTATGGTTTGAAGTCTGTTTTGAAGCATTGCGAGGAGTTTTTTTTCAGCGGAGCAGAGAATGCACTTCCTTTTGAAGAGTTTGTACCTGCGCAAAAGACGATTTCTGTGCAATATAAGGAGCTTGTTTCCAGAGAGGAAATTCAAGATATTGCAGCATCGAAGCATGTGGCAGTGTCTGTTGAAACAGAGGGAAAGACTCCTTTTTTGCAGTTGGAACGATTATTTTTGGCAACCGAACAGGGAACTTACTTCGTGGCAGAGAATTCTTCTCTGTTTGGGGAAGTAATTTCAGCTTTGCAGAAAATGGAGCAAGTATGGACTTTTGATGTGAAGCAGTTATATCATGCGGGGATTGCTTGTCCTTGTGCGTATTTTGATATTTCTTTGGCGGCATATTTGCTTCACCCAGAGGAGAAGGAGAGGTCGCTTTCTTATCTCATGTCGGAATATCTCCCTAGTTTTGCGTTGGAGAAATTTGATGATGCGCTGCAGCGGTTGGCATGGGAAACCAAAGCTATTTTTTATTTGGGAAATGTTTTAAAGGAAAAATTGGTTGAACAAAAGCTGGATCGCTTATATGCCGAAATAGAGCTTCCTGTGGTGGAGGTTTTGGCTTTCATGGAGCGAACAGGAATTTTTGTGAATCATGAAAGGCTGTCACTGCAAGCCGAGAAGATGCAGGAAAAGATTCTTTCTTTAGAGAACGAGATCTTTTCTTTGACGGGAGAAAAATTCAATATCAATTCTCCGAAGCAGTTGGGAGCTATTTTATTTGAACGATTGAATTTGCCTGTAATCAAAAAGACGAAAACAGGATATTCTACCAATGCGGAAGTATTGGAAAACCTTTATGGACTGCATCCCGTGATAGAAAAAATACTTTCCTATCGGACGTGGACAAAGCTGAAGTCTACATATCTGGATGGGTTATTTGAATTGCTGAACGAAAAAACACATCGTGTCCATACAAGCTTCAATCAGACAGTAACGGCTACTGGACGGCTGAGCAGCTCTGATCCTAATTTGCAGAACATTCCTGTCCGGACGGAGGCAGGGAAAGAAATTCGTTCCTTGTTTGAGCCCTCTGTTGGATATGATGGAATTCTTTCTGCCGATTACTCACAGATTGAGTTGAGGATATTGGCTCATATGTCGCAAGATAAGAATTTTATTGATGCATTTCTGCACGATGAAGATGTTCATGCATGTACGGCAGCAGAGGTTTTTGATGTACCTTTGGACGAGGTGTCATCAGAGCTTCGCAGGAAGGCAAAGGCCGTTAACTTCGGTATTGTTTATGGAATCAGCGATTATGGCCTGTCAAGAGATCTGCATATTACGAGAAATGAAGCAGCAGATTATATCAATAAATATTTTTCGAGATATCCTGGTGTTAAAACGTTCTTGGACAGCATGGTGGCATTGGCACACAAGGATGGCTATGTGACTACGTTGTTTGGAAGAAAAAGGGAGCTTCCTGCAATAAGAAGCCGTAATTTTAACCAGCGAAGCCTTGCGGAGCGTATGGCAATGAATACGCCAATACAGGGAACAGCAGCAGACATCATCAAATTAGCTATGGCAACAGTGTTCAAGAGAATGCAGGAGGCAGGCTTTAAAAGCCGTATGCTTTTGCAGGTACATGATGAGCTTGTTTTTGAAGTGGTGCAAGAGGAAATAGAGCCTTTGTCGAATCTTTTGCGTGATGCTATGGAACATATTGCAGAGCTTTCCGTTCCGTTGGTCATCGAGATCAATGTTGGAAAGGACTGGGCAGAGGCAAAGTGATAGGAGTATTGGTATGCATGTAATCGGTTTGACAGGTGGGATCGCCAGTGGAAAGAGCGTTGTAGCACAGTATTTGCACCAGCTTGGTGCAGAGATTTTGGATGCAGATGCTATTGCGTATCAGTTATCTCAGCCTGATCAGCCTATTTGGCAGGCATATGTGCAGCGTTACGGCAATGAGATTCTGCTGCCCAATGGCGATTTGGATCGAAGAGCGGCAGCAGAAAAGGTGTTCGCATCAGAAAGTGAAAAGGCGTGGCTGAATTCCATGGCACATCCGATGATTCGATTTGAAATGGAATCTCGGTTGGAGGCGTTGAAACGGAACAGGAATGCAAATGTGTTTTTGGATGTGCCTCTTTTGTATGAAGCAGGTTGGGAGTCCATGGTGGAAGCCGTGTGGGTCGTATATGTATCTGCGGATATACAAAAGGTGCGTTTGATGAAAAGAAATGCTTTTTCCAGTCAGGAAGCTGAACAAAGAATTAAGGCGCAGATGCCCCTAGAGGAAAAAAAGGAAAAAGCAGATGTAGTCATCTATAATTTGGGGGATTTGGAACATACGATGCAGCAGGTGGAGGCTGCATGGAGAGGGTTATTATGAATGGAAGGTTATTTTGTGGAAATGCATGAAGCGCAGCGAACACAAAAACGAGTGAACTATTCCTTGGTAATTGGACTTTGCCTTTTGCTGATCAGTTTTGGGTTATATTTTCTTTTTCAAATTACTTCGGTGCAAAGAAGCTATTTATATCCATATCCTTATCAGGCGGAGGTAAAGACGTATTCTGAACTTTATAATGTGGACAGTAATCTTGCAATCGCTGTTATTAAGACAGAGAGTAATTTCAAGCATGAGGCAAAATCGCACCGAGGTGCGATTGGTCTGATGCAGTTGATGCCGGATACAGCAAAATGGATAGCAGGCAGATTAGAGGATAAGGAATATTCTGCAAAACGCTTGCGTGATCCAGAGGTAAATATTCGTTATGGGATCTGGTACCTGTCGGAATTGCAAGAAGAATTTCAGGGGAATACGATCTTAGTTCTTGCTGCGTATAATGCAGGCCGTGGAAACGTTAAAGAATGGATGAAGGAATACCATTGGGATATGGATTTTTCTGATATTGACAAGATTCCATTTCTGGAAACAAGGGAGTATGTTCATAAGGTCTTGAAGTACCAAAAAAAATACCTTGAATTATATTATTGATATTTTTGCACACGTTTAGTTTACAAGATGTGTGTATGAATTGCTGCTTAATATGTTGCGGCAAAAATCGATAAAGGACTGGGCTGCTTTTGAAATATAACGGTCTTTTTTCCATGCAAGACCGACATCTACGAAGATGGGATCTTCCAGTGGGATGGCTTTGATGCCAGGGGCGTTTTCGATAACCATGTCTAGCAAAAAGGCAATGCCTATTCCTTGTGACACAAGACCTTTAATGGTCAGTATTTGATTGGATTCCAGAACGATATTTGGGTGGATATAGGACTCCTTCATTTTTTGGAGAGTGATTTGGCGAAGGAAGGAGCCTTCCTTTAGCATGATGATGTCCGAAACGGCAATATCTTGGAGTGTCAGTACCTTTTTTTCCGCCAGTGGGCTGTTTTCTGGCACGCAGGCAACAATTTGATTTTTAGACATAGGGAGCAGCTGGAGATTGGGGGATGCATTGGAAATGATGATAATTCCAAAATCAAGTTCATTGCGCTCTACTTGCTCTCGTATGCTCATAGAACCTTCTTCGTAGAGGTAAATGTCAAGCAATGAATAATGATGACGAAAGCCAGAAAAAATTTTAGGAAATAGATAAGCTCCGATCATTGGTGGGATACCGATTTTTATGCTTCCTTTTTGTAATTGCTTGTAATCATTCACTTCAAGAACCGCATCTTGAATGTTTCTGAGTGCCAGTTCGATGCGATTAAGAAAGACCGCGCCTTCTGGGGTGAGCGACAGCTGCTTTTGGCTGCGGTCAAACAGTTGGATACCGAGCTCGGTTTCCAGTTTTTTGATTGCCACGGTGATATTAGGCTGTGAAACGTGCAGCTGTTCTGCTGCTCGAGTAATGTTTCGCAGTCGACTAGCCATTTGGAAGTACTCAAGCTGTCTTAATTCCATAATAGTATCCTCCTTTGGAACAAGGGCATCTCTATAAATTCTTTTGCCCTTCTGCTTGCTCTTTTTTGCCATATTTCACAAAATGCTCGGAAGGACTGCCAATATTTCCTGTACGTTTGGTTTCATTTTGCGAAAAACCGAAACAATCTGAATACAATGAATTTTCAAAGGTTATCATAAGTAAAATTTATTTTATATAATTATATCATGGTTTTTGTAAATATATGATATAATAGGAAAAAATTATCATGAAAAAGTATGTATTTGTACTAGGAATTTTTTTTGTTTTATGGAATAATAAGAGGTATGAGAAATCGTAAGGGGGTTTGTTGAATTGGAAATATCAACAGCTATAGGAATAGGCATGGGTATCATATCCATTTTCGTAGGAATGGTCTTGAAGGGAGCACCGCTGTCTTCACTTAATAACCCAGCTGCATTCTTGATCATCATTGGAGGTACATTTTCTTGCTTGTTCATCGGTTTCAAGATGGAGCAAATGAAGAACTTTCCTAATTTGATTAAAAAGACATTTCAAAAACCTCCAACACATGAAAAAGCAGAGTTGCTGAAGCTTTTTATTGAGCTTTCCCAGATTGCCCGCCGTGAGGGGATCTTGGCTCTGGAAAATAAGGTGCAGGAAATTGATGATCCGTTTTTTCGCGGCGGCTTAGGTATGGTTATTGATGGTATGGATCCAGATTTTGTAAGTGACGTTTTGGATGCAGAGCTTTCTGTCATGCAGGAGAGGCATACGGAGGCTAGATCCATGTTTTCACAGGCTGGAACGTATGCACCGACGTTGGGCGTTCTTGGCGCCGTGGTTGGATTGATTGCGGCACTTGGTAACTTGAACGATATCGACAAGCTGGGCCATTCGATTGCAGCAGCATTTATCGCAACGATTCTGGGTATCTTTACGGGATACGTTCTTTGGCTTCCATTTGCTAATAAGCTGAAGGTTATGTCTGAGGCAGAGGTGAGCGAGAAGCGGATGATCATAGAAGGAATACTTTCCTTGCAGGCAGGTGATTCGCCAACGGCAATTGAGGCGAAGCTGATGGTATTTATTCCGCAGAGTGCCCGTGAAGGCTTGAAGAAGGAGTAATGTGGTATGGCAAAAAAGAAACGTAGTAAGCCGCATGAGGAGGAAGCCAGTGAGGCTTGGCTGTTGCCATATTCTGACCTTATGACTTTGCTTTTGGCACTGTTCATTTGCTTGTTTGCTATTTCGCAGACAGATGAGACGAAGGTAACGCAGCTGGCTCAAGCATTTACAGCGGCATTTAACATGGGCGGTCCGTCTTTCTTTGACAAGATGGGACCGAATGAAGGCCGTATGGCAGAAATTCCTGCGGAAGAGGATGCCGGAAATGCGGCTTATATTCAGGAAAGCCAACAGATGGAGGCCATCAAAAGGCAATTAGATGAATATATTGACCAAAATAATTTAAAAGATGAGTTGAGTACGGAGCTGCAAGATGATGGATTGATGATCCGTATCAAAGAGCGTGCGTTGTTCCCATCTGGTTCTGCAGAGTTGGTAGGCGATTCACAAAAGATAGGGCCTGTTGTAGCAGGGCTTTTAGGGACGATGTCGCAACGTGTCATGATCTCCGGCCATACCGATAATGTTCCAATCAATACACCGCAGTATCCTTCGAACTGGGAACTTAGCTCACAGCGTGCCTTAAATTTTATGAAGTTTTTATTGGCATTAAATCCGAAGCTGAATCCTGCACGTTTTAGTGCCGTTGGTTACAGTGAATATCGTCCAATGGCAGATAATTCTACTGTAGAAGGAAAAAGCAAAAATCGTCGTGTTGAGGTGCTGATTGCAAGAAGCCGGCATTTTGATGTACACGAAGCAGAGCGAAAAGCAAAACAAGCTAGTGCTAAGAGCTAAGAATCGATAATGGTAAGAAAAGCCGGCAGTTATGCCGGCTTTTTGAATGATAGGAGCAGATTATGATCGTTGGAATTGGAACAGATATCGTTGAGATCGTTCGTGTTCGCAAAGCAATAAAGAATGAAAAATTCCGTGAACGTGTTTATACGGAAAAAGAGCGGTCGTATTGTGAAGGACGAGGCGCACAGGCAGCTGCCTCATTCGCTGCAAGATTTTCAGGAAAGGAAGCTGTGCTGAAAGCTTTTGGAACAGGTCTTTCTGGAGGAAGCCTGCTTGATGTAGAAATTTTGCCAGATGAAAAAGGGTGTCCTGTAGTTTTTTTATATGGTTTTTACAAAGAATTGGCAGAAAAACGAGGAATATGTAAGGTGCATATTTCCTTGAGTCATGCACAAGAATATGCGACAGCGCAATGTGTCATGGAGGGTGTGGAATGAAAATTTCTTTGAGCGAGGAAATGAAAAGAATTGACAGGGAATCTGCGGATGTATACGGGATTTCAGAGATGGTGCTGATGGAAAATGCAGGACATCAGTCTGCACAAGCCATGAAGCTTCTTTTGAAAGAAGTGCAAGGGAAAGAGATCACGGTTTTAGCAGGCTCCGGAAATAATGGTGGGGATGCTTTTGTTGCAGCAAGGCATTTGCTGAATTATGGCGCCAAGCTGAAGGTATATTTTGTGGGAGATTTGGAGCATAGAACTTCAGCAACGGAAATAAATTACAGGATATTGGAACGAATGGGTGTTGCAATCAAGCAGATTTTAGAGGAGGCGGATGTGGAACATCTTCGTATCGTATTAGCAAGGTTTTCTGATGGAATCATTGATGGCATGATAGGCACAGGATTTCGGGGGATGTTGCGGGATTCGGTGAGGAATATCGTCCATGCGGTCAATGCATCGGAGAAGCCTGTGCTGGCAATCGATATCCCGACTGGTGTTGAGGCTGACACGGGGAGGATAAATAGTGAAGCTGTTTGTGCAGCGATGACTTTAGCGCTGGGGCTTCCAAAGCCAGGGCATTATCTTTATCCCGGGGTTGAGCATGTTGGTATTTTACAGGTAGATGCTATTGGTATTCCCAGTATGTTATTGGAGGATAGCCGTTTGAAGCTATCCTTGCTGGATGACAGCTTGGCAAAAAAGCTTTATCTTGCTCGAAGCAGAGATGTGCATAAGGGAACCTGCGGAAAAGTTTTTGTCGCTGCAGGCTCTCAAGGAATGACGGGGGCTGCTGTCTTGTCTTCTTCGGCAGTGTTGCGGGCAGGAGCTGGAATATCCAGTTTGGCTGTTCCCAAAAGCTTGCTTGCATTTATGGGAAATCAACGGCCGGAAGTTATGGTTCGAGGCGTTTGTGAGGAAGAGGAAGGCTGCTTTAATGGAATCCGAGCGTTGGAGCAGTTACGGGATCTGGCAAGAGAAAGTGATACGGTATTGATAGGGCCGGGAATTGGACGCAAGAATGAAACATGTGAGCTTGTGCGAAAGCTGTCTGTTGAGTTGGTACAGCCTGTTGTGCTGGATGCGGATGGAATCTTTGCATTTCGTGGGCATTTGAAGCTTTTAAGGGAGTTTAAGCAAATACCAATTCTTACACCGCATCTTGGGGAAATGGCAGGTATTTTAGATATACCCATTCCGGAATTGAAGGAATCCCTAGTGGCTTTTTCTAAGGAAGCTGCTATGGAGTATCGGGCTGTTTTTGTGGTTAAGAGTGATCGTACGATTGCAGCATTTCCAGATGGAAGTGTGTATTTTACAACAAAAGGAAACGCAGGAATGGCAACCGCTGGCTGCGGTGATGTGCTGGCAGGGACGATTGCAGGATTAGTAAAGCAGGTTGGTATTGAAAATGCGGCACTTTTAGGAGTTTATTTACACGGGCTTGCTGGAGATATGGCGTATTCTAAATTTGGAAACGGTTTATTGTCAGGAGATGTGTTGGATATGCTTCCGGCAGCACAGGAAGCTTTAAGGAAAATGCAAGCTTTTCAAAGAAAATAAAAGTATTTTCGTGGGATACTTTTTTGCAATATGGTTTCAAAAATTCACAAAATCTTTAAACTGTGCTTGACAGTTGTATCATGGCAGGCATACAATAAAGTTGCTGTATCGTCCAGCGCCATAGCGGCGGCTCGGCGTTAAATACCAAGAGAGGTGCATTTTTATGAGCAAAGTTGATTTGGATTGGTCAAGCATTGGTTTCAGTTATCGTCAGACTCCGCAGCGGTTTGTTGCGAATTATAAAAATGGCAAGTGGGAGGATGGAGAGCTTACTGATAATGCCAGCATTGTGTTGAATGAATGTGCTGGTATTTTGCAGTATTGTCAGGAAATCTTCGAAGGGTTGAAAGCTTATACAACGAAAGATGGGAGTATTGTTACTTTCCGTCCGGATCTCAATGCGGAACGCATGGAAGGTTCGGCAGTTCGCATGGAGATGCCGCCTTTCCCGAAGGAGAGGTTTATTGAGGCAGTAGAAATGGTCGTGGCAGCGAATGAGGATTGGGTTCCTCCTTATGGAACAGGAGCTTCCTTGTATCTTCGTCCGTATATGTTTGCTTCCTCTCCTGTTATAGGTGTAAAGCCGGCAGAGGAGTATCAGTTCCGTATTTTCTGCACGCCGGTGGGACCATATTTCAAGGGCGGAGCAAAGCCAATCACTCTTTGTGTCAGTGATTTTGACAGGGCTGCTCCGTTTGGTACAGGACATATTAAAGCTGGTTTGAATTATGCGATGAGCCTTCACCCTTATGTAGAAGCACATAAGAATGGCTATGATGAAAATATGTTTCTTGACTCTGCAACGCGTACCTACGTTGAGGAGACTGGTGGAGCGAACTTCCTCTTTGTTACAAAGGAGAATGAGATCGTTATTCCAAAATCGGATTCTATTTTGCCGTCGATAACCCGTCGTTCTCTTGCTTATCTTGCAGAGAATCGTTTGGGACTCAAGGTTACCGAAAGGAAAGTCAAGCTTTCTGAGGTTTCTGATTTTGCTGAGTGCGGTCTTTGCGGAACTGCGGCAGTTATCTCACCAGTAGGCAAGGTCGTTGACCATGGCAAGGAAATTTGTTTCTCCAGCGGCATGGAAAAAATGGGACCTGTTACGCAGAAGCTGTATGAAACTCTTACGGGCATTCAGTTGGGAATGGTGGAAGCTCCGGAAGGTTGGATCCATAAAATCAAGTAATGTTTTTCTCCCTGAAATCAAGCATGGTTTCAGGGAGTTTTTTCAACAATTAGCAGTAAAAAATTTTAGAAGTCACAAGGATTTCATTTTATTGACGGAGAAGAATATAAATAATGGGATTTTGTGAGGTTTTTTATCATGCTAACAGAATTGGAAGAGCTAAATATTTTTTTTCCGGTGCATTTTAAGGGTGTTTGGTCAACGATTACTCTTTTTGACGTTGTTGATATTTTTATTGTTGCACTTATTTTATACAAAATTTATGTAATGCTGCAGGACACACGTGCAATAACCTTGGTGAAAGGTTTGCTTGTGCTGTTTGCAGTGACTATGGCATGCCGTTATTTAGAATTCCATGCGGTATCTTGGCTTCTCGTAAAGGCATTGACGCTTTTGTTTGTGGCATTGCCTATCGTTTTTCAGCCTGAATTGCGCAGAGGACTAGAGAGAATTGGGCAGGGAAGTTTTTTCGGCAGGTCAGTCATTTTGGATAATGAAGCAGCGAAATCTGTCGTAAATGAGCTTGTAAAAGCAATAGAAATTCTGTCGAAGACTAAAACAGGGGCACTTCTTGTTATAGAGCGTGACATGGGGTTAGACGATATCAGTTTGACGGGAATCCGAATTGAAGGGCTGATTACAGCAGATTTCTTGTTGAATGTATTTATTGTCAATACACCGCTTCATGATGGGGCAGCCGTGATTCGCGGAAACCGCTTGATCTCTGCAGGCTGCTTGCTTCCTTTGACGGAGAACCTGTCGCTGTCGAAGGAACTGGGGACAAGGCATCGTGCGGCACTTGGCCTTTCGGAGCAATGCGATGCGTTGATCGTTGTAGTGAGCGAGGAAACTGGAATTGTTTCCGTAACGGAGAACGGGCATATGCTGCGGCATTTGGATTCAGAAGGTTTGAAAGAGATTTTGCAGCCTGTTTTTCAAAAGCCAAGTGTTACCTTTAAAGATTGGATCATGAACTGGAGGCGCAAAAAATGATAGAGTGGCTGCGTTCTTTGGTACAGCATAATATCATGGCAAAGCTTCTTGCGTTGGTGATTGCGGTTATTTTATGGGGAATTGCCATGGATGAGCAGAACCCGCCGATTGAGAAGGAATACATTATTCCGATTGAAATGATAAATACTCCGCAGCACTATAAAATAACCAAGAAGGATGATACCTTAAAAATCAAGGTGCGGGCGCAGAGGTCAAATTATGCGGACATAGATTCCGACGATTTTATGGCTCAAGTGAATTTGGACGGGCTGACAGAAGGGACTTTTGATGCTGCGATTCAGATTCATGTACCGGTTGGTTTTGAAGTAATAGGAAAGTCGATAGACAGCACAAAAATAGTAATGGATCCATTTATTGAAAAGCAAATGAAAACGGAGCTTGTTATCACAGGCTTGCCTGCTCCAGGGACAGTGATATCGCAAATGTACCCAACAAATCCCAGTGTAACGGTTATTGGTCCGAAATCTGCGGTCATGCTTGTTTCAAGGATTGTTGGTTGTGTTGAGTTTACGAATAACGATACGGATTTTAAGTTTCAAGTGCCCCTTTTTCCTGTGAAAGAAGATGGCAAAGATGTGGAGGGAGTCCGTGTTATTCCATCGGTGACGGAAGTCAATGTTCAGCTGGCACGTGGTCTTTCCAAGAAAATCGTTTCTGTACATGCAGTCATGGGAGAGGATCTGCCTGCTGGATATAAAGTGGAATCTGTACGGGTAACACCGGAAAAGATTGAGATTGCCGGTGACAGTGAGATCCTTAAGGAATTAAAGTCTGTAGATACGGGGAAGATTCCTTTAAAAGATAAAACAGGGAACTTTCAGACGAAGGCAAGTCTGGCATTGCCGGAGGGTGTCACTGTGACAAATTCGGTAATTGATGTTCAGGTTGCAATAAACAAGATAAAGGAAAGTTCAGATTGATACTGGATTCTTTTGTATTTATTTTGGGCTGATAGTAATATGGTGTGACAGATCTTTTCCTCGTTCAAGTCTTGCGTATGAAAGGCAAGGGATCGCTTGAATGATGGATCGTGTTGTGTTTTCTAGGGTATTGGAGTGTAGCAGAATTGATTCGCATTTCTAATTTTTTCGTTCCTTTTGACGTGGAAACGCCTTTGAATATGTTGGCTGCTAAAAGATTGTTGTTACCACCTCAGGCAGTGTCTGAGGTGGTAATTGTGCGTAAAGCATTAGACGCTAGAAGATATCATGGTGCGCCTATCCGATTTGTTTATGTTTTAGATGTAAAAATAAAGGAAGATGAGCATCGTATATTGTCAAAATGGAAAAAGGATAAGAATATATCCGCTGCACCAGAAAACAGAGGCCGCCAAGCCGAAACGGGATTTGCCGATATAATGCTTGAGGAACGCCCAATTGTTGCAGGTTTTGGTCCTGCTGGCATGTTTGCGGCGTTGACGCTCGCTAGAGCGGGCTGTTCTCCCATTGTTTTGGAACGTGGAGATGATGTTGATACAAGATTGCAAAAAATAAATCATTTTTGGCATACTGGTATTCTCGATACAAATTGCAATGTACAGTTCGGAGAAGGCGGTGCGGGGACGTTTTCCGATGGGAAATTGACAACCCGCATCAATGATGTGCATACGAGGGATGTTTTGGAAGATTTTGTAGCGGCTGGTGCACCAGAGGAGATCCTGTATTTGCAAAAACCGCATATAGGTACGGATCTGCTGCGAGGGATCGTAAAATGGATTCGTAATGAAATTATTCGCTTGGGCGGGGAAATCAGATTTCACTCTTGCCTTACAAAACTTATTATGAATCCAGATGGAAAAATAGCAGCGTTGCAGATCAATGACGAGGAAGAGATCAAGTCCAGTGCAGTGTTTTTGGGAATAGGTCATTCGGCTCGTGATACTTATCAAATGCTTTTAGCACAAGGTGTTAAAATGGAGACAAAGCCCTTTGCCATTGGTGTGAGAATAGAGCATCCGCAGGAATTGATCAATGCGGCACAATATGGAGAAGATGCTAAGTCAACGAAGCTTCCTGCTGCAGATTATATGCTGACATATCAGGATAAGCTTTTGAACAAGGGTGCGTATTCTTTTTGCATGTGTCCGGGAGGACAGGTGGTAGCGGCGGCTTCTGAAAATGGCTGCGTAGTGACCAATGGAATGAGCAATTATAAACGTGATTCAGGAGTTGCAAATTCCGCACTTTTGGTAACGGTATCTTCTGACGATTTTGGAAGGGATGTGCTTTCCGGTATAAGGTTTCAGCAAAAATATGAGAGACTGGCTTTTCAAATAGCTGGGCAGGATTATAGGGCACCAGTGCAGACGGTAGGAGATTTTTTGTCGGGGCATTTTGGTTCAACTGATTTTATGACAGCACCAACTTATTTGCCAGGTACGTCAGCTGTTGATCTGCATCAATGCCTGCCTAAGTCTGTTACGGATGTACTGGAACGTGCGATTCCTTATTTTGGGCAGAAAATCAAAGGCTTTTCCGCAAATGATGTTGTGATGACAGGCGTGGAAACACGTTCTTCTGCACCATGCCGCATTTGCCGGAATCCGAAAAGTTTTATGTCAGAAAATATAGAAGGGCTTTATCCGATAGGAGAAGGTGCAGGATATGCGGGAGGAATCATGAGTGCCGCAGTCGATGGCATGAAGGCAGCACTTGCATTTTTGGAATCAAATATGCATACTGGATAGATGATAATAAGGAAGAATGGAAAAACAAGAGAATTTAAGGAGGATATTTAAATGGCAAGATTATTTGGTACAGATGGTGTACGTGGTGAGGCAAATGGTACTTTGACACCGGAATTAGCGTATTGCTTGGGACGGGCAGCTACCCTGTATTTTGGGAAGGATCATGCAAAACAGCCTCTCATCTTGATTGGGCGTGATACAAGAATTTCTGGGCAAATGTTTGAGTCTGCACTTTCGGCAGGTATTTGCTCTGCTGGTGGTATTGCATTGCTTGCAGGAGTAATTCCAACGCCAGCTATTGCGTATCTTGCAAAAAAAATGAAAGCGAAGGCAGGTATTGTAATATCTGCTTCTCACAATCCTTTTCAAGACAATGGAATTAAGTTTTTTGGAGGGGACGGTTATAAGCTTCCTGATGCAGTAGAAGATGAATTGGAAGAAATCGTCCAAAAAATTAAAGAAAATGATACATTTCCTCGTTCTACCGGTGAGGCAGTTGGTCATATTGAGTATCGCAGTGATCTTTTAAATCAATATATTGATTTTGTTTGCAATACCTGTGAAGAGCGTCTTGATGGCATGAAGATCGTTTTGGATTGCGCAAATGGTGCAGCCTATGAAGCAATGCCGACGGTTCTTCGCCGCCTTGGTGCGAAGCTCAAGGTGATCCATGCACTTCCGAATGGTGTGAATATCAATGATGGGTGTGGTTCCACGCACTTGGAATCCTTGCAAAAGGCTGTTATTGAAAATAAGGCTGATTTTGGTATTGCCCATGACGGTGATGCAGATCGCTGCCTTTGTGTTGATGAAAAAGGACAGTTGATAGATGGGGATCATATTTTGGTTATGTGTGCCAATGACATGATCAAAAAGGGAACACTGAAGGACAATACGGTTGTGACAACCGTTATGGCAAATATCGGTTTCCATCAAGCGATTAAAAAGATTGGCGGAAGGACGGAGGTTACTAAAGTCGGTGATCGCTACGTATTGGAAAATATGTTGGCAAATGGCTATTGCATTGGCGGAGAACAGTCAGGGCATATTATCTTTAGTGATTACAGTACGACAGGTGACGGCTTGATTACAGCATTGCAGGTGTTGGTATCCTTAAAGCGAAGCGGAGCAAAGGCATCGAGCCTTACGGAAATGATGACAACATATCCGCAGCTTTTGGTGAATGTCAAAGTTGCAAGCAAGGAAGGCTGGGAAGAGAATCCTGCGATTCAGGAAGCGATTGAAAAAGGAAATAAGGAGCTTGGCGAAAATGGAAGAATATTGGTTCGTCCATCGGGAACGGAGCAGCTGATTCGTGTTATGGCAGAAGGCCCTGATCAGGAGCAGTTGGATGTGATCTGTCACAGGATTGCTGAGGTGGTAAAGGCTGAACAGGGATAATGGGCGAAAACAGGCCATAGTGCTTTTGGGATTTGGTACTTTATCCGCAGAAGGCAGAGAGAAAAGCTGGTATACGTTGATAAAGGAACTGGAAGCTGTTTACACGGATTGGCTTGTGACGTTTGCATATACGTCAGAATATATTTCCAGTCGTTTGTCGGTAAAGGAAGGTCTGTGTGTTTTTTTCCCAGATGTTTTACGGATCTTAAAGGCAAAAGGATATGAATATGTTATTATTCAGCCTGTTTTTTTATCGCATAGACTAGAATATAGGAAGCAGCTGGAAAAACAGATGGAAAATTGCAGGATTGATTTTCAAAAGCTGCAATTAGGAAATTTTCTGCTTGCCAGTAAGGAGGATTATGTGTCCTCCTTGCATATAATAATGCAAGGAGCTTCTCTTTCCGTTGGAGAATACATATTGCTTGTTTTGCATGGGGTGCATGATTGCCCAAGTGATGTCAGAGAAAAATTTCAGGCATACGCCGATGAGATGCATGTTCCTGTTTATGTGGTTGAGTTGGAAGCAAAGGAAAATGGGACTTTAGGGGATATTGTTTCTCACATGAAACGGAAAAATATGAAAAAAATCTGCATAATACCATTTTTCTTTTCTGTTGGAACACATATCAAGAGGGATTTTGCTGGCGATGGAGAATCTTCATGGAGAGTGGTGTTGGAACGTGCGGGCTTTGAAGTACGCATGGTCATGAAGGGAATGGGGGAGTTTTCTGCATTTCGACAGCTTTGCTGCCGGAAGCTGGAGTCTTTGACGCATGATTTTTTGTAACGCCTTGAATCTGGAATCTTGCGCCAGCAAGTTACTTCCTTCGTCAGCGTTTCAACGAAGCGGGGGACATATCCGCCATGGGGGGCATCTTTGCTGAGTTATAGGTCCTGCGATGCAGCCAGGAAGATATAGCGTAGCCTGAAAGAAAAAAATGAGGTGATTTTATGGAACAACCAGTAACTACCAATCCAATTATTATTATGCTGATCAACATGACAGTGGTATTTATCGTATTGTCGGTTTTGATGTATGTCATTAAATTGATCCATATCATTGACCCAACGAAACCGAAGGAAAACAAGGAAGAATCTTCTGTTGAGGAAAAATCTCGCGAAGAGAAATCACCAGTGCTTGCGGAACCCGTGGCTGTTGGGATTCCCGATGAGGTGGTTGCGGCGATTGCTGCGGCAGTTGTTGCTTCTGGCACAACGGGCGTGGTTCGCTCCATTCGCCCAATCGAACGTAATGGGTGGAAAAATTCTGGTCGTGTAAGTATTAGTTCTTGGCATTGATAGGTGAAAGGAGGAAATAAGGTATGGAACTTTTTAATGCGTTTGCTGTTTCCCTGCAGTCTGTATGGTCAGATAGTGGGTTTGCGGCATTTACCGTTGGAAATGGAATTATGATTGCAGTTGGGCTGGTATTGCTTTATTTGGCGATCGTCAAAGAGTTTGAACCATTGCTCTTGGGCCCGATTGCATTTGGCTGTATTCTTGCAAATTTTCCATGTACGGGATTTTTTGATGAAATGGGACTTATGATGGCAATACATTATGGTATTGCAAATGAAATTTTCCCGCCACTCATTTTTTTGGGAATCGGTGCGATGACGGATTTTGGCCCGCTTCTTGCCCGTCCTACTACCTTATTGCTGGGGGCAGCTGCGCAAGTAGGCGTTTTTGTGGCTCTTGGCGGGGCAATGGTTCTTGGCTTTGATATAAAAGAAGCTGCTGCTATTGGTATCATTGGTGGTGCAGATGGCCCGACTGCTATCTATTTGTCCATTAAATTAGCACCGCATTTGCTTGGTGCTATTGCGGTTGCTGCGTATTCTTATATGTCACTTGTTCCACTCATTCAGCCTCCTATCATGAATTTTTTGACGACAAAAGAGGAACGCGAGGTCACTATGGAGCAGCTTCGCCCTGTTACAAAATTTGAGCGTGTGATGTTCCCAATCGTTACAACGATATTTATCAGTCTCCTCCTTCCGCCCATCGCAGCGCTTCTTGGCTGCTTGATGCTTGGCAATCTTTTTAGGGAGTCCGGCGTGATGGACAGGCTTTCCGATACAGCACAGAATGCACTTTGCAATATGGTTACGATCTTCCTTGCAACTGGTACGGGAATGACTATGTCTGCTAAGGATTTTCTTGTACCGCAGACACTGTTGATCATATTGCTTGGATTGATTGCTTTTATGGGAGGAACAGCAGGCGGTCTTATTTTTGGCAAGCTCATGTATAAGTTAACAGGCGGAAAGGTCAATCCGCTCATCGGTTCCGCTGGTGTTTCAGCTGTTCCTATGGCTGCTCGTGTCAGTCAGGTCGTGGGACAGCGTGCAAAACCAGGCAACTTCCTCCTTATGCATGCTATGGGACCGAATGTGGCAGGCGTAATTGGGACAGCCGTTGCTGCTGGAACGATGCTTGCGATGTTGAAATAATGGGCTAACCTGTGCAGCCATTAGCTTTGGTTTTTATGCTTTCGTGCCATCGTTTTCTTTTAGGAAACGATGGCATTTTTTGTTCGTTTTATGATGGTTTGTTATAACAGCATTGACAACCTTGTTGGGATAGGTTATTATTGTAAAAGATAATCATTATCATTAACGTATTTAAAATAGAAGCACTGGAGGTGGTCGGCTTGACTTTGCGGGATGGAAAAGCGGGCATGGTTCTGAAAGTAAAGCATGTTGCCGATTCTGATTTAAAACAACGGCTTATGGCAATGGGAATAATTCCTGGGACGCAGATCAAGGTTTTGCGTTCAGCACCTTTTGGTGACCCTATGGCAGTTCGCATTCGCTCATATAATTTGGCTTTGCGCCGTGAAGATGCGACTATGGTGGAAGTCCAGAAAATTAGTTGATGAATGTTTAGCTAAAAGGAGGCATATAGATGCCAAGCTTAACAGTAGCATTGACTGGCAATCCCAATACTGGAAAATCTACTATTTTTAACGAGCTTACAGGTGCCCATCAAAAAACTGGCAACTGGCCGGGAGTCACTGTTGATAAAAAAGAGGGATATGTCAATTACGAAGGTTATGATATATCTGTTGTAGATTTACCTGGAACGTATAGTATCAGTACTCGTTCTGCTGAAGAGCAGGTTGTGATAGATTATTTCCAGCATAATACGCCGGATATTGTTCTTAATGTTGTGGATTCATCAAATATTGAGAGGAATTTGTTTTTGACGCTTCAGCTTTTGGAGATGGGAATACCTCTTTTGATTGATTTCAATATGAAAGATGAAGCAAAAAAACGTGGAATGTCAGTAAATATGCATTCAATGGAACAGTTGCTGGGAATGCCGGTAGTTGAAACCATTGGGCGAAGCAATAAAACGATGCAGAAGCTATTGGATCTGTTTATTTCAATAGACATGAAGAGAGCAGACCCCTCTGGCATGTTAAAAGAATATATCGACAGCATAGAAACGATTCGGAACAGCAATAAGCCGATCCATGTGATAGAAGAAGATGTGGTTGCGGCACGCTATGCCATGATAGATCGTATTGTTGAAAAAACAGTTACATTTAGTGAAACAGAGGAAAGCTGTTCAGAAAAAATAGATCGTTATTTGGCAAATGGGATGTTTGCCCCCATCATTTTTTTCCTGATTTTGTATGCAGTCTTTCAGATTACCTTTTCTTGGATCGGACAGCCCATAACAACAATATTGGATCATTTGATCTGCGTTTCCTTTGCAGGGTATGCGGGGGATTTTTTTTGTGCTGTTGGAGTGTCTGATTGGCTTCGGTCTTTGCTGGTCGATGGAATTATTAGCGGAGTGGGGGCAGTTGTTAGCTTTGTGCCGTTGATTTTTGTCTTATTTTTTTGTCTTAGTTTTTTGGATGGGACTGGCTATATGGCGCGTGTTGCCTTTATTGCAGATCCATTTATGAGACGTTTTGGGCTTACTGGCAAAGGGATCATGCCGCTCATGCTGGGATTTGGCTGTGCGGTTCCCTCTATCATGGGTGCCCGTGCATTGGATTCGGAAAAAGATCGTATCATATCGATGTTGGTTGCTCCTTTTTTGACTTGCGGTGCAAAGCTTCCGGTTATGGCACTTTTAGCTGCTGTGTTTTTTCCGGATCATGCAGCCAATGTAGTGTTTGGCATGTATCTTTTGGGTTTTATCGTTGCTATTTTTGCAGCGAAGCTTTTAGGGGTGACTTTGCTCAAGAATGATACAGCTGCCTTTCTTTTGGAATTGCCGCCATATCGTATGCCGGATATGAAAACGGTTTTCCTTGAAACCTGGGATAAGGGGAAAGGTTTTCTGGTGAAGGCAGGTACTATTATTTTTGTGTGCAGTGTTTTGATCTGGTTTCTCTCAAAGTACAATTTCCATGGCTTTGCGGCGCAAATGAGCGAAAGTTTTTTGGCACTTTTGGGTGGGGGCGTGTCTTACTTATTTGTTTTTCATGGATTTGCCACTTGGGAAGCCGGTGCGGCTATTATTTCCGGTCTTTTTGCCAAGGAGGTCGTTGTTTCCACACTAGGAGTACTTTATGGTTTAGCTGATGCAGATACCGAAAGAGCTGCAGAGCAGGCAAATTTGTTTTTGAAAAGTGGAATCGGCACAGATTTTACGGCTCTTTCCGCATTTTCTTTCATGGTGTTTTTGCAGCTTTATACTCCTTGTATTACGGCTCTTGGAACGATTAAGAAAGAAGCTGGCAGTTGGAAATGGACGGGATTCTCTGCAGTTTTTTCGTTTTTGACAGCATGGGTCGTTTCTTTGCTTGTTTACCAGATCGGCAAAGCTTTAGGATTGGGGTGAGTTTATGAGCGATTGCGTTATCATTTTTTTACTGCTCCTCAGTTTGTATTTGGCTGTGAGACATATCTATCGAAACATGGTTTCCGGTGCATCTGAGTGCTGCGGAGGAGGTATGTGTCCTCATTGCAGTGGGAAATGTCATAATTATCGTCAATAACTCAGCACAGATGTTCTCATCTCCATAGATAGCGGGTATTTTCTCCCGCTTCGTTGATACGCAAAGCCTTATTTCAAGGGCTTCAACCACAAAGTTACATTGACAAAGAACTAAAAACTTTAGTATTTCATTGGATATGCGATATAATATATATAGGGATTCTTTGTTTTTTGTGAACGGGGGTGATTGAAATGATAGATCGCATTGAGAAGGTGTCACGTGTCAAGGGCATTGGCTATGAGCAGGAACAAAATTTTCGCCGCAAGGAAGAGTATCAGGACAAGCAGGGCGGAAAAAACTTTTCTGCTGTTTTGGAAAACGTACAGAAGAAAAAGACGGCTTCCGAGAAAAGTATTTCAGTACCGGAGGCGTATCGGTTGGAGCTTAGCAATATTACGCAGAGCCTTTTCTATGAAGGCGGTTTGAATTTCAAGGCACTGCAAGAAAAGCTTATAAATGAAAAGGATGTGGGGGGATGATATGCAGTTAGATTCCAGGCTTCAGGCACTTGCCGATTTTGTAAAAGAAGGAAGCCGCATGGCAGATATCGGAACGGATCATGCCTATCTTCCTGTTTATTTGACAGGGACGGGAAAGGTAAGCTTTGCAGTGGCCGGCGACAAGAATGCTGGTCCTTGCGAGGCTGCAAAACGCACGGTACAGGAAAATGGAATGTCTGACCGCATAGAGGTGCGTCATGGAGACGGTCTGGGTGTTCTGGTTCCTGGTGAGGTGGATACGGTCTGCATTGCCGGAATGGGAGGAACTCTCATCAGTGAGATCTTGCAAGCACATCCCGAGGTGTTGGAGACGACCGAAACCTTAGTGCTGCAGCCAATGAATGCAGCAGCAGAGCTGAGAAAGTGGCTTTACCGCCATTATTGGCATATTGAAGATGAGGAACTGGCATTGGCAGATGGACGCATTTATGAAATTATCATGGCAAAGCATGGTCGGCGCAAGCACCCATCGCCTTTGATGCTGTCCATTGGACCAGTCCTTTGGGAGAAGAAATCGCCGCTTTTGGAACATCATATTGAGTCTCTTTTGTTTCAAGTCAAGCGGATGATAGCAGGAATGGAAAAGAGCGAGCGGGCGAAGCATACAAAAAAATACTTGGAAGCAGTGGAAAACATCAAGGCTTTGGAGGAACGGTTGAAATGGTGAAATGCCAACAGGTGATGGAAATTATGGAGCGTATTGCTCCGAAAGGTCTGGCGGAGGAATGGGACAATCCGGGGTTGTTAGCAGGAAGTCCTCAGCAGGACATAGAAAGGATCTATTTGTGTCTGGATGTCAGCGATGAAGCAGTGGAACGTGCGGTAGAGACAGGTGCCAATATGATCATCTCCCATCACCCATTGATTTTTCGTCCGTTGAAAAAAATTAGGACCGATCTTCCGCTGGGGAAGAGATTGCAAAAGCTTTTGAAGCATGATATTGCCGTGTTTTCAGCACATACGAATCTGGATATTGCAGAAGGCGGTGTGAATGATGTGCTTGCAGAGCGCATTGGGCTTCAGGATATCGAACCGCTTGGTTCTGGCGAAAAAGGGACGCTTGGACGTATTGGTTATCTTGCAAGACCGCTTTCTTTGGAAGCTTTTGCAGAGCTGGTGAGAGAGAAGCTTTTCGCATCTCATGTGCGTATAGTTTCCGCAGGCAGCCAATTCGTTAGGAAAGTCGCCCTTTGCAGCGGCAGTGGGGCGGATCTCATTGGAAAAGCCGCTTTTTATCGTGCAGATGTTTATGTTACGAGCGACATAAAATACCATGATGCACAACATGCAGCAGAGCAGGGACTTCATTTGGTGGATGCGGGGCATTTTTCGACCGAGTTTCCCATTGTGACTGCTCTTCGGATGCGGTTGGAGAAGGAATTCGCAGAGAGAAAGCTGGCGGTTGAGATTTTGGAGGACACATATTCCAAGGATCTTTTTCAAGTGATTTGAGGCAAATTCTTCTCTATACGGTCAACCTTGCGTGAGCATGGCTCAAAAATGAAAATTATTGGCACTATTTTTAGAAATAGTGCTTTTTAAGTTCTATATGTTGCAGGATTTTTTCAAGTGACGTGGAATATATTAAGCAGGAGAATTGCAGACTTGGAGGGAAAAGCCTATGATGGATGACAAGGATTGGCAGGTTTTTAAGAACAAACTGAAAGCAAAGACGGAAATTGATTTAGATCTTTACAAAGAACCTCAAATGAAGCGCAGGATAGGTAATCTTGTGACTCGTGCCATGATGGATTCTTATGCAGACTACTTTGACAGTGTGTGCAAGGACAAGGATGACTTTGCCGCATTTATTGAGTACTTGACGATCAACGTATCGGAATTTTTCCGGACACCGGAGAAATTTGACAAATTGGAAACGGACGTGATTCCATACTTGTTGAAGGATTCCAAAAGGCTTAATATTTGGAGTGCTGGCTGCTCGATCGGAGCGGAACCGTATTCTCTTTCCATTATCATGAAGGAAATGACACCGGGGGTAAAGCATCGTATTCTTGCCAGTGACTTGGATATTGAGATTTTGGCAAAGGCAAAGGCTGGTATTTATACAGAAAATGAGCTCAAGAGTATTACACCCGCACGCAAGTCAATGTATTTTGATTCGGTGCAAGGGAATAAATGGGCTGTAAAAAATGAAATCAAGTCGGTCATTGAATTTCAGCGCCATAATTTGCTGAAGGATCCGTTTGAAAATAATTTTGACTTGATTCTTTGCCGAAATGTCGTGATTTATTTTACGGAGGAAGCTAAGGATCAGCTGTATGCGAATTTCTTCAAGGCATTGCGGCCGGGAGGTATTCTTTTTGTTGGGGCGACAGAGGCGATTTTGAATTTCCGTAAATTAGGTTATACGAGTTTCCAGCCGTTTTTTTATCAGAAGCCTTTGGAATAAGCTATATCGATGTTTAAGCAGGGAGTCAGTAGGATGATTGCAAACACGCGGATCGAGCAAATGAGCAGGAGGGAAATGGAAGTCCTGCAGTTGGAGCGATTGCAGAAGACACTGCAATGGGCAAATACGAAGAGTGCTTTTTATAAGCAAAAGTTTCGGGAGGCAGGCGTAAGCCATGACGACTTTCAGAGCTTGGAGGACCTTCGAAGGTTTCCTTTTCTGCAGGCAACGGAGCTTCGTCAGGTTGATTCCTTGGACGTTTTGACGATACCTTTGAGTGGAGTCTTGCGCTTTAATCATATGCAGGAGCCTTTTGGAGAGATTACGAAGCTGTATACCAATGGGGACATTGCCCGCAATGTAGAGATGATGTCCCGCTGTTTGGTGGCTGCAGGGATACATGCGGCATCTATCGTTGGATTGCAGGGAGAATTGTCCGATAGCCGTATGATGGATATTCAATATGCCTTGGAGGCTGTTGGTGCTACTGTGGTACCTTTGGGGACTGATTACAGGCATTGGCTGCGTTTGATGGATGTTGTTGGAATGGATACCTTGATCAGTACGCCTCAGCTCGTTATGCAGCTGATCATTCAGTTGCAGGCAACGGGAAAAAACATTATTGATTACCCTATTTCAAAAATTATGTGCATCAATATGAGCAATATCCAGAATCCTTTGCAGCAGCACATTCAGGAGCGTACCCGAACGAAGGTCTACAATCTCTATGCACCAGCGGAGATTGGTCTGGCAGGTATGCTTTTTCAGTGTGAAGCACACGCAGGACAGCATGTGCAGGAAGATTATTTTTATCCTGAGATCATGGAGTTTAACAGTGATACTCCTGTGGAGGAAGATAACCGCATGGGGGAATTAGTCGTTACTGCATTGGTTGCGGAGGCTATGCCGCTGATACGGTATCGAACCGGGCAGGCAGTCAGCCGTATGTCAGATCCGTGTGCTTGTGGGCGTACTTTGGTGCGGGTAGGCACGCCGTTCAGTTTTTTGTGAAATCGTTTCGCTCTTGCGATATTTATCGCAGGAGCGATTTTTTTGGAGGGTTGAAAATGTTAGAGTTTATTATTGGACGGGCAGGCACTGGAAAGACAGAGACATGTCTTTCTGCGATACGTTCAAGACTGCAGGAAGCACCGATAGGTTCTGCATTGATATTGCTGGTGCCGGAGCATATGACCTACCAGATGGAACGGGAACTGTCTGCATCGATAGAAAAAGAAAAGGGATTTTTTCGGGGATATGTTTTTGGGTTTCGCCGATTTGCGAGGCATGTGCTTTTGGAAACGGGAGGCTTGCTTCGTTCCAACATTACAGACATAGGAAAACACCTGCTTTTGAAGAAAATTCTTGCTAAGCGGCAGGAGGAGTTAAAGGTTTTTGGACGTGCGGCAAAACAGCGTGGATTTGGAGGCGTGCTTTCTGAGACAATACAGGAACTGAAGAGCTATGGCTTAACGACAGAACGCCTTAGGGAAGCTATGTCAGCCGTTAAGGATCCACAGCTGAAGGGAAAACTGCATGACATGTCACTGTTGTCTGCTGATTTCAAGGAAGCTATGGCAGGACGTTACGATGATACAGAAGACAGGATGGATCTGCTTGCAGAACATATTCCGGATGCACCTTTTTTGAGAGACTGCGAGGTTTGGGTGGATGGTTTTATTTTTTTCAATCCACAGGAACGAAGGGTGCTTGCAGAGCTTATGAAGACCGCAAGGAATGTTCATGTAACACTTCTGATGGATGGCGAGGCAGCGGCGAGGGCAAATGTCTCAAAAACGGGTATTTTTCATAGATGTTATGGTACGATGCAGGCATTGAAGAAGATGGCAGAGGATCTGGGAGTGAAGTATGAGATATCTCCTTTAAAAAAGCCTTTTCGATATCGTATGCCGGCACTTTTGCAGTTGGATCAGCAGCTGTTTCGTTTTCCGCCGAAGACATCACCTGTCAAGGGCGGGGTGCATGTGGCAGAGACCGCAAATCGCAGGCTGGAAGCGGAAGCTATGGCAGGGGAGATCCAGCGTCTTTGCCGAGAAGAAGGATATCGTTATCGGGAAATTGGTGTATTGATTCGTGATGAGGAAGCCTATGGAGGGCTTTTAGACCTTGTGCTGGAGGATCGGCACATACCATTTTTTCGGGATGTCAAGCGCAGTGCAGTCCAACATCCTTTGTCAGAGCTTTTGCAATCTGTTTTTGAAGTGTTTCATGGTTGGAGATACGAGGCTGTATTCCGTATGCTTCGTACAGGATTTTTCGATATATTGCAGGAACAGCTGGATCAGTTGGAAAACTATGTATTGGAATTCGGTATTCAAGGGAAATCACGCTGGCTGATGGAAGAGGACTGGAGCTGGCAGCGCAGAGCATTGGAGGATAGTTCAGAGGATATAAACGAACAAACGAAAAAAGTATTGATGGAGGTAAATTTTGCAAGACGGCAGGCTGCAGATCGTTTGAAGGATTTTTTTGCCCGTGTGAAGGATTCTAAGACTGTCAGGGATTTGACGGAAGCACTTTATCATTGGCTGATGGAGATGAAAGCTCCGCAGACTTTGGAACGATGGGCAATGGAAGCAGAGGAAGGAAAACGGCTGGATTCTGCGATGGAGCATCGCCAGATTTGGGATGAGGTCATGGATCTCTTAAATCAAATGGTGGAAACAAGCGGCGATGAGAAAATTTCGGTAACGGAATATGAAAAAATTTTGCTGGATGGCTTGGAAGCATTGAAGCTATCTCTTATCCCGCCGGGAATAGATTATGTGTCCGTGTCACCATTGGATCAAAATAGTCTTTATAACTGCCGTGCTATTTTCATTTTGGGGGCAAATGAGGGTGCAATGCCGAGACGAAGCAAAGAAAAGGGGATTTTTACAGATGCCGATCGGCTGCACCTTTTGGAAGCGGGACTGGAGATCTCTGCCGGCGGATTGGAGAGCAGTTTGTCGGAGCGTTGCCTGCTGTATCGGGCGTTTACGGAAGCAAGGGAATATCTTTGGGTGTCCTATGCTTTGTCAGATGCCGCAGGAAATGGGCTGAATCCATCGTCCTTGATAGAACAGATTCGTACTATGCTGCCGCATGCAGAGTTTTTGTCAATTCCATTGGAATCCCTGCGTCAGGAACATGAGCAGCTGGATCGGCGCACAGTTCTTGCAATGACAGATGGGAGAAAGGCTCTTTCTGGATTGACAGCAGCACTTCGCGGTCAAAAAGAGGAACAAATTATGCCGCCTTGGTGGAAGGATGCCTATAACTGGATCTTGGAACAGACGGAGTTAAGGGAACTGGCAGGACTGGTATTTTCCGGACTGTTTGCCCATGCAGGCGAAGGAAGGCTTTCTGAGGCGATGGCAGAGAATCTTTTTATGAATCATCATTGCCTTCGTGGGAGCGTGACACGTTTTGAAACCTATCAAGCTTGTCCTTTTCGGCATTTTGCAAGCTATGGATTGAGATTGCAGGAACGGAAGGAATATAAGTTTCAGGCAATGGATCTGGGAAACCTTCTGCATGCAGTTTTGAAGGAATTCGGTGAAAAACTGAAAGCCTCCGGCAAGCGATGGAGCGAACTTAATGAGGCAGAGAGCCAAACGCTTTGCAATGCTATCTTGGAAAAGCTCGCACCAAGGCTGCAGAATGAGCTTTTGATGAGTTCGGCACAGTATAAATATCAGCTGGGCAGAATTCGTATTCTTGCGCAGGAGAGCATACATCGGCTGATTGCATTGGATAAGGTCAGTCAGTTTCATCCGGCACTTTATGAATGTGCCTTTGGCAGAGGTATGGACAGTATGGCACCGCTTTCCTATATGCTGGATAAGAAAAAACGTGTGGAGATCGTAGGGCAGATCGATCGCATGGATTTTTCGGAGGACGGAAAATATTTCCTTATTATTGATTACAAGACGGGCAACAGCGCGATCAATTTGCTGGAAGTGTATTATGGGCTTCGTATGCAGCTTTTGACTTATTTGCTGGTGGCAAAAAACTTGCTTGCTGAGGATCGTGAAGAAAACGGCAGGCTTCCGGCAGGCATGTTGTATTTCTTTTTGAAATATCCCATGATTTCTGCCAAAAAGAGGATATCGCAAGAGGCTGCACACAAGCAGCTTCAAAATGAATTAAAAATGCCGGGCTGGGTATTGGCAGATCCAGAGGTGATCCAAAATATTGACCATCATCAAGATTTTATAAAGGTTCGGATCACGGCAAAGGGAATACATGGAAGCGACAAAGGGAAAATAAAGACGATGGAGCAATTTGATTGCTTGATGGAATACATGAACTACTTGCTGGAGAACACTGGAAGGAAAATTTTGTCTGGCAATATCAAGCCGCAGCCTGCACACATGGAGGGAAAGCCAGTGCCATGCGAATATTGCAAGTTCCATTCCGTATGCGGATTTGATCCGGAACAGGAAGGATATTCCTATCGTGAATTGGAAAGCTTGTCCGAGGATATGCTTTTGAACCAAAAGGGAGAAGGGATGATGAAAGATGTCATGGACAAAGGAACAGCAGAGAGCCATTGAGACAAGGGGAAAAAATCTGCTGGTAGCAGCGGCGGCAGGCTCTGGAAAAACCGCAGTTCTCGTGGAGCGGATCATTCAGCAGCTGTTGAATGGGGATTGCGACGTGGATCGTATGCTGGTCGTGACCTTTACTCATGCGGCGGCAGATGAAATGAGAATGCGTATGGAGACTGCGATCCGAAAGCAGTTGGAACTTGAAACCGATGAAAAAAAGCAGGAACGGCTGGAACGTCAGATGATTTTGCTGTCCGGTGCGTCTATTACGACAATGCATTCCTTTTGCCAAAGCATAGTCCGGCAAAATTTTTCTGCGATTGATTTGGATCCGGAGTTCCGTTTGGCGGCAGATGAGCGTGAACTGGATATGATGAAGCAGGATGCTCTGAGCAAACTCTTTGAGGAGGAGTATGAGCGGGGAGAGGAAGAGTTTCTTCATTTTGCAGACGATTTTGGCGGAAATGAACGAGGTGACGAAAGTCTCTATCGCCTGATCCTTGATGTTTATAAGTATGCGCAAAGCCAGCCTTTTCCGGAAATTTGGTTGGAATCACTTTCCAAACAGTTTTCCTTCTCTGCGCAGCAGAAGCTTTGGGATACGCCATGGTTTTCCATCGTTGAGCAAGATGTCAGGCTCGAACTGGAGCCAGCAAGACAGGAATATACAAAAATGATGGAGTTGATCGAGGAATACGGGATCGAGGCATATCGGGAAACTGCGCTGCTGGACAAGGCACTGCTGGATAAAATATCTGCGGAATGGCATGAGGAAAATTGGGAAGAACTTCATAAGTCGTTTTTGCATCTGAATTTTGAAAGACTTGGGCAGCTGCGAGGTGTGGACGACAGCATTAAGGCAGTGGCAAATGATTGCGTAAAACCTTTGCGGGAGAGTTACAAAAAAAGATTAAATGCTTTGAAGGAACGTTATTTTTTTGATGAGGCAGATATTATTTTGGAGGATATGCGGCTGGCATCTCCAGATGTAAAAGAACTTTGTCGATTGACGATACGATTTTCAGAGAAATTTGCTGAGAGCAAGCGAGAAAAATGCGTAGCGGATTTTAATGATCTGGAACATTTTGCGATACGTATTCTTTGTGCAGATGAGAAACCGAAGGACGGTATGCTCCTGCGTCCGTCTGAGATTGCTTGTGCTTTGCAGGAAAAGTTCCAGACAGTCATGGTAGATGAGTATCAGGATACGAATGGGGTACAGGAGGCGATTTTGTCTCTTGTTTCCAGTACGGACACGCCAAACCTATTTTGTGTAGGAGATGTCAAGCAAAGCATTTATCGCTTTCGTTTGGCAGATCCAACCTTGTTTTTGAGGAAGTATAAAGAATATCCTCAGCTGGGAGCAGAGTTTGAGCGCATAAACCTCTCTAAAAATTTTAGAAGCCGCCCAGAAATTCTTGACTGCATCAATGACATTTTTGCTCAAGTGATGGTTCCCGGAACGATGGAAATGGAATATGACAAAGAAGCTGCCCTGTATCATGGGCTGGAATATCCGCCCTGCAGCGGAAACACCGTGGCAGGTCCTTCTGAAATGATCCTTGTCCATCATGGGGACTCGGAAGAAAGCTCTTGGGAAAGCCAGCCTGTAAAGGGCGATGAGGAAAACAGTGAGGAGAGCGACAAAACAGATGGTCTTGAATTGGAAGCACAGCTGATAGCGGATCGCCTGCATGCGCTGATGAAGAAGGATACGATGGTCTTTGATAAAGATACGAAAGATTATCGGAAAATGTGCTGGCGGGATGCCGTGATCCTGCTTCGTTCCATGAAAGGAGTCGCAGACAAATTCCTTGATGTCCTGCGGCAAAATAACATCCCAGCTTATGCTGCCACGGATGGCGGGTATTTTGAAGCACAGGAAATTCGCACGATGTTATCCCTTTTGTCAGTGCTGGACAATGCCCGTCAGGATATCCCTCTTGCGGCGGTATTGACATCGCCCATTGGAGGTATGAGTTTTGAAGAACTAGCCATGCTTCGGGTGGCAACGAAGGAAGAAGACCTTTATACGGCATTGCTGCGAGCTGGAGATCCAGAGACGCAGGTTTCACCGATGGTGCAGGAAAAGGCAGAGGCATTTCTTAGAAAGCTGTCAGGATGGCGCGGTTTGCTGCGTGAACTGAGCGTGCCGCAGCTCATTTGGAAGCTTTATCGGGATACGGGATATTACGATTATGTTGGCTGCCTGCAGGGCGGGCTCTTGAAGCAAGCCAATCTTCGCATGTTGGCAGATCGTGCAGCAGAGTATGAGAAAACCAATTATCGAGGACTGTTTCGTTTCCTTCGCTTTGTAGATCGTATGCAGGAAATGGATTCTGACTTGGCTGCAGCAAGGACGCTGGGAGAGAGTGAGGATGTCGTTCGAATTATGACCATTCACAAGAGCAAAGGCTTGGAATTTCCTATCGTTTTTGTTGCGGCGATGGGGAAAAATTTCAATGAAAGATCTGCAAGCGAACAAGTATTGCTTCACAGGGAGTACGGACTTGGACCGTACTGTGTGAATTATGAGGCACGTTTCCGCTATCCTACGTTTGCCCGTCAAGCGATAGCTTCTAAAATCAGGCAAGAAGGAAAGGCAGAAGAAATGCGTATCCTCTATGTGGCATTGACACGGGCAAGAGAAAAACTCATCTTGGTCGGTACGTTGGGCAGGAATTGGAGTGTGCAGAAATTAGCAGACCGTTGGAGTTGTTACGTTGGACGTAAGCAGGTGCAGCTTCCGGACTATGCTTCCCTTTCGGCACGATCGTATCTTGAATGGGTGGCAGCTGCATTGATGCACCACAAAGATGGGGAGGTCTTGCGAAAAGCTGCATCAGAGCCTTGTGAATGGAGCCCTTTTTTGGATTATGAGGATTCCTCCCATTGGGAGATAAAACTTGTGCAGGCAGGAATGAGGGGGAAAAGCCAGCCAAATGATCCAGAAGGCGATGCTTTGCTGGAAAAGGTGAAAAAAATGGAACCTCTGGAAAATACGGAGCATCGAGATAAAGTGCGAAAGCTGTTGGATTGGCAATATGACCTGCATGATTTGGAACAAGTGCCGGCAAAGCTTTCTGTTACGGAGCTTAAACAGCGTTTTTCGGAACAGGAGGATGGAACAACGGGACGGCGTTCTCTTTCGGAGGAACCAACATGGAAGCGACCGGCTTTTTTGCAGGAAAAGAAAGGACTGACAGGCGCGGAATATGGAACTTTGCTGCATACCGTGATGCAGCATGTTGATGTAAGCGGTGATTTGAGTTATGACGGAATCAAGAAACAGCTGGAGCAGTTAGCAAAGAAAGAGATCTTCCCGCAGGAGCAGATGTCGATGATTCATATTAAGACGGTACAAGGCTTTTTCCGTTCCCAATTGGGAGAGCGTTTGCGAAATGCGAAAAACGTGTGGCGGGAATTGCCGTTTAGCTGCATGATTCCAGCCCAGCAGTTTTATGCGCAGGCAAAGGACGAGGAACTTTTTGTGCAGGGAATCATAGACCTTCTTTTTGAAGAGAAGGATGGAAGCTTGATCCTAGTGGATTACAAGACCGATAAAAATACGGAGGAAAAACTTGTAAAACAGAAATACCAATTGCAGCTTCGGATCTATTCGCAGGCAACGGAGCAAATTCTGGGAAGAAAGATTCGGGAAAAATATCTTTACTTATTGCATGATGGGAAAATTATGAAGGTTGGCTAGAGGATTGAATTTGTTGAAAAAGGGAATCTTAATTGATATTGCTGTAACTTAGCATAGATGTTCTCCATCTTAAATGCAAAAGAAGCACGAAAACGTCTGGCGGAATTTCCCGTCAGACGGTTTCGTGTTTCTGGCTATAACGAAGCTAAGATGTCCCCTTCTTCAACAGCTTGCTGTAAGTGGGGGAAGCCAAATTTTAACAAGCGGTGAGCATATCTCCCGCTTCGTTGAAACGCAAATTGGAGGGAAAATGCTTACGGCATTTTCTTGAACAAT
>JAZLHW010000030.1:0-9532 GCA_045617105.1 Selenomonadaceae bacterium | reverse complement strand
TAAGATGTCCCCTTCTTCAACAGCTTGCTGTAAGTGGGGGAGACAAATTTTAACAAGCGGTGAGCATATCTCCCGCTTCGTTGAAACGCGAATTGGAGGGAAAATGCTTATGGCATTTTCTTGAACAATGGCGTTATAATGGAATGGAATATCGAGGGAGTTGCACATGAATGAAATGGATGCATTGAAAGCCAGTACAGCAAGGCTGTCCATTTTGTCAAATACGGTCTTGTTTTTCCTGAAGCTGGCAGTTGGTTTTTCTGTCGGTGCGGTCAGCCTTATATCGGAGGCATTGCATTCGGGAATCGACCTGCTTGCGTCAGGAATCGCATTTTGGGCAGTCCGCAAGTCGGTAACGCCTCCGGATCTGGAGCATGATTACGGGCATGGAAAGTATGAAAATCTTTCGGCAGCGACAGAAGCGCTTCTTGTTCTTGCGGCAGCGGCAGGTATCGTTTATGAAGCGTACCAAAGACTGGGAAAGGCTTCTGTTTCAGATAATCTGCATTACGGTATTATAATAATGATAATATCAATTATCATTAATTATTTTGTGTCACGGAGATTGGAACAGGTGGCTGAACTTACAGGATCGCAGGCTTTGAAGGCAGATGGGCTTCATCTGCAGTCAGACATTTGGACATCGGTTGGTGTATTGATAGGACTGTTCCTTATGTGGCTGACGGGGTGGGCATGGATCGATTCGCTGCTTGCCGTGTGTGTTGCAGGAATTATTTTTTGGAACGGCTGGGAAATGGTGAAGGAATCCCTGCTTCAGCTGACAGATGCCAGCTTGCCGCCGGAGGAAGAGGAACGCATAGGAAAGATTATTGCGGATCGTCCTGAGGTGCTTGGTTATCACTGCCTCCGCACGAGAAAGTCAGGCTCCTGCAAGCTGCTTGATGTGCATGTGCTTTTTGACGGGGATATGCGGCTTTCGCAGGTACATGCGATCTGTGATGAGCTGGAGCAGGAGATCCGCAGGGGCGGATTTGGTTCGATGGATATTCTGATTCACCCAGAGCCAATGAAGGGGCATGTAGAGGAAACGAAGGAATACCAGTACGAGCAGGCAAGGAAATAAGAAAATTTTTTTTGTTGCGGCTGTAATAAAATCCTTTTTTCATCGTATAAGTATGTGAGTGGGAGGATAGGACACGCTTGCAGAGCAGTTGAGAAATTGGAGTGATGCAAGAAAAAGGATTTTGAAGAAAGATATAGAATCAAGTAAATATGGTTTTTGTGTATAGGGAATATTTTTGGGGGGATTTTTGATGAAAAGCTGGAAGAAGATTTTGCGTGGGACGGCTATAGCCGCAGGAATTGGAGCAGCTGCGTTTAATTTTGCACCGCAGGAGGTGTATGCAAGCGAAGCTGGCATGGAGTACATGAGAGAGGTCGTTGCAGCAAATGTTGAGGCAAACTCTGTTCATGTTTTGCAGGACGTGAATGCAGCCTGCAGCTATGGAATGGGTACGCTGACAGTTGATTGCAGGTGTACGGCAGAGCCGATGGTCGTAGGCGGTACTCTGCATTTGCAGGGCAGCCTGAAGGAAGGAAACATTGGCGGTGCGAAGGATATTCCGTTCTATGTTGAACAGGCAGAAAAGGATGTCACGCTTTATTTCCAATGGGGCGATCAGTGGAAAAAATTTGTTGCACCGCTGACTGCTGAGGAGTTTGAGAAAATAAAGAATGAGGCAGTAAAGGAGTCAGCTACTTTGGAGGGAATCAAAGACGTAGATATCGTCAGTGATTCTCCTGCAAAGCGCACGCTCTCTGTGACTCTTGATGGGCAGAAGATCAAGGAGGCTTTTCTGGACTGCATGAAGGAGGAAAAGTCAAAGAAATTGAAGAACGTGCTGGATGCTGACACGCAGGCTATGATTGGGGACATGCTTTTTGATGCCTTTGACGGCTTGAAGTATACGGAAACGGTAGACAAGGCGACTAAGGCAGTGATTGCAAGCAAGGCGGACTTGACGGCGCCTGTCCAGAAAATAGCCAATGCCGTATTTGAAAAGTACAGCGACAAGATGACGATAGAGCAGAAGGTCATGGCGATTACCTTGATTCCAACGCTGAGCTTGAAGCTGGACGGGCAGTATGATTACCAAGGTGAAGCAGAAGCAATTGTGATTCCTGAGGAAGCACGGAATGCTGTAGATGTAACGCCGAAAAAGGAAGAAGCTGTTCCGGCAGCAAAATAACGCAAGCAGATTCATATCAGATCATGGCGGTCGGATGTTGCAAAGAATTCGGCTGCTGTGATGAGGCGCTGTAGAAAATGAGGGATCATTTTGTCTGCAGTGCCTTTTCTGTTGCAGGGATAAAGATAACGAAGCTAAAGATGTTCCCTTCTTCAACAGCTTGTTGTAAGTGGGGGAAATCAAATTTTAACAAGCGGTGAGCATATCTCCCGCTTCGTTGAAACGCAAATTGGAGGGAAAATGCTTATGGCATTTTCGTGAACAATGGCGTTATAAAATCATCAAAGAAAAGAGGCGAGGAATGATGGATGGGAAAGGCAATCAGAAAAAGTATATGGAGCCAGACAAGCAGTACAATGAAATAAATACCTACGTTGTTGGGTGGGGGTTCTTTTATGCACTGCTGTTTACGCTTTCTATGGAATATCTTGCCTTGAAGGTGGGGCAGACCGTAGATGCAGCTATGCCGGTGTCTATTTTAGCAATGAGCATGGCAGTTGTTTTTAAACGCATGGATCCCTTTCCAGAGGCTGTGCATATTCAGGCACTGGCAAGCTCCGGTACCAATGTGATCGTAGCCGTAATTTTTGTGATGCCAGCCTTTTTTATACTGGATATGCAGGGGATCAACATGTTCCTGATGGTGGTGCCTGTTTTCTTTGGCAGTGTTATGGGGATTCTTTTGGCATCTATTTTCAGGCGGTATTTCTGCGTAGAAAAGGACAAGGATTTTCCATTTCCGAACGCTAGGGCTGGTGCAAATCTTTTGACCAGCAGCGGTTCCACCGGCGGCAGGTTTATTATCATAAGCGGTATCATCGGTTTTATATATGATTTTGTTTTGGATGCCTTCGGTGCATGGGCAGAGATCTTTTCGACGGAGTTATTCAGTTGGGGGCAGGTATTGCATGATAAGCTGAAGGTAACGTTCACCATGGGCATGGATGTGGCTCTGCTGGGTGTCGGGTATTTTACAGGGCTCCGATATGCGGCTATCATTGCCGGCGGTACTTTTATGGCAAATCTGGTATTCATTCCCGTGCTGTATTATCTTGCGGGAGATCACGTTATGACAGTAAATGGGGAAGAAATACTGCTGGCAAATGCTTCGATCACGCAGGTCTTCTCCCAGTATGTCCGCAGTATAGGTATCGGAATGATGGCGATGGCTGGTATTATCGGTCTGCTGTCTATGGGAAAGGCGGTATTGTCTATTGCCAAGCAGACGATCCAAAATATGTCCAATATCGCTGTGCAGGACAGCAGCACAGCTAGGAATGACAGGGATATTTCTCCCAGCTTGACTATGCTGGGCATAGTTCTTTGCATTGTTGTATTCGGGGTATTTTATCATTTTTATTTTTCGGATACATTGCTTGAGTCTGTAATGGTTACGCTGGTCTTGGGAATATGCTCTATCCTGCTCTCTGTTGTGGGTATCAGCTCCATCGCCTATACAGGCAATGAACCGGTATCAGGTATTACGATCTTTTTGATGCTTATCATGGGATTGGTGCTGAGTGCCACTGGGGCAGTGGGGGAATCCGGTGTCATCAGCCTTATCGTGATTGCTGTCTTCGGGGCTTCGTGCATAGCTCTTGCGGGCAACTTTACGACGGAATTGAAAATTGCACATCTGACAGGTGCTACACCGGCTGTTATGGAAAAGTGGCAGATTATTATGGCGGTATTTATTTCTGTTGTGAGTATTGCGGTCATGCTGTTCCTGAACAGTGCCTATGGTTTTGTTGGAGAAAATGCTTTGCCGGCTCCGCAGGCAAATGCTATGGCGGCAGTATCCAGTTCACTGATGTCAGGAAATGATGCACCTTGGATCCTTTATATGGCAGGAGCCTTTGGCGCAATAGCGATATGGATGCTGGGGGTTCCGGTACTTCCCTTTGCCTTGGGCGTATATCTGCCAATGGATATCAATACGCCGGTATTGGCAGGCGGTATTCTTTCCTATCTGGTATCCAGCAGTACCAAGGACGAAGCATTGAAGACTGCCAGAATGGATAAGGGCAGTACCATGGCTGCCGGACTGGTCGGCGGTGGGGCTATTGGCGGATTGGTGCAGGCTGTCATGCAGATAGGCGGGGTGAACCTCTACATGCACAGCTGGAGCAAGACACCGGAAGCTGCATTTCTCGGTATTGCGATTTATTTGGTGATTATGGTATTTGTCTACAAGATGGCAGTAAAAATTAAAGAAAAAGAGTAGCTATGTGATGACGCACAATAAATTTCGCAAATTCAATTCGGATAGTGTCAGATCCTAAAATAGACATAGCTTTGACTCACATTTATCTTGCCTTTTCGTCAAAAAAAAGGATACAATATTAATGAAGATTTAAGCTAGCTTTCATCTTTCTTGAACAATGGCGTTATAAATAAAATTCTTGATTTTCTTGTTGACAAAAGTTATTTTCTTGGTATAATAAATTCTGTTAGCGACATGTAGCCTAGTCGATAAGCCGAAGTGGCGGAATTGGCAGACGCAGCAGACTCAAAATCTGCCGTTGGCAACAACGTGCCGGTTCAAGTCCGGCCTTCGGCACCATAAAAAAAGTAAGCCTTCCAAGTGATTGGAAGGCTTTTTTGTTGTTTTATGTTTCACGGTTTGATTTTCTTGTTGAGGTCACGGTAGAAGTCTTTGCAGATCCGTTCTATCATGCCTGTCGGATCGTCCGTGCCTCTGGAGCGTATGTCCTCCCTTTCGTAGACGAGCTTGTGTGTTTTTGCATCATATCCCTTGAAATACATGCCGACACGGAATCTGTATTCGATATGGGCAGGAATATACTGCGGTATCGTATCGTACCAAACTCGCTCCCATCTGCGGCCGTTCCTGTCATGGCAGATCTCTGTCCTGCGCACGGTCGAATAGGTTACTCGTTCTGGGCAATAGATGGAATCTATGCAGTAGTGCGTCATGGTTGCCTCTACATAAAAAGGAGCGGCGCATGGAATGTTTTCCTGCCATGCCGTTGTTAGGGCATTGGCTGTGTCAGTTGTGGGGATATTCGTCAGCTTTTCGATTTTTGCAAGGGCTTCTTCCTGTGTCAGCACCTTGGCGTTTTCCAGCTTGCTGGACATTTTTTGGTAGGTTGCATTGGCAGTCTTTTGCATAATGCTTCTGATGTCGACCTTGCTTGTGTCCAAGTCTTTGATGGCAACAATGTTTACCTTCTTGAAGTCGTAGCTGTTGTCTGCCCAAGTATGATTGGTGGCAAATGCCGCAGGTGCGAGGCATAGGCTCCAGAGCAGGATCAGCATGGTTGAGATTCCTAGTTTTTTCATAGTGAGTACCTCCTGTGTTCCATAGATACAACTTTGTTGTTTTGACCTATTGACTTTTTGACTTATTGTATTATAATAGACGCAAGAACATCGTTGATGTTCCTAAAATAAAAAGACAAGTGAACGAAAGAAAGGGGTTGTTCCTATGTTTGGTTTAGTACCGTTTGGTTCGAGAAAAGAATTGCGGAGAGAAGATCCGTTCCGTCGCTTGTTTGATTGCTTTAACGAACCGTTTTTCTCACAGGATCTCTTTGCACCGTTTTCCCATGAGGGCATTTCCTCCTTCCATGTAGATGTTCGGGACCTCAGGGATCGTTACGAGCTGGCAGCTGAATTGCCGGGCGTAAAAAAGGAGGATATCCATATTCGTTACGAAAACAATTATCTTACGATTGAAGCGCACAAGGAAGCCTTCTCGGAGGAAAAGGACAAGGAAGGGAATTATATCCGCAGGGAATGCAGTGCAGGCAGTATGTCCCGTTCCTTCTATATTGACGGCATTGATGAAGACAAAGTCGATGCCTCTTTTGAGAACGGTATGCTGAAGGTCTCCATGCCAAAGGCGGCGGAGGTTCTTCGTTCCAAGGATATTCCAATTCGCTGAATAACGAAGCTAAAGATGTCCCCTTCTTCAACAGCTTGCTGTAAGTGGGGGAAATCAAATTTTAACAAGCGGTGAGCAAACTTTCGCTTCGTTGAAACGCAAATTGGAGGGAAAATGCTTATGGCATTTTCTTGAACAATGGCGTTATAACAAATATTCTTCGCCAAACAAGCCGCACGATGCCGTGCGGCTTGTTTGAGTTTCCGTCAGGCTGCTTTTTTCAATAGATAGGCATGATGTATCCCTCCTTGAGAGTAAATGCATGGCAGCGGATCTTCTGCTTTTTTGAGAACATTTTTTTAGCGTGCTGCTCTGTGATGGCAGGAGGCTTTTTCTATACTTGTATTATAGCACAGATGGACTGGATTTTTGATTAGAAAACAATAAAAATTCTTTCAAGTCTGAATATTTATTGTCTTTTGCAAGCAAATTCGATGCATTACGTCGTTAGAATGTCAAAAAGGCAAAAGAACAAAAGGAGAGATCGTTTCAGACAAATGTTTGATTGGAAATAAAAACCGAGCCGCACATTGCTGTGCGGCTCGGTTTCTGTTTTTCCGTCTGCAGAAGTGAGGGGCTATTGCAGCAAGCTGAGAACGCCTTGGTTCTGTTGGTTCGCTTGTGCGAGCATGGATTGTGCCGCCTGCATCAGAATATTATTTTTCGTGAATTCACCCATTTCCTTTGCCATGTCAGCGTCCCTGTAGGCAGCTTCTGCTGATTGCAGGCTCTCGGAAGATGTCGTGAGGTTGTTTGAAGTAAACTCCAGTCGGTTCATCACGGCACCGATGGAAGCCTCTTGGTTCAATGCCCTTTGAAGTGCATTGTCGATTACCTTTAGTGCAGCATTCGCTGCCGTTCGCTCTGAAACGTCGATAGTTTGTCCCTTTCCTGACAGTCCCAGGGCGGATGCACGCATGTCGTCCAGAGAGAGGTTCATGATTTGGTTGGCATTTGCACCAATTTGGATGGCAACCGAAGCGTCACCCGATGCGTTCCGTGCCGCAATAGCTTCTGAGAAGCTGTCCATGATGGAATTTACGTCAGCTTTTTGGGTTCCGTTCTTGTCAGAAACACCAATGCAAATGGCAGATATTTGAGTATCGATTCCAGCGGTCGCAGCCGTAATGGTCATGGCTTTGCCGTTGTCTACGGTATAAACAGATGAGCCTGCGGAATCTATGCCAAGATATGTGCCATCACTGAACGTGAAAACATCAGATCCTTTCGTTGTTTCAGTTCCACAGACAAATGTTTTTCCAGCCAAGTTGGTAAATGTCAGACCTTCTGCTGAGACGGTCGTGGTATAGGTTTTTCCGCCTACCACAAAGGACATCGTCACATTATCGGTATTTTCAATGCCCATAGATTTTCCGTTTCTGTCCTTCAATGATGTAAGCGTACTGTTTGCTGAAGTGTCTGCAGCGAGTTGTTCTGTGTACAGGACATTTGCAGTAGCATTGCCTTTTGCCGTGCGGGCACCATTGTTCAGGAACTTGCCGTTGAAGGTGAGCAGGGCATTGTCGTCAATTTGCTGGATGGATGCATCGATTTCTTTTTGGATCGCGTTTCGGTCTACTTCTGTATTGGTGTCGTTTACGGCATTGATGAGCTTTTCCTTGAGTGTCCGCAGGATCTCCACCGTGCCGCTCACGGCGCCCTCTGCTACCTTCAGCATCGACCTGCCATTTTGGGCATTGTAGTTTGCTTGGTCGAGCGAGCGGATCTGTACGCGCATCCTCTCGGCGATCTGGTAGCCGGATGGGTCATCTGCTGCCGAATTGATCTTCACGCCAGAGGAAAGCTTTGCGAGAGACTTGGACAGGCTGCTTTGGTTCTCGCTGAGCTGGGTCAAGGTATGGATTGCTGCCATATTGTGGTTCACTATCATTCCGTTGTGGGTTGCTGGCTCAGTGCCTATCGTCATATCGTCCTTTAGGAACTCAGCCAAAACTTCGGCCGTTTTGTTGTTTGTGGTCGCAGCCATGATAATCTCCTCCTTGCATATAAAACCTGTTAAAAAACAAGATGATTTTCTATATTTACATTATAACATGGGACGAACGAATTTTGAATTAGAAAGTGGCGAGAATTCATTTAAATCTGAATATTTTTAAGGTTCTTTTAGGAGCTGGAAAGGAATCTGCAATAGAAGGGGAGAAACAAATAAAAAAAGGGGAAAATAACTTGCAGGAGAAGGGATGTGAAGGGGGATGAACAGGCTTTATCCGCTGGCAGAGAGGTGGTTGTTTCCTTACATAAAACGGCGTTTAGCGGAGCTGCAGGAGCATCAGATCGATTTTATCCATTATTCCTCTGACCAGACCGTGTACAAGATCTTGGAGAAGGAAAAGATATGGCTTCGCAATATTTCCTTCATGAATGACTATGCGGAGATGAGCCTTGGCAGAATGATTTTGATCAATATGTTTCGGGAGCATGGGGGCTTGGAGAGGCTCAATGAGGTTCTGCTGGAGCTTGGCATTACGAAGCTGACGGCGGAGGATGTGATACGGGAGTTTGAGAACTACTCGATGGATCTTCCGAGGAACGTGTATATTTCCAGCCTTTCGGAGCATCAAGCAAAGAGCGAGGAACGGGCGATGGGCAGGCTTTCCATGTGGCGGGCATACGGCCACGGCACGGGTGCGGCACTTGTTCTCAGCAGGGATTTTGCCTATGCGTCTATGCCAAAGGGAGCATTTCTCTATGTTTCCCCGATTCTCTACGTTGACCCGTCCAACCCTGAGAATTTGATGCAGGAAATGAGGAAGGCATACGATAACTTAGCTTCTTTTCCGCATTTGGGAGATGAATATGCCGAGGAAATGAAGGAGCTTTTGATCAAGCTGTTGTGTGTGAACATGGTTTCTATCAAGCACATCGGCTTTAAGGACGAGAGGGAATGGCGGATCGTCCTGATCGCGGATTCCTTGACCAGCCGCAGCATAAAAAAGGATGGCATGTTGGAGAAGGACGTTGTTTTCGTGAACGGCATGATGCAGAAGGTGTACAAGATCCATTTGGGGCACTTGATCCAATCGAATTTTGGGAGGGGAAACACCCTGCAGCGCTTGGTCAAGGGCATTATCATAGGGCCTACGATGAATGCGGATATGTCCTATGAGGTATTTACGGAGCTTTTGGAGGAAAAGGGTTTTTGGGGAGATATGGACGACTATGTAAAGACTTCCAATATACCGCTTCGTATATGATGGCACGAGGAAAAATTTTTCTCGGCGGAAAAGGAAAAAACGGCTTCTATGTAGGAAAGTATAACGAAGCTAAAGATGTCCCCTTCTTCAACAGCTTGCTGTAAGTGGGGGAAATCAAATTTTAACAAGCGGTGAGCATATCTCCCGCTTCGTTGAAACGCAAATTGGAGGGAAAATGCTTATGGCATTTTCTTGAACAA
>JAZLHW010000029.1:0-11867 GCA_045617105.1 Selenomonadaceae bacterium | reverse complement strand
ATCAGAAATTACACCATTCTCAAACCGCCATGATGAATAAATAAGGAAGGCCACCGTTTGAGTACCATCAGAAATTACACCATTCTCAAACTTACGCATCTATATCTAAGCTGAGTTTTCAGTTTGAGTACCATCAGAAATTACACCATTCTCAAACAGATAGATTTGCAGGTTGACTGCTACGGCGGTTTGAGTACCATCAGAAATTACACCATTCTCAAACTACCACCCATGAAACCATTGGATTGTACCTGTTTGAGTACCATCAGAAATTACACCATTCTCAAACCCGCACAGGCGATTTATACCCAGATCAAAGGTTTGAGTACCATCAGAAATTACACCATTCTCAAACCGATAGTGCCACGGGAACAAGGCTGCTTATGTTTGAGTACCATCAGAAATTACACCATTCTCAAACGCGATAGGGGGGGGAGAGTGCCTATAAGTAGTTTGAGTACCATCAGAAATTACACCATTCTCAAACCTCAAATGGAGAATGTAACGCCACCACAACGCCGTAATTGATCTGATGTTCCCCTTCCATCTTAACACAAATAGGTTAATTCTTCCACTGCACAATACATAGATCCTTATCCATCAGCAAAAGCTTATGCTGTCCCACTTCACCTGCCATTCTGTTTTCCAGTTGAATAATATATATTTTTTTGTATGCCATTTCCCGATAAAACTGGCCAAGTTCCTCTTCCGTAAAAATATCATGGAGATGGTAAAACAGAAAAATTCTTATTCCCAAAAGCTTGTTGCAGATATCTACATATTGATACAACCTGCCCAACAACTCATTCTCCAGTGAAACCGTCAAGCCGATACCTGCAAGCAGCTTGGAAACCGCAAAATCAGGATTTATTTCTAAAGGATACTCCAAATGCTGAAAAATTTCCTGTGCATATTGGCAAATTTTCTGCTTAACCTCCCATGTTTTTTCAAGCACCTCCGCTTCGTTTGAGACTGCATCAATAGCCTGTCCTATTTTAGTCATTATTTTCCTCTGATTCGCCTCTGCCATAAAGGGATCATAAATGAAATCAAGAAATTTCGCCAAGGAAAGGGACTTATTCCCTTCGGATAAAAGGAATTTTCCTTCTCCCAATAAAAGCTGTTCCTTCAAGTCAGCCATAAAATTACGCAAAAACTTTTGATTTTCAAAAACAAGAAGATAGGGCTGCGTTTCATCCAAATCCAGCGATGCCTCCATATCAGCATATACCAACTTCATAATACCACCAAACGCTCCGTACTGTTTATAACCTCACTTTGATTATCCCCTATGACAAGTTCAATGTTATTATACTGCTTCTCTGTCACCATCATCATCTGTATCAAACCATTGGCAGGAGAATTCTGCCTTACATCGTTCATCACCCGTTCCGCCGCCTTGGTATTTAATGCCAGCTTGCTGTAAACGGATTCCTGCATCATCAGAAATCCGTTTGCCAGCAAAAATTTCCTGAACTGCCTGTATGCTCTTTTTTCCTGTATCGTGCCTGTCGGCAGGTCAAAGAAAACCATAACTCGCATATATCTGTAACTCATTTCAAAAATCTGCAAACTGCTATTCCGCTTATCTCATCCTCATTCATGGCATCCAACACACTTTTTACAAAAATTTTCAAGGCGTAATCCAAATTATATATTTTTTCATTCACCTTAATTTCTGTATTAAGCACCGAGACAATTTCCATTTTCTGCTTATGCTCAAATATTTCCAGTTTTCCATTCAGCCACAGGGAAAATACCTTGTCATCCACAAATGCCCGAAACGGTTCCATGAAATCCGAGCCAAGGTTAAACATATTGTACACATTGCAATGGTGAATACCCAACTGCGTTATATACCCATTGGAAACGATCTCCCGATTACACGCACTGAGCAAAATGGTATAGCCATAATTCAGTGCCGCATTGATGGCACAGCTGTCTGCCCGAGAAAATCCTTTTCCAAAAAGTGTATTAAAATATACTTTGGCGGCATGACCTTCTCGATTGGTACGGTCATCCGTCTCTATCTCCGTCAGATATTGATACAATAAAGAGCTTTCCTCTTTTTCAACGCAATCAAGCAGATCCGCCTGATTGCGTATTTTATTACGCACGATCTCTGCCCAGACAGCCCCTTTGGTTTCCTTCTTCCATGCGACCTGCTGCCGAATTTTTGCACTGGTATCATGTGCGCCATAATACGGCAGAAGCTCTGCGGATGGATTACGTTTTTCATCACAGAAAACCACCTTGATCTTCAATCGCATCAACTCTGCAAGCAAAGCAGCCGTCAGGGAAACTGCGGTATTTTCAATCATCAGCAAGGATATTTCGCTGAGATGTATTTTTTGCACAGCTTCCCCACGCACTACCAAATAGCCCAACTGCAAATCCAGTTTAGATCGCTTAGCTATCACCACGATACGCCAGCTCATATATGCAACAAATCCACAGGCTCCTGCTCAAAAAGACCTGTGACAGAATAGCTATACAGCAGCACACTGGTATAGCTTGTTATTTCTTTTGAGTATTTAAAACTGCCTGTATTTTTAGACCCGCCAATAAGCGTCAGATCAGCGGTCAAAGGTTTTGCTTCAAACAGCTTCAGCAATTCGCACAAGAGACTGCATTGCTGATTAACAGGCAAAGCACAAAAAAACTCTCGCTTTTCTTTCAAGGAACTGCTACTAAATGCTGGACGTGATACATATTGTTTTTTCTCTAGCTTCTTGACAAATTCATCATACAATGCCAGATTGTTCTCCTTGTCTATCTCACCGTACTTGGTAGGCTGCAAATCCTTTTTCAGTTTCTGACGTTCATTGAATCTCAGCAGTGCGAATAACTTCTGCAATTCACACAAACGACTGCATTGCTGACGAACAGGCAAAGCACAAAACTCCTCTCTTTCCTCTTTCAGAGAACTGCTGCTAATTTCCAGACATGATACATATTGTTTTGTTTCTAGTTTCTCAACAAATTCATTGTACAACGCTAAGTTTTTTTCTTTTTTTATTTCATCAGATTCTTTGGGCTCCAAATCTTTGATTCGTTTTTGGCGTTCATCGAATTTCAGCAGTGCTTTGACGTATTTCTCGAAGTCAGAACCGAGAACCAACTGGTTCGCTAGACTTCCTGTAATTTGCTTTCCCGTCGTTCCTGTAAGATAGAACGCACAATCATCGATGGTAATACAGCTGCCAACCTTTATCTTTCTGTAGACAATTTTAGGTTCCCTGAGCAATAATTCTTTTCTGCAACGATCCAAAAGCAGTTCGTCATCTTTGGCGGCACGGCTTGCCATATAGACAGGTACCGCTTCTATGGTACGAATCAGCTTCCCTTTTTTATTTTTTGATTCTATCACAGTAAAATATCCCGTCTTTTCACTGGAATATCCGCCATACTTCTCAACATCTCTGCCAGCTTTCAGCGGAAACAGTTTCCCGTCACCTGCTTTGTAAATGGTAGCATTGTAAATCTCGCCTTTGTTTTCCTTCACCATACGAGTTACCAGCACATTGTTCTTGTGCATCATTCTGCGAACAGTGGAAATCGTACCTTCTGTACCATCCTTTTCCGGTATCCAAGCAATATTGCCATGACAGGAAATTTTCCATTTATAAAAAACCTCCGGCTTGAGCGAATACTCAACCGTCCCCTTTTGGATTATTGTCAAAGGGCTATCAGTAAATTTGGTATAGTATGCATTTCCAACTACAATATTCAGATATGCGTCCTTGGCATGGTGCATATCGTTTACCTCACGGCATTTTATAAGATCAAAGTTTTTGCGGAAATCACTCACATTGCCGGCTTTGGAATAAACGATTTTGCTTTCAGGGCAGGCAAGCTTCAATATTTCTGCTACCGCCTTTGTGGATTGCCGTGTCTCTACCAACTGGCGGTTAATAAATCCTGCCAAATCGTCATCACTCAATGGCACCGTTCTTGTAAGACGTTCATACTTCTTGGAACTGATCAGACCACGATCCAACAGCATCGCCCAAAATTTCTTCATTTTTTTCTGTATATCGGGAGACAGCGGATATACATCCGATTTGTCTCTGTTGACCGAATAATGCACCAGACAGAGATTATCCATACTATCGTCTTTAGTTTTAGAACGCGGATAAATGTGATCGCAATCATAGACATTATGTGACTGCGATGTAGAATTCAATTCGGACAAGTCTATCTTTTTGCCGGTATACATATCTTTGCCCATCTGACAGAAATACAGGAACAGCTTTTTACTGCGCAGAGCATCATTGTCCTTGCTTTCCAATTCGTCAGCAACGTCTTGATTAAAAATGTCAGGAGCCTTTTTTTTACATTCAGCATACAATTTTTGCAGTTGTGTTTTACGGCTGTCCTTGCGTTTTTTCTCTTTTTCACCGCCACGAGCCATCTCAATAAAAATACGCTTCGGTGCGTGACCTGTGATTTGCTTGATTTCCTGCACGATCTGTGCTGTCTGCCAAATAGAACGCTTAACGGCAGGGGATACTGCCAGTTCTTTGATAAAGGAATACTTCAGCTTTTCTATTTTTTGCGAGGCTCCATTAAATTCTTCCACCTTGTCAGCAAAGCCATAGCGATGTCCCTTGCTCAAAAGCTGCATCAGATTCAGAGGTTCACGTCGCATAGCTTCTATGAAGGTTATCGGCACCCCGATGCTGTCATCATAAAAGGAAATTTTCTCGCTGTCCAAAAAGGTTTTTGACAGTCTCCCCCAGTCTTTATATTTTAACTTTTTGATTTCTCTCAGTTTTTCTTCCGGTATATCAGGATAACTCTTGCGAATCTTGGTCAAAAGCATAGATTTTTCACCGGAAAAGAGAGTGATCCACCGTATGATATCTTCAATCTGTTCCTTGTGTGCCTGCGTATATTCCTCACCAAAAATACGGTAAAAATCCTTGAAGGCTTTTACATCACAAGTCAAAGAATCATCTACACCGCTTATATCCGTTACCGTTATTTCATTGGGAACAAGCTTATGAACTTTCAAATAATCCAAAATTTTCTTTTTACTTATCTTCCCTCTCTCTTTCAGCAACAGCCCCTCGAATATCTGCTGAATCGTCTCGACAGGCAATCTTTCACCGTGTACCGAAAGATTATTCAGTTCATTTCTAACCTCAAACTCAGTATAAAGCAACGACTGCTTCGGCAAAACATCCTCTGTGCGGAGATAAGAGCATTTGTTGGTCATGGCACGAATAAATCTTTCTGCTGTTTCAGATTTATCTACCACTCGGTCAAAATTCCACGGGTTGATTTTTTCCCTTGTACGTTTCACCCAGCAACGCTTAGCCTCTTTCGATTTTTCGGTTCCTGCCAACGGTCCGACATAATAGGGAATACGGAAAAGCATGATCTGACGGATCTTCTCAGATACACTGAGTCCCTCGTCATCCCTCTCAGCCAAAAAAGGAAAATAATGCTCTGCATTTTCCAGAATCTTTTTCAGTTCTGCCTCATTCACCTGTACAGGAATTACACCGTTTACCTTCGCACGCAGCTTGGGAAAAGCAGTTTTATTCAAAATACGGGAAAAAAGCTTATCCGTACCGGATAGATCTCCAGTCAATTTTTCTACATTCTTAAAGTCAACATAGGAAGCAAGCTCCTTTTTCAAAAAATCACAGAAATCTTCTTGCGTGGCTTTCTTATTTTCAATAACAGCCTTCTTTCCATTTCCGCCCATGCAGCTGCCGATATAAGCACTGTAATTATTATCTTTTCCTTCCGGTACACCAAATATTTTCTTAAAAAGTTTTTTATCCGTTTTCTTTGCAAATTCCTTTAACGTATGCAAATCTTCTCCATGTTCCTCAAATATTCTAATCTTTGCTTCTGAAATAGAATTGCATCCCTGCATCAGCCCATCCAGCAGAGCAATATCGTAAACGGCCTTAAAACACAGCACCGCCTCAAATCTTTCTCCCAAGGCTTCGGTAAGTTCAGCCTCTTTTTCCTCTAAATTCCCTTCTTTCAAACTCAGGCTGTCTAATTCTTTCAGTTCTTCATCCTCAAATAAATCAGCAAATTTTACTTTTCCGCCGCTCAAGAATTCCATTGCCGCCTTTAATGGTTTCTTTTTCGTCTCAAGCAATGCCATCAAGCGACTCTTCTTCTCCGTTATGGTAAGCTTGCTGTCTGTCATGATTGTTTTAATACTCTCTGCCGATGGGAAAGACGCATCCGCAAAGTTGTCAAAATTTTCCTGCAAAAACTGTACCAATTCATTATAAGCATTTTTAAAGAGTTCCCTTTGGTTGCCGCCTTGCCCTATTTCTGCTTCCAAACCTTCAAAAAGAAAATGACCCCTATTTTTTATCAAATGTGCCAAGCTGAGATAAACCATTCGGATATCAAAGGCATCCGGCTTATTGTTCAGCTGTGACTCTCTCAGATGGTACACCGTCTGATACTTTTCATAAAAATCCTTATCCGACATGCCCTCCTGCCCAAAAAGACAGAATTTCGTTCTGTTTCCTTCCTTTTTGTCTTCCACATGAAGATTGCTCTCCGCCAGTCTTTGAAAAAAGCCCATATCAATTTTGCTGATCTCCTCTGCCAGCAAACTCTGCAAAAGACGTATCCGCCAGCTGGCACGCTCGATCCTGCGGCGCTGTGACCTTTTAAGCCTTGTGTCTGCAGCAGTCTCTGCCGCTTCAAACAAACGGGAGCCCCACATTGCCTTTCCATTGAATTTCAGCAAATTATATGAGGTACTTGTAACTGCATATCCCACAGAATCCGTACCGATATCAAGGCCAAGATAATAATCCCCATATTGTTTTTTCATCTTGACATAGCTCCTTTTTTATTGTATATTTGGTGTAAGTTCTGAGTACCATCAGAAATTACACCATAAGTTCAAAAAACATGATTTATTCAAATCGTCTCTTAACTGAGACTCCACGGTGTGTGGACTGAACCTGCTTCGGCAGGTTTTTTTATTTCCTGCTTTGCACTAGGCAAAATACAGAAACATCTCCTATTCTTGATTCTTGTAAAAAAGAACGTGAGATGTTTCTTTTTTATTTGCTCTTAAAAATTGATCTCCCGAATCACTTTGCGTTCATCTTTTCCCAAAGCCCATCCCAAAACCTTTGCTTCTGCGTATACCATAGCAAGCTGCTCACGCTTTTCCGGACTGTTGTCACTCGCCATTTTCAATTCCTTATACTGCTCACGCTTTAGGTTGTAGCGAGCTGTCAATTCAGGAATACTGCGTGGTTTTTCTATATTACTCTGATATTCTATAATATTCTTCATTTTCACTCTATTTTCCATAAATACCGACCTCCATCTGTAAAATAAAAATACCCTTCCCTGCCCAAAAATCCATGCGGCTGCGTTTCAACTAGAAGAAACTCCGACCTTTTCCACCTCGGCTTTAAACAGAAATGTTATTCTTTTCTTATTTTATCACATTTATAATTTGTAGGATATATAAATTCTCTAAAAATTTAATTTCTTTTCTTCACGGCTTCTCCTGTCATGGGATTGCCGATCGTCATGTAAACTACCGTCTTTACTTTTCTTCCGCGCAGACGAAACCGCATATAATAATCCGATTTGTTCCGACCGCCATACGCCATAATAAAATCTCCGTTTCTTTCAATGTAGGTACTTGCTTTTCCATATTGCTCCTCTATCGCTTCCATCGTGGAACCGATCCCGATTCCCTGCGGGGTAGTAATTCCGGGAATCCTGTCCACTTCAATACACCAAATAACCTTGTTGTCCTTTTTGGTTCTCAAAATAAACTCAGGACTTGTATAGTTTTTGTAACTCCGCCAGCAATAATTGAAGCCATCCGGCGTAATGCGCATCGGCCATGTAAAAAACTGCAAATGATTTTTTACCTCATCTCCCAGCTTTACGGAATGTCCTTGCTCTTGCACTTCTCTCGGCATAGGTGCAGCCGTGCAAAGCAAAGGAAAAAGCAGCAAGCACAAAAGAATGAAAATTATTTTGGAAAAACAAACCATTTTTCTCTGATATCTATGCACTGTCATGAACCTTCTTTCCAAAAACAAAACTGTCATACCTGATGTAAATTCATACTACCACACCAAGAAAAAAGAAACAAGAAAACTTCCTTGCAAGCCAAGGCTGTTTCGTTGATGAAAGTTCCGATACCTGCTATACTAATGACGTAAAATATACGCAGGAAAAGGAGCCGACACTCTAATGATACTAAATCGCAAATCCGTAGAATTACTTGCTCCCGCAGGGACTTGGGACGCTCTGGCTGCAGGCATAGAAGCTGGAGCAGATGCCGTCTACCTAGGCGGCAAGCACTTCAATATGCGTATGCATGAAGGAGATTTCAATTTTGACAATGAAATGCTCAAAAAAGCCATTGCTTACGCCCATGAACATGATGTCAAGATTTACGTTACGCTTAATAATTTAATCAGTGATGAAGAGATTCCTGAGCTGAAAAACTATCTTGCCTATCTGAATGAGATTCGTCCAGATGCAATTTTGGTACAAGATTTTGCTGTACTGGAACTTGTGCATGAGATGGGAATTGATATACCGCTCCATACTTCTGTCATGATGAATACTCATAATGAACATGCCATCCAAAAACTGAAGGACTACGGAATTACCCGTACCGTTGTCGGCAGAGAGATGACTCTTTCGGAACTCAGTCTTTTCCGTGAACGCACAGGAATTGAAGTGGAATATTTCATGCATGGCGATATGTGCATTTCCGAAAGCGGTCAATGTATTCATTCCGGTGTTCTCTTTGGGCAAAGCGGCAATCGTGGACGCTGCCTCAAGCCTTGCCGCTGGCCATATCAGCTGATCGATGAGACCACGAAGGAAGTTCTTGACCAAAATGGACCGGGACCTTACAAGCTTGCCCTCAAGGACATGTGCATGTACCGAAGCATTCCTCAGTTGATTCAAGCAGGTGTTTTTTCGTTTAAGATTGAAGGACGTATGCGGCCGCCTGAATTTATACGCCGCATCGTGAGTATTTATCGCCGTGCCATTGATTCATATCTTAGCGATCCCAATGGTTTTTCATGGAACGAAGCAGACTGGAATGAACTATACCTTAATCGTGCCAGAGATTTCACAACGACCTTTGCTTTTGGACAGCCAACGAAAAAGGATATTGGTTTTGATGGGAAACGTGAACCCCGTTTCTTTAGCGAAGCAGTCAAGGAAGCAGGGTTTCAAGATGATATCTTGAATCAAGAAAGTCCTATCGAAAAAGAAAACGATAAAAAATGCCAGCTTTCCGTTCGTGTCAATACGTTGGCATCCGCAAAATCTGCAATCGAAAACGGTGCAGACAGAATCTATGTTGGAGGGGAAGCCTTCAAGCCATTGGTTCCGTGGAAGCTTGCGGATTACCAAGAGATTCTTTCCTTTGCCAAAGAACACGGTGCTAAAGTGATAATCAACACGCCGCGCACCACCATGAGACGGGAATGCGGTGAGCTGGAACAATTCCTTCTGTCTATAAAAAATATGTCCCCAGACGGTATCATGGTCAGCAATCTTGGCACTTTAAAACTCGTGCAGGAATTAACACAGCTTCCTGTGCAGGCAGATATATCCTTCAATCTTTTCAACCATTTAGCCGCAAAATTCATGAAAGAAAATGGCATTTTCATGGCTGCTGCCTCACTGGAGCTGTCCTTTGAACAGCTAAAGGAAATCGTTGAAAATTCCGAGCTTCCAATTGAAGTGGTCGTACACGGCACTTATGAGTCCATGATCTGCGATCACAACATTCCAGCCATGAGCCTGCCAAATTTCAATGAATTAAATCAGCCAGAGTTAATGGACAGGCACTATGCATTATTGGACCATGCTGGCGAGATCCACTCTATCCGCATTGACCAGTATGGACGCAATCATATTTGTTTTGCAAAGGATCTCTGCCTGTATCCTTACCTTGAAAAATTCAACGGCATTGCTTCCTATCGCATTGAAGCACAAGACTATTCTCCGGAATTGACCGCAAAAGTTACGCAGCTTTATCGTCAGCGATTGGATTCCCTTTCAACAAAAGAACCGATCAAAGACCTAAAGGCACTAGATGAATTACAGCAGTTAAGCCCTCGGAAATTTGGTCTGGGTACTTACCGTTTCCGCAAGAGCAGAAACTCAATTTAAGAAAATTTTATGGGATAAGGAGTGATGAAACATGCAAAAGTATATAGGACCTGAATCCATTTTGGAAAAGAAGAAAAAATACATCATGCCATGCTTGGGGCATTTTTACAAAGAGCCTCGTCAAATCGTTCGCGGTGAAATGCAGTATCTCTATGACAGCGAGGGCAGAAAATACTTGGATTGCTTTGCTGGTGTTTCTGTTATCAACTGCGGACACTGCAATCCGGAAATTACCGAAAAGGTTTGCAGGCAGGTAAACACGTTGCAGCACGTTTGCAATATTTATCTCACGGAGAACATGCTGCTTCTCGCAGAACGTCTGGCAGAAGTTACGCCGGGAAAGCTTCAAAAATCCTTTTTCTGTTCCACTGGATCGGAAGCAAATGAAGGGGCGGCTCTTCTCGCATCTATTTATACGGGAAGCAATGAGTTCATTTCCCTGCGAAACGGACTGCATGGCAGGACTAAGCTAGGTATGAGCCTCACGGGAATCCAAATGTGGCGAACGGACTCCAATCCTGTCAATGGTATCAGTTTCGCACCCAATCCCTACTGCTACCGCTGCCCACTCAAGAAAAAATATCCAGAGTGTGACCTTGCCTGCGCAAACATGATTGAAGATATCATCAAAACCTCAACCTCCGGTCATCCTGCAGCCTTGATTGCAGAATCTATTCAGGGAAATGCAGGAATCGTCGTCCCTCCAAAAAATTATTTTAAGCGTGTCAAAGAAATTCTTGAAAAATATCACAGCCTGCTTATCATTGATGAAGTTCAAACAGGTTTTGCCCGCAGCGGAAAAATGTTTGCTATTGAAAACTTTGAAACCGTTCCAGATATCATGACCATGGCAAAGGCTTTGGGAAATGGTGCGCCTATCAGTGCATTCATTTCTACTGCGGAAATAGCGGATACCTATACGAAACCAGGTGCTTCTACATTAGGCGGAAATCCAGTCTCCTCTACAGCTGGTCTTGCAGTTCTTGACTATATCGCAGAGCATCAGCTCATGGAAAATGCCCGTCTGCGCGGCAGCCAGCTTCAGGCAGGTTTGGCAGAGCTTCAAAAGAAATATCCTGTTATTGGTGATATCCGAGGATTAGGTCTTATGATTGGCGCAGAATTCATTCATCCTGAAAACAAAGAACCTTATCCTGAGCTTTTGGATGAACTTCTTGAGACCTTAAAAAATCGCGGCTTTATTATCGGGAAAAATGGTGTTGCAAGAAATGTCATGGCATTCCAGCCACCGCTTGTTATCACAGAAGAAGATGTTCACAGCATCCTCAATGCACTTGAGCTTGCTTTATCGGAAATTCAATAATAAAAAACTCGGCAAGTCCAAATTTTGGACTTGCCGAGTTTTTTTAAATAGCCAAACATTTCTTCATGGCATCCCGTACCACGTTCTCCGAAATCTTATTTTCTGTCACAACGCTTCCGATAGATTTTATTAACACCCAATGAACCTTCCCATGAACTGTTTTCTTGTCGTGAAAAATAGATTCATACATATTGTTTTCCGTACAGCCTTCTGCTTGTTGCGGAAGATGCAGTGCATCGACCAGACCCCTTATTCTTTGGACGGTCTTTTCCTCAATATATCCCATTGACTGGCTGATATAGGCTGCACCTATCATACCGATTGAAACCGCTTCCCCATGATTATAGCGAGTATATTTTGTCTCCTGCTCTATTGCATG
>JAZLHW010000028.1:0-18849 GCA_045617105.1 Selenomonadaceae bacterium | reverse complement strand
TCTAAGAAAATGAGGTGATTGCATGAACGGACGAGTGAATGACCATTATGGGCTTCCGTGTTCTGATGCGCTGTTGAACCATATGCGCAGTCGTTTCGATGACGGAAGTATTTATCAGAGAGTTTTTGATGAACTGAGACGTTGCAAAGGAAGCACTGCCGTTCATGCGGCAAACCTCAACATCTCCGAGAGAGATTTCAATCATAAAGCTGGAATCGTCGGCGATACATGCGTGAGAGAGCTCGTGAAGCTGGCTGATGCGTACATGCCATATATCAAAAAAACGTAAGAAAAACGTAAGAAAGCCGCATCCATGTCGGGTGCGGCTTTTGTTATACTATCACCATCAAGAGGGGACACCCCTCAAAGAAAGGTGGAACATATATGGATATGAACTATGCAAGCAAGGGCATCGGCAACGCCGCACTCGCCACCGGTATCATCGGAACCGTCGGCACTGCTCTCAACCTCCTGAGCGACCACGGCGGCGGTCTGATTGGTGGCGGTAGCACTTCCGACATCGGCACCATGGGCGCAGCTGTGGCAAATGCCGCCGCTGAGAAAATGCTGGGTGTCGGCTCCTGCGAGGGTGATCGCCCCGTGACCCGCTATGAGCTCGGTCTCGTCCGTGAGCTGGACGCAGAGCGTCAGAAGAACGCCATTCTCGTCTCCGAGCAGAACACCGAGGTCAAGATGACTGAGGTCTACCGTCAGAACCACAATGAGCTCACCGCCCTCCGCGACCGTGAGGACCTGCGCCACGATGCACAGGAGGCATGGAACGCACAGCAGATGGTCAATAACGCTCAGATCGCCTCCGCTATCTCCGCCAACGCAAACTCCATCGCCGCTATCGGCGGGAAGCTTGACGGCGTGACCCGCACCGTCATTCCCAACAACGCAATCTGTCCCGGCTGGGGAGCTGTTCGGACTCAGCCCGAATGCTGTGCTAACGGCTGTCCGAATGGCGGGACCACCATCTCCTGATAGGAGGTGACGGATATGATTCAGCTGAAAAATGTTGGAACACTGACCACTCCCGTCAACCTTCCCGTCGGCACCACCGTCATTCCGTTTGACACTCTGGTCTGTAACACCAACAACAAAACAGCGTGGAACGGTACGGCAAACGCCGTGAAAATGAGGCGTGCTGGCAGGTATAACACGGCCTGTACCGCTGTTGTCGTCAACACTGCCGCCTCCACTGTAACTCTGGCGCTCCTCGCTAACGGCACACCGATTCAAGGCGATTTCGTCAAGCTTGATATCACCGGCGCGGGAAATCATACTCTGACGCTCGACGTGCCTGTGCTGGTTCAGGCGGCATCCGGTGCGGACAGCTATCTCCAGTGGGCCATCACCACCACCTCCGCTCTGACGCTGGGTAATGCGTTCGCTACTGTTCAGGCAATCAACTGATGGAGGTTTGATCATGACCAGCCTCGACGCAATCAAAAACGGCCTGTCTGTATACGCAGAACGGGAAATTACCAACAAAATGCAAGCCAGCGACGCGAGGCGGATTCTCGTCGGCTCTGCGATTGCCCTCGCTATCAACCGTGCGGACACGCTTGTCAGTAAGGCGGCTGAAAACCCTATCGTTTCCGCTCTCGGTGTCGTTGGCGATGGAGGCTCCATTGACCTTGATGCGCTCTGCTCTGCCGCACTCCCTCAAATGCCGGATTGCGGCATCAAGGTTCAAGTGCCGATTCTGGGTGAGCTGACATTCTACAGCGCCGATATCCGTGCTTTGTACCACGATATCACGGGAGGTGAACTGAAGTGCTAACCGAAGACCACAAGAAGAAGCTCCACAGCTTGATGAAGGAAGAGATTGGCGACTACAACGCAAAAACCGCTCTCGCCGCCGAAATGGTGAAGTCTGACGAGATGTACACTGCAAAGGTTCTCATGCTGGCAGCGCAAGACGAGGAGTCCCACGCTCGTTATCTCAGGGACGTGCTCCTTGATTCCGGCTATCAGATCCCTCCTGCCGACGAACAGGCGTATCAGGCAATGGAAACCCACTTTCACCGTGCCCACACCTGAGCCGGGGCAGAAGCTCCAGCAACTTGGGCGTATCGCAGGATACGCAGGGCAGGCGCTGGCAATCTTGAAGTGGCTACTCTAAAAACAAAAGGGCAGTGGAGACAATCCACCGCCCTTTCTTTCATGTTTTTCTACAGAGCAAAAAAGAAACCACGATTGCACCATGCACAATCGTGGTTTTCGGGGTATATGCTGGTACGGGCGAACCTGTACCCCCATATACCCCACAGATAGCGTCAGTCTGTGGGGCGTTACGAGGGTTTACAGTCACCTGGACGGCCCACGCCCTGCTATCTGCGGTGTCACGATTGATGGTGATTTTTTTCACATTTCGTTGCAAAATTTCCCGCTGTCCATCGTCGTCAAGGGCGGCCAGTGCGCCAAAGCGCCGAAGGAACTCCTCTGCTTCCTCCACGGACAGTGTGCCGCTAGATTCCCGCCGTGCCCTTTCCTCCAGCGCCTCCAAGCGCCGTTTTTCTGCGTCGGCGCTATTCCATGCCGGAGCGATTGCCGCCCATGGAGCGCCGCCAGCGAGGGCGGAGGACAAATTGTCCAGCTTTTTCTGAGCCTCGGCAATCTGCCGCTGATAGCTCACGGACTCTCCCGCAGGAGCTGACAGCTGTAGTGCCAAATCGTGTATCAGCTCATCAGGGATTGACTCCTGCAAAACTCTGATGACCTCGTCCTCTAGCAGCTCTTTAGGGATGGACTTCACGACGCAGTTTTTGCCTGAGGGACAGCAGTAGTAATAGTTGCGGTACACAGTCCCGTCAGCCTTGCGGCGGGTTCTGGGCTTGACTATCATCGTCTCTCCGCACTCTCCACATTTCAGGAGGCCGGACAGCTTCCAACACACTTTTGCATCACACCTCTTTCCCCTCTTCCGGCCTGTGATTTTCTCCTGTGCGGCCTCGAAGACGGCCTCGGAGACGATAGCGGGACAGCCGCCCTCAATCACAGTGTAACTTCCGTTGAATTTGTGGTGATTGCGCTTTTTTCTTACGTCTTTCGGCGCAATTTTCCCATAATACAGTTTTCCACAATACTTTTCGTTTATCAACAGGCCGTGAAGCGATGCCTTTGAGAAGGGCTTTCCGCTCCGTGTGGTGTATCCTGCGGCGTTCAGCTCCTCGGCGATTCCTCCGTAGCCCACGCCGGAGAGATACAGGTCAAAGGCCATTTTCACGCCCTCGGCCTCGTGCTCCTCAATCTCCAGCTTTCTGGTGACTGCATTCAGCCGGAAGCCAAAGGGCACGATGCCGCCGTTATGGATGCCCTTCAAGGCGTTTTCTTGCAGTCCCTTCCTAACCTCACGGGCAAGGTTTCGGCTGTAAAACTCATTCATACCTGCAAGCAGGGACTCCAACAGGACGCTCTCCGGGTCGTCGCCTATGCGCTCCAGAACGCTCTCCAGCGCCACGCCACACAGGGACAGCTCCCGCTTGTACAACAGCATATCAAGGCGGTCACGGGAGAATCTGTCCAGTTTATGGACAAGGACGGTATCAAAGCCTCCCCGTTTTGCGTCGGCTATCATCTGCTGAAACTGCTCACGCTCCGCAGTAGTGCCGCTTTTGGCTCTGTCGGCGTATACGGTCACGATTGCCATGTCGTGTCCCCCGGCATATTCCCGACACGCTCTGATTTGTGCGTCTATGCTCTCTTCCCTCTGATTGTTGGAGGAGAAACGAGCATAGATCACCGCTCTTTTCATTGCCTCACGCTCCTTTCAAATTTCCAAACGTTTGGAGATTTCAATATTCCTCTCTTCCGCTCACAAGGGCGGCACGAGCTTTCTCTTTGTTCACTCGGTCCAATCTCTCCACGTCGGGCGGCTCAAGGCCGTCATTGCGCAGGATGCCCATTTCCCCATCCAGCTTGTACTCTGCGACATACTGTTCGCTGTGCCGTAGTCTCTGCATCAGCGACAAATCGCGGTGACAGGCCACGATATCCATCAGGCGCTCTGAATCTCCACCCCATTCCCGGCAGAAAATTGAGTGTAAAATTTTCTTGACGTGGAGCGGCATGAACTTCAAAACGGCCCTCAGCTCGCCGTTGATATGCTCCTCCTCGCTGTCCACGTCCCTCTCCCCTGCCTCAAGCATATGGGCAAACTCAGCCTCGGACACACCAACCAAATCAAGAAATCTCCAAAATTTCTTGTCATTCGTGCCGGTGAGTCCTGCCTCAACGTTTTGAAGGGTTGAGCGAGAGATTCCGAGATACGCAGATAAAAACTGCTGTGAATATCCGCACTTCTCCCTCAGCTGACGGATCAGGCGGCCTTTTCGCTCCTGCCGCTCCATTAACTCCAATTCCGTCATATTCGTTTCCTTCCTTCATTGACCGCTCAGGCGGTCATTTTTTCTTTTTATTGACCGATTTCAAACGGTCACGGCGTGAAAAAACAGACCGTATTTCAACGGTCATTTTTTACATAACTTTGACCGCATCAAAACGGTCAAAAAATCTTTAATCGGACGCTGACAAACACTTTATAGCGTGGTATAGTGAACGTCGTCAAGGGGCAATCCCCCAAAACCAACACAAAGGAGAAACCACTATGGATCCCAAAACCGCAACCGCCGCTCTGGACTATGTCCTCAGCATTGCAAACCGCCGCCAGCTCCGCACCGTCTCAAAGGTCGCCGTGAAGCACCTCGTCTCCCACCTTGATCCCGATGACCTCGCAGAAGCAATCACGGAGATCTCCGGCTCTCTCATCGAACGGACTGAGACCGACGATGCCATGAGTTACGCAATCTAATGCTGACCGCTGGGCAATTTTGAAACATTGCCCAGCGCTATGGTGTCACACGCCGAGTTGAGACTGCATCAAAAGAGATTCCCTGTATTGCTCAGCTGCGGGAATGTCCACAAACTCAACCGTTTTGTCGTAATTCTCACGGACGACCTTTTTGATTTCGTCAAGGCTGACTCTGAAAAACTCTCTGCGCTGATTGACGAAATTAACCTTCTTATCTGCAAAAGCATTATGCAAAGCCGTTTCCAGCTTCGGAGCGTCATCGGTGAAAATCATAGCGTGAACGTCAAAATTAAACGGGACAGAAGCATCGCCCAGCTCATTGACACGATCCATCGGGTCAAGACGCCGTGTCATACCGATTTTATAGACGCCCTCGCCAAACGCTCCAATGTTGGAAATGATGTAGACATATCCGGCCTTCTGATTTGCGGCTCTGTAATCGACGTTTTTCATGTTGCCGTCAATCTCATCGAGCTGGTCAACCAGAGAATCACGCTTTGCACGAAGCGTCTCAAGCTCGTCCTCGCTCTCCGCCTTTTCAATCTGAGCCTCAATCTGGCTCAAAGCGTTTTGATAATGAGCCTGTTCTTTTTCGAGTTTCTTTCTCTGCTCCTCCAGCTCTCTGGCCGCTTTAGCCTCTTCTCGCTGTCTCGCTCGGAGTTCTCGCAGCTCTTCCTTTTCGAGCTGCTTCTTGACCTGATACTCATAGGCAAGGCGAAGCTCCTCCTGCTTCAGGGACTGATACAAGGCGGTAATAGAAATATCCATTATTCTGCCGAGCTTGGAGATTGCACTTGCGGAGGACGTGATTTTCTTATCATATGCGGCAAAGTTATGAAAACGAACGTGTTCGATTGCGTCATCACACTCAGCATTATAAGCACGGAGGAGCAGCTTCTGCATGTCAGCGACCATTCGCCTGCCCTGCTGAACACTGCCATTCACGGCCCAATCAGAGGAACCGGTGACAGCCTCCCCGCTCTGAATCAGTTCTTTTTGCCTCCTGCGGATATCAGCCAGCTCCTCCTTGTACTCGTCAGAGCTGGCAAAATCGTAGTGAGGCTCATAAAGTCCGAAGGATTGAAGTGTAACCTCCTGCTGGACGGTGAACAGGTCCAGCTTTGCCATATTGACCTCATTCTGAACGCTTCTGACTTCCTTCTCCGCACCCTCTTTTATGCTCTGCAAATCTGTGTATTCCAGCAAAAGCGAATCATAATCGTCTCTGAGTTCTTTCAGCTTTGCACTGGCCTCCTGAGTCTCTGTCAGTTCAACAGGCTGAGGCACGGCGTTTTGAGCGTCCTGCTTTTTCTGTTTACTCATTCCGACATTAAACAGAACCACAGCGGCAACGCTGACCAGTCCCAGCGGAAGAAACGCAATCAGCATAAAAAGCGCAAAAGTCACCATTGAAATATTGGCGATGATGGTACAGAAGCGCCTCCACGGAAACGGCTTTTTCTCTTTCGGCATAAGCAACCTCCTTTTGTTATTGTCTACAGTGTCGTTTCAATCGCAATTTTACCACCACGCTTCCCACATTGCAACAGAAAAATGAAAAATCTGTGAATTATCTATCTCGAAAAATTAGAACAAGTGTGCTATAATATGTCGAACACAAAATAAAAGGATGTGACTGAATGAAGGAAAGTTATATAGAATACCTAGCAGAATTAGCGAAGAAGCTGTCAATCGACGACTTGAAAATACTTATCCGTGTTGCAGAAATTAGAGCTAAATAAAAAAAGAAGGCCGGAGCCGTTTGTGGTTCCGGTCTTCTCTTTTATCTGTTTGTCAGCAGATTGAGGATTTTGTCGAATTGTGCGACTTCTTCGTCTGTCATATTCGCAAGGGCCTCACACCATTTAAAACGCTGATCGTCGGCTCCGATGTCCATCAGCCTAGCTATCAGCCACTCCATGCCGCCTGCGGAATCTTCCATTTCTCCGACGCCGCTCACGAGCCACTCTTTTCTCACATGAAATCTTGCGCAGATATCGTCAATCGTTCTCTCTGACGGGGTTCTAGCACCATTTTCCATTAAAGAAATGAAATTTCGAGACAGTTTCAAGTCTTTCGCAAAATCTTCCTGACTCAAACCAGCATTCGTGCGGACGAATTTAATTCGGTCTTTCATCTAAATCACCTCCTGTGAACCAGTATAAAACAAACTCGCTAACAAGTCAACGAAAATTTTTAAATATTGTGTTGACAAGTATTCGTCTGTGTGCTACTATATGCTTACAAGTTAGCATAACTTGCTTACAACTCAACAAAGGGGGTTTTGATATGGCCGAACATAAGAATTTTCCGCCCGCTGTCACCGACAGAGCCAAAGTGCTGGAAACGCTTCTGGCCGCTCCCGAGGATATCCAGAACGTCATGTACGGCGTTTACCTCGGAATGCTGGCCTCTCGCAATCAGCCGAAGCAGTAACCACCAAGGGCCGGACACCGGCCCGCACAATCAAAATTGAATAAGGAGTGTTTAACAATGACTCATGAAAGCAGGTTCTACATCCGAGCCCTGTTGGATAAGGAAGTTTCTCGCGCCGCTCAGAAGCACCGCTTCGCCACCGAGTCCATTGAGGCATGGAAGAAGCAGTATCCCTCCATTCCCGTTTCCCCCATCCTTCTGGCTGGTGTGGAGATGGCTCAGCAGGAGCTGGATGACGCCCACGCCGCCCTCGATGACTTCGAGCAGGAGCAAAAGGCGCTTGAAAACGCCACCGCCCATATCGACGACATCGGCGGCGTTACCGTTCACGAATTCAGCGCCCCCTTCACCGCGGTCGACAATCTGCCTACCACTATCGACGCGAGAGCGATGACCAACCTGGTAAGAGAAAGAAATGTCGAGGTGAGTGTGCATGGTTAAGCGTATCACCGCCTTGCTTATGGCGCTCAGTATGTGCCTCGCTCTCGTGGCTCCTGTCGCTGTTGCCGTCACAAAGCCCTACATCGACCCCTCTGACCGTGACGGCGTGTGGGATCGTTCCCACAGCTATGTGGTCACCAAGACTCTGCGTGTCCGCTCCAAACCGTCCAACGATGGCGACATCATCGACGTTCTTCCCGCTGGTACTCAGGTCGTTGACCTGTTTAAGCGCACCGGCTCCGAGTGGCTGTGCATTGAGCGGGAAAATGGTGACATCGCCTACTGCGGCAAGCAGTACACCGCTGAGAACAACACCGGATGCTATGAAGATGTTCTCATTCGTGAGGACACCGCCACCTACTACAACCACAAGGGCACCCACAAGGCCGGAAGCGTCAAGGCCGCATCTGTCGTGAAGGTGACAGGCTCCACCATCAACTACAATGGAACGGCACTGACCCCCTGCATGGTGGGTGAAAGCTGGGTGTTCATTCCCTGCGCAAAGCTCTGCTACACTGACGCCGCCATCATCCGCAAGAAGGCAAAGCGGAAGGCCGATATCCTCACCGCCGTCAAGAAGGGCAAGAAGGACGGCACCATCAAGAAGGGCGACACCGTCACCGTTACCGGCTCCGTCGGCAAGCATTATCAGATTGCGAAGCGGAGCAAGAAGAAGCTGGTCTTCCGATACGTGCCGAAGGCGGCGATTTCGAGATGAGCTATAAGAAAGAGGTCAGACAACTCCGGCGTCGTCTCTCCGAGGCGAAGAGTCCGAATGAGGTCTGGTGGATAGAGAAAGACGCTCGTGACTGGCTCCGCCCTGAGACGTATGCCAGATTCAGCATTGAACTGGCGTCAAGGCGTGAGAAGGTTGCGAACGCCTACCACGATGCTTTCCACATTCGGACCAGAAAAGGAGGTTTCTGGCGTGAACAACGTCGTGATTGAAACGTCAAAGCACTTTAACACGAGGATATACATCGACGGTCAGGAGCTGAAATGGTGTACCGGCATCGCCGTTGATGTCAGACCCGCGCAGGCCCCGAAAGTTATGTTCGAGGTCCTTGCGTCTGAGGTGCATTTCGAAGGTGACAGCGATGTGACATTCAGGCCCAAGGCAACCGAGCCGCCCCAGACTCCCGGCGAGATCGCAAACAAGGACCTGCGCAAGGCCGGATATGTCGGCGTCATTCCGTCCGACGCCGTTGTGATGGACGAGGAAAACGGCTTCACGGCTCAGTGGGTTGACCAGTGCCGGACACCGCACATCTGGACGCTGGAATTCGATGGCGTATACGCAAGGCTCCGCCATACACTGGAGGACGCAGACAGAACGCCGTCCGGCTGGATGGAAGTCACAAAAGCATAATCAACGGTCTTCTCGTGGGTCAGACCTAAAACAGCCCACGTCCATGACGAGCAATCGTCTAAAAATGAATGAAAGGAAGCAAAAAATGAGCAAGTATGACGCTTATAGCTTCGGCTTGAGAAACGCCGAGACACCCGACGATGTGCAGACGGTTTTCCGCTGTATCACCGAGGACTGGATTGGCGTGAGCAATCGTGAGTGGTCCATGATCAGAGAGATGGCCGCCAATATCAGCGACACCATCCGTCTCGGTTTGAGGGTGTCGCCGTTGGCAAGATCGAAATGCTGGCGGCGCTGTATCCCGCAACTGCTGAAAATAAGAAAGGAGCTTGAAATTGAGGAAAACCATAAAGCGTCCTGACTTCAAGGCGCTAAAAAAAATCATCTATGGAAAAGGAGACTTCGACGAGAACGTGAAACGGGCAACGGAGGAAGTTTTCAAGGACTGCGACCCTGAATACAGGATCGAACAATACTGTAGCCTCATTAGTTACGCACGTGACGGAGACAGCCTTGACGTTGTGGACACAATCCTCACGTTTGATAACATTAGTACCGTCGAGTATTGCTTCTTAGTGGGACGATATCTGAAGAAAAAAAACAAACTGGGGGCGAGAAAATGAGCGCATTTGACGCATATCGGCACGATATTCTTCATGCCGAATCCTCGAAGGAGGTGGTCAGCATCGCCCTGTGTGCAATCGCTGACCACAAGGGAATCAGCGCCCACGAGTGTCCTCAGCTTGTGGAGCTGGCCGCAAATGTTACCGACAGCATGGCTCACGGGCTGGAGGTGTGCTGAATGACTGACCACACAATCAGCGTCAGCGCCTCCGGCGAGTTCAGGCCTACATTCTCTGCCGCCGCCGTTGCCACTCTCAGAGCCGCCGCCCTGCGGTGGGTGGAACAGGGTAAGCCTGACTACATCCCGGCAAAGCCGGAGAAGGAGGCGACGGCATGAGCTACAAGAAAGAGGTTCGCCGCTTCCGCCGTGAACTGGAGGCGTGCCACTCCTGCAATGAGGTTTGGTTTGTAGACCGTGACGCAGAGCGTCTCCTCCGGCCTGAGACATACCAGCGCTTCACGCTGGAGGTGCGATCAAAGAAAGAAAACTTGAGTGCGAAAAGAAGCTTTCATTTTATCCCTGTGCCTAGGAGTGTGAAACGATGGATATCGCCCTGATTGTACTGACGTTTCTGGGAATCCTCGCAATTGAAGCGTTTCAGGACTAACCCGCAAGGCCCGCCGTCCACGTGACGGTGATCGGTGCAAGCCCGATGCCGGAAACCCGGCGGCGCTCATGGGTTGTAAAGCCCAAATACATCGACAAAGGATGATGGAAATTGAATAACATCGTGTATTCCAGCGATAAAAAAGTTAAAACCTGCCGTCCTGACATCAAGGGCGACGCTCTGGACGCTCGCCACTATCTGTATCGTGAGGACAAACGGAAACGCAAGCACATTCTCATCCAGAAGAGCAATCCTGCAAAGCTCCGCCGTATTGCTCGTGAGCTCAACCGGAAGCCCTCTGCCTCCATCTGGACAAAGGAGGCATGAGAATGGACGAGCCGAAACTGGAGATTGTGGACCACAACAGCCCGTGTTTGATTGCATCCGCTGATTGTCCCTGCCACACCTGCAAGCATGATTCCGGTCACTGCTGTGTGAGACACCACTATTCGCCGTGTGTGTATGACACCGCTGGACAGTGTCCCGACTATGAGAAGGAGGAGCGCAAATGATTGAGCATGATTTTTGCGACTACATCTCAGAAACAGGAGTCTCCTGTATTTGCGCAGGCTGTTCTAACGATTGCGGAGAGTGCTGCATGAGCCACGGGAAAGAGTGTGGTGGTTCGTGCATTGATTTCGAGCCGGAGCGCAAGGGATAATCCTTCATCGAACGCCCACGCCGGAGGGCTAAGTCCGGCACTCCATATCACGGGGACGGCGCATGAACCTAACCCGTGACCATGCCCCGCCTGACAGGGGCAAGACAATTGAATAGCTCCGAGGGTGTCGGAACTGTTCCCTCGGAGCGTGAAGGAGTTTTACGCATGAAAAAAATCATTGCTTTGGTGCTCGCCTTTGCGATGTGCCTCGCACTCGCCGCACCTGCGGCCGCCGCCTCTAAGCCCTATATCAATCCCGCAGACCGTGACGGTGTGTGGGACAGGTCTCACCATTACGTCACCACAAAACCCCTGTGCGTGAGAGGTACGGCCAGCAACAGCGGGAAAATTGTTGCGTTCATGCCCGCAGGTACTGAGGTTGTGGACCTCTACCGAAAGGCAAACGCAAGCTGGCTGTGTGTTCAGTGCGGAAAGGGCGTGGCCTATGTGGGCCGTCAGTACTGCGCCGAGGATACCGCCGCCGCCTATGAGAACGTCCTCGTCAGAGAGGACGGGCTGACCTTCAACAACAGCAAGGCAACCGACAAGGCGGGCATGGTCAATGCCGCTGAGGTTGTCACCGTCACGGGCGGCACGGTTTGGGCTGGCAAAACGGCAATGATTCCCGTCAAAGTGGGGAAGAAGCATGTATTTATCCCAGGTGTAAATCTCTGCTGGACCGACGTGGAGATCATCAAGAAAAAGGCAAAGAAGGTCGCTGACCTGCTGGAAGCGCCCAAAAAGGGCAAGCCTGCCGGAACGGTGAGAAAGGGTGCATCTGTGGTGATTGTGGGAAGCTCCGGCAAGTACTATCAGATTCCTAAGCGGGTCAAGGGAAAATTGAAGTTTCGGTATGTGTTGAAATCCGCTTTCTGATGGGCGGATAGGCGAAAGGAGGTAACCATGGACGAGAAGAAGGCGGTCACAGCCGAGGAGCGTGAGCCGCTGCTAACAGGGAACTATTACGCCGTTATTCCAGCGCCTGTATTTTTTGACAAGTCGCTGACGGCGAATGAAAAGCTTTTTTACGGCGTTCTTTCCTGCCTGTCACAGACTGAGGGCTACTGCTGGGCAACCAATGCCCGCCTAGCAACGGCCTTTTCCTGCGGCGGGCATGAAGTCAGCGACCGAACGGTTGAACGCTGGCTTGCAACTCTGAAAAAAAATGGACATATTTTAACTCAAAATCTGACCAGAAAAGGTAAGGTTGTGGGACGCAGAATCTATATGCGAACGGCTCTGCCGAACGCTCCCGCAGAGCTGGACATTTCGGATGTTTTAGACGAAATCAGCCCCCGCAAAAATGCGGAAGCTCCGCAAAAATGCGGAAATAGCCCCCGCAAAAATGCGGGACATAATAATATAAATAATAATAAAACAAAAGGCGCAAGCGCCCTGTATGATTTTGTCAGGGACGGCTTTAACGCTGACACTGACGATGCAATGGAGGAGCTGAAAAGCGCTATCAACGCCTTCTGCGAAATGCGTCAGAAAAAGAGAACGCCTCTGACGACGCTCAGAGCCGTGAAGCAGACGGCAAAAAAGCTGTTGGAATACAGCGGCGGGGACATTCAGACGGCCATTGCCGTGCTTGATCAGAGCACGGAGCGGAGCTATACCACGGTATACCCGTTGAAAACGGCACGGCCTGAACCTGAGCCTCAGCGCAGAGAGGAGGAGCTGTGGTGAACGATATCAACAACGGACACGACGTTCTCACGGAACAGTGCATCGTGGGAATTGCGTTGACGTGGCCGGAGAAAATCCCGCATATCCTATCTGAGCTGAATCACAGTGATTTTGATTCTTCCCTTGCCCCGTTTGTCCTCTCAATCGAGGAAATGGCGGCGCAGTGGAAAAAAATCGACGCTGTGACCCTCCTCGCACACATGGCGGGAGCGGATGAAGCGGCAAACAATCAGCGCAGACAGGCGGTGCTTGAATTTGTCGATTTAGTCCCCTCCGCCTCCTCCCTTGACGAGTATATCGGGATTGTCAAAGCTCGCTCGAAACGCCGTGCCCTGCAAGCGGCGGCACTGGAAATCATGTCAGCTCCGCCAACGCTGGACGGCATGGCGGAGATCGTTGAACGGATGGTTGCCACGCTCAACGATGAGCGGCGCAACGACTGCTTGAATATGGCTCAGATGTGGGACTTGTTTCAGGACGTGCACGACCAGGAAGAGCCGCCGAAATACGCAAAAACAGGACTGTCAAAGCTGGACAGCCGGGTACATATTTCCGGTGGTCTGCTCGGCATACTCGCCGCCTATCCTTCCGGCGGAAAAACGGCGCTTAGTATCAAGTTCGCCCTGAACTTTGCGGCGCAGAGCTACAAAATCGGTTTCTTTTCACTGGAAACTGACCATGAGAAGCTGATTGACAGGGTCGCTTGTGCCGCCTCCGGTATCAGAAATGATATCATCGCAAACAACGGGCTGACCCGTGACGGGTGGTGTCAGATGCTGAGGATCATTAAGCAGACCAGCGCCTATGACATTGACTGGATTCGTGCCAGTGGGTACACCGTTTCCCAGATACGGGAGCGGACACGGGCTCGAAAATACGACATCATTTTTGTTGACTACGTTCAAATCGTGAAGCCGCCCCTTTCGATGCGGAATCAAAACCGCTTTTCCGTCGTGACTGACATCTCCATAGCTCTTCACGAGCTGGCTCAGCAGACGGGGGCGACAGTGATTGCACTATCTCAGCTCGTCCGACCTGAAAAGACAGCCGGAGCGCTTCCGCCTCCACCGACCATGTCCAGCCTAAGAGAGTCCGGCCAGCTGGAGCAGGATGCAGATTTTATCATTGCTGTCTATGATGACACAATGACGGACAAGGAAAAGGCCGCCGGATGTGTTGTACCGGATGGGGCGGAATTGAGGATGCTAAAGGTTTTGAAAAACAAAACAGGCCCTAAAAATGGAGGCTTTCACGTCGTTTTTGATGGGCCGACGCAGAGATTTACGCAGCTCGCACCGCCACGGAGAGAGCCGGAGTATTATCAGGAGAAAATACAATGAAGGATCTAGCAATCGCAAAATTGCGCAACGAGTTGAATTCTGTCAAAGGCGACAGGAGAATAAGCGTAATAAAACAGCCCGTCAGGGACGCTCTGGTCGAATTCTGCTATCAGAGCGACGAGTTTGCACAAGCGGTCTGTCAGGGCGGGACTCTCAACGAGTGTCTCAAATCTATTTTGAGAGGTTGCGGCGACGCAATCAGCGACCTGGAGGCATATCGCCGAGCCGTGAAATTCTACTTTGACGGCGCTGACATTCGCTTTCAGATGCGCATTGACCTGTGTGCAAGCGTGAACGACGCTCCCGCCCAGAGGCCGAAAGAAAAGAGCCCTATCGTCTTGGAGATGTTTGATCTTATCTGAGAAAGGAGAACGCTATGAGCGAGAAATGCACGCTGACCCCTGAGGAACGGGCTGAGGCGTGGAGGCTATTTGACAACACCCTTGAACCTGATGAAGTCGAGGCGATTGAGAGCCTTTTTACGGGCTACCTGATCTATCGTGGGAAGGGGAAGACGAGGGAGTACTGCTGCACGAAATGCGGTGGTTTCTCAGCCTCCGGTGGACCGTATGGGCACAACCTCCGGCGACACTGCCCGAACTGCGGAGCGGAAGTCGTTCTGAAAGCATATGGGCGGCTGGGGACCTATCAGACCATGACGGAGAAGCACAACGTGGTTTTGTTCCGTGTCGGTCCTGCCGGTGAGCTGCTGATTTCTGCCGGGCTTGCGTTCCGCGACTATCATGACGGCGAGTTCTCAGGGTTTGACGACGTGGACGACCCGATTTATCCTGTGCCGGATACGGAGTACTACGAACGCCGGCGCTACTACCTCGCGCCGGGCAGAATTGCGGCGTGGAAGCGCTGGGAAGGTCCGCGGTATTCGCTGGGACACATCGTACACATGGCGACCTCTACACCGTGGGAGTCGATGAAATCGGCCTCGGAGCCGTTCCCGCGCTCATCAGCGCTCTATCCGTCGGCTGATGATGGGATGTACTACATGATCGGGAAAGAGAAAATCGCCGAGTCGAGCCTGCGATACTCGCAGGTTGAAAACTATTTTGATTTTGCGTGGACGGAGCCCTCTGACCTCGTCCGCATGGTTGTCTCGTACCTTGTGAGCTACTGCGTCCGGCCTCAAATCGAGATGCTGGTGAAGATGTGTAGTGGTGATGTGGTTAGCGACCTTCTGGTGGGCAATCGGAACGCCCGCCTTGTGAACTGGAAGGCGAAAAACCCGCCCGCCTTTTTCCGCCTGAGTAAGGCTGATTACAGGGAATTCGCTAAACGAGGCAGCCCCCTTTGGATGTTGCAATATTTCAAGGAGTGCGGGAACGGATTCAATTCGCTCTCTGAGTTCATGGCCGTCGTTCAGGGCGTTGACCGGCGGACGTTCAACAATGTCTCGGAGCTGGCGGGTCAGATCGGGCGCTCTGTCAAGGACGTGCTCCGAAAGGTGCCAAGGAAAGACCTTTCCGTGTGGATGGACTACGTCGATATGGCGAGCGAGGAAGATTACGACTTCTCGGAGGAGACTGTGTGCTTTCCGAAGAATCTGATCGAACGTCATGACGCTTTGGCGGAGCTTGTGAAGGTTCGGAAGGATAAAGACGAGCGACGGATGTATGCTGGTCGATACAAGGCGCTGCGTCGGCGGTACAAGTTTGAGTGGGCCGGACTGTGCATTGTGGTTCCTGTCAGCTCCCATGATATCGTCGAAGAGGGGCAGGCAATGCACCACTGTGTCGCCGGATACGCCGCGCGACACATTCAGGGAAAGCTTGATATTCTCTTTCTCCGAGATGCCAAAACGGGCGAACGCATGGCGACGATTGAAATGAACGGCGACGGGATGGTTCAAATCAGAGGGCCGTACAACGATAGGGGCGAAGTCCCGGCAGAGGAACGGTATAAGTTTTTTACTGACGTTTGGCTTGACTGGATCAGGCGTGGAAGCCGACGGGATACCGCAGGCAATCCCGTCATGATAAGAAAGGTTGGTGTCGCATGAGTGAAATGGTTGAGAGAAGCCTCACGGAAATTGAGTGCGCCGTGAGAGTCAAAACGCAGGCGCTCAAAAGAAATTTGGTTGTCGGTATTTGTGACATTGCCGCCGACCTGCTGGAGGCAAAGGCACGATGCCCACACGGTCAGTGGGGCGACAGCTTGAAGCGGATGGGATATAGCTCCTCCACTTTTTCCAACTACGTCAAAATCTATGAGAAGTGCAAAAGTACAGGGATCTCCGGCGCAAATTTGCAAACGTTTGAAAATTTGGAGTACTCCAAGGCGCTCGCTCTAATCGCCCTCCCTGACGGGAAGGACGCAGAGTTCTTGGAATCTGTAGACGTTGAAAACGTCTCTGTCCGTGAGCTGAAAGCGGAGGTAAAGCGCTACAAAGAAGCGGAGGCCGCCGCAAAGAATCAGGCTGACGGGTGGAGGATGAGAGCGGAGCAGGCGAAGGCCGATGCGGATCTCGCCAAAGGATCCAGCGAGAAGCTGGGGAAGGAGCTGACATTGACCGTCAATCTGCTCACCGCCGCACGAGAGCAAGAAACCGTATTACAGAAGCGGGTGTCTGAGTTGGAGTCGCGGCCTGTGGACGTTGCAGTCAGAACGACTGACGCCACCGCTGACCAGTTGGAGACCGCTGAAAAAAAAGGCCGCAACGCCGCATTGAAGGAAGCCGCCGAACAGATGGAAACGGCGAATGCTGAGTGGAGAAAGCAAATTACCGCCCTCAAAGCGCAGCTCAAAGCGTCACGCCGAGAAAATGAAAATCTGTCAGAGCGGAATCGTGAGCTGTCCTTTGAAGCCGATACGCTGAGGCAGGAAAACGGTGAGCTGACCACCGAACGGAATGATTTACAGGCGCAGGTCAATTGCATGAATGCCGACCATGATTCCAGCCGCAAGCAGTCGGATACACCCAAAGCCGACACAATAAACGTCACGTTTCGTAGCGTTGTCGAAAACACCAATAAACTGCTGGAACTGCTGGGCGGATTGGACGAGGTAGCACAGGCAAGAATCAAGGCAAAGCTGTCGGAGTTCTTCACCAGTGCCGCCGCAAAAGTGAAAGGATGATGAATGTTGACAGTAACGTTTAGCGATGGTACACTTTCCATAAATGGAGGCTGGGTGGTTTGCAAATGCGGGAAGCTCTTTATGCCAGTTAATCCAGATACGACAGCAGAAAACTTGCCAGTGCGGTGCAGGTTCTGCAAGCGTCATTACAAGATTACAATAAAAAAGTAAATACGAGCCAGAGACCAAAGTCCAGAGCTGACGAATCCTGTGCGATACAGGTGTGTCAACTCTGGACTTTGTTTTCTGGAGGTGTTTATTTTGGGTAGAAGGATAAAGGTGCAGGAGGTCCACAGCGGGAACCGAATCAGGATAGCTGCCACCGCTTACAAGCTGTCATCCGATCCGGTTGAAGTGAAGAATGCTATTGACGCAAGCAGGCGTGAGGCGAAGCGCTGGCTGTACTTCTGCAAGATGAAGGAGAAGCTCAATGAACTCATTGAATCAAATTTCGGTCCAGACGATTGGTCCATCGTGCTGACCTGTGACAACACATGGGTCAGCGGGCAATATGAACGGCTGAGAGCTGAATGGCGAAGGGCTCTCGCCCGCTTGCGCTACTCCCGACGGAAATCATTGCGACCTGAGCCTGTCTATATTTATGTCGTCGAAGGTGTCCATGGTGATAAGCATCCGCATATCCATGTACTGATGAAACGCTCTGATGATTCCGGGGCGGACATAGCGGAGCTGAATCGGGTGTGGAAGGCCGGCGAGGTACTGATGGATGAGTTTAGGAATGTGGAGTGGTATGGCGATCCGGCGCAATACCTGACAAAGGAGCCGAACAAATTTGTCCCGAGGAAGCTGGACCGGAATTGTTTTGTCGCATCTCATAATTGCACGAGACCTGTATTCCTTCCGCCGTATTACGTTGAGAGTTTGGACGAGATTGAGATTCCAGAGGGATACACCACTCTAGCAGACAACCGAACACGGAAGCGGTGTGGAGAGCTTCGAGGCGGTCAGATTGTTTCTATCAGCCGATTCCTAACATTGGAGGCAGTCTGATTTGCTTCCTTCTTGTAACGGTGTCGAACATTTGTAGGAAAACGAAAAATACTATTGCAATATAAAAAGAGCTTTGCTATAATAAGAGCAATCAAACACGAGCCAGAGTCCACAGACCAGAGCTGTTAACTTTCCTTCGGGAGAGCTAACAGCTCTTTTTTGTTTTCCTCGGCAGGTGATAGCGCAGGAGGCAGACGTGGCATCGAAGACTTTGAGACCGTGCATGAGAATCGGGTGCGCAGCTTTGACTCGAAACAGCTGGTGTGACAAGCACCGCCCAACGCATCAGCGATGGGAATCAGCCCAATGGCATTCGCTTTACAGCCTGCCGACGTGGCGCGATCTGCGAGAGAATCAGCTTCTCCGTGAACCGTGGTGCGCCGAATGCTCGCAACGAGGAGAGCGAGTGAGGGCGACGGTGGTTGACCACGTTCAGCCTCATCGGGGAGACATGACGCTCTTCACGGCGGAGTGGAATCTGCAATCGCTTTGCAAACCATGCCACGACCGGAAAACCCTTCGTGAGAGGCGTGAGAGGCAGTCGAAAAACGACTGAGTCGAGCTGATTTCCTCGCCCATGCGCCCACGGGCGTCCGCGTGTATGCGTGCGTGTGCGTGTGCGTGTATGCGCATACGAAAAGCAGGGCGGAAAGTTGCAAAAAGCGGTTGAAACAGCACATTTTCAACCGCGGCGGATTGAGGGTTGAAAACACCTCAATACCCCCCCCTATTCGAAACTTTTCGGGAGGGGTTTGAAATAC
>JAZLHW010000027.1:0-21617 GCA_045617105.1 Selenomonadaceae bacterium | reverse complement strand
ATTGTTCAAGAAAATGCCATAAGCATTTTCCCTCCAATTTGCGTTTCAACGAAGCGGGAGATATGCTCACCGCTTGTTAAAATTTGTCTCCCCCACTTACAGCAAGCTGTTGAAGAAGGGGACATCTTAGCTTCGTTATCACTTTGCTGTTTTTTCCTTCAATACTTCCATTGCCTTGCGCAGCTGGACATCTGCCGTATCCTTCTCGGTCAGTGGAATCTCAATGTCCGGCTTAACTCCTACACCGTCAATACAGCGTCCGCTCGGTGTATAGTATTTTGCAACAGTCAGCTTCATGGCATCCGAATGGAAGAGCGGAACGACTGTCTGCACCGATCCTTTTCCATAGGATTTCGTGCCAATGACCGTAGCTGCCTCCCTGTCCTGCAATGCGCCTGCCAAGATTTCGGAAGCGCTTGCACTGTTCCCGTCGATCAGGACTGCCATCGGGCATCTTGCCTCCTCCAGCTCCGACAGGTACTCCTCCTTGTTCCCGTCCCTGTCCACGATGGAGACAACAAGCCCCTTGGGTACGACCTGATCTGCAATCTCCACACAGGTCGTGAGAAGCCCGCCCGGATTCTGCCGAAGGTCGATGACCAGTCCCTGCATACCCTCCTGCTCCAGCTTCGTGAGAGCCTCTGAAAACTCCTCGCCCGTATTTTCCGCAAAACTGGAAATGCGGATATAGCCGATGCCGTCCTCCATCATCTGCCCTGCTGCTGTCTTGAGCTGGATCTCGCCCCGTGTCACGGACACCTCCCTGTCAGTCTCGCCTTCCCGATGAACCAACAGCTTTACCTCCGTGCCTATCTCGCCTCGAATACGGAAGGCAACCTCGCCCGGCTGTATTTCTGCAACGGGTACCCCATCCACGGCAAGGATCTCATCATTCGCCGCAAGACCTGCCTGCTCAGCAGGGGAACCTTCCATCACGGAAATTACGGAAACCTTGCTGTCCTTGAAGCCCATATAGACGCCAATTCCGCCGAATGTGCCTTCCGTCTGATCCATCAGCTGCTGGTAGAGCTGCGGCCCCATGTAAATAGAATGGGGATCGTCCAAAATCTGGAGCATACCAGTGATCGCCCCATCCATCAGCTTGGACGGTTCGATCGCAGAAACGTATTTCTTCTCAATAAAGTGCACTGCCAACGCAAAGCGGGCAATGTCATCTATGCCGCTTCCCCGAAACCCCAACAGCCAAGAAAGACCAGCCAAGGTCAGGAAGGAGGAAGCAAAGGCAACGGCAAGAACCCCTGCCACGATTTTCTTTTTGCTCATATATGTTCCACCCTGAGAAACGCTCCTCCCAAAATATGCAGGCTGCGTTTCCCCTCTCATTGATTAAAGATAGCCATAAGGACTCACGACAGAACCGTTTACACGCACCTCAAAATGGCAATGCGGGCCTGTCGAATTCCCCGTAGAACCGCAGTAGGCAATGACCTCACCCTGCGAAACGCTCTGCCCCACACTGACAGCAAAGCTTTGGTTATGTCCGTACAAGGTCGTGATGCCGCCGCCATGGTCGATGATGACCGTATTGCCGTAGCCGGAGATCCAGCAGGCATCCGACACGACACCGCTCGCCGCCGCCACGATAGGCAGTCCATAATCACCGCCAATGTCCAAGCCGCTGTGGAATTTCTGCGTTCCATAGATGGGATGTATCCGCCAGCCGAACTCCGAGGTAACAGGGCCTGCCAGCGGCCAAACCATGCCGCCCCCGCCGCCTCCTGTGTAGGCAACGCTTGGGGAACCCATTTGGGATTTGCGGCCATTGAGCATATTCTCTATCTTGCGGGATGCCGCCATCAGCTCATCATACTGGCGGTCGATCGTCGCCTTGTCGTTCTTCATCTTGTCAAGGAGCGCCTGCCGCTTCTTTTGCTTCTGCTGCATCAGTTCCTTGGCTTCCTTTGCCTTCTGAACCTTTGGCTCCTGCTCTGTCTTGTCCTTTTCCAACGTCCTGCGTGTCGCTTCTATCTCATTTCTCTCATCGATTACGACCTTCACCAGTTCGTAATCCTGCTTGATGATACGCTTTAAAAGATCCATCCGCGTCATGAGATCCTGAAAGTCCTTTGCGCCAAAGAGAACATCAAGATAGCTGATCTGCCCATTGATGTAAATATCCCGTACCCGTTTCCCAAGTGCATTGCTCTTTTTCTCGTAGTCTGCCTGCACCTTCTTCAAACGGCTCTCGTTTTCCTCTATGCGCTTTACGATAGCATCCAGATCCGCCTTGACAGCCTTGTAATCTGCGACAGCCGCATCCGTCTCCGCATCCAAGATACGCTTTTCCTCGGAGATCGAGTCAATACGTGTCTGAAGCTCATTGCTCTTTTCCTGCTTTTCCTGTGCCTGCCTGTCGTAGCTGTCCTTCTCATCCTGCAAGGAGGCGGCAATGCCTCCCGCGGGGGAAAACAGAAGCGCCGCAGAAAGAACACCCGCCATAAGGGATGAACCTATATGTTTCCTGAACAAACCTTCTCGCCTCCGAACATCATACCTTGAGGAATTTCTTCAAGGAGATCGTGCTTCCCATCGTGCCAATGAGCATGCCGCTCAAAACGATCGCCACACTCACATAGTTCATGAAGGGATATTGCGGTATCAGCGGGAAAAATGCCAGCGTGTCATAGATCTTCGCCGCCATTGCCGCATAGAAGCTCCGCAGCACGATGGCGGCAAGAATTCCGCCCACCAATCCCAGCACCATGCCCTCCAAAAGGAACGGCCAGCGTATGAACCAGTCCGTAGCCCCTACATACTTCATGATGGCGATCTCCTTGCGTCTTGCAAAGACGGTCAGCCGAATCGTATTGGCAATGATAAAAAGCGTTGCTCCGGCGAGAAGCAGCACCAGCAGCAAACCAAAAATACGCATCAGCCGTGTAATGTCAAAAAGATGCTCCACGACATCCTGCCCGTACTTTGCCTCCTCGACGCCCTCCATCTTCATGATGGACTCTGCCGCCGTCTGCACAAGCTCCGGACGTATGACCGTCACCTCCACGGATTCCGGCAGGGGATTCTTGTCCCCCAGCGCATCCAAGAGATACTTTTGGTCGCCCAGCCGCCCCTTCAAGCGTTCCAAGGCTTCCTTGCGCGTAACATACTTTGCAGAAGCGATCCCCTGCATCTCTCTGATATCCGTTTCCACCTTCTTGCGCACGGATTCCTTGATATCGTCCTGCAGGTAAACACTGATCTGTACCTGCGACTCCAAAGAGTTCGCCAGCTGATTCATGTTCAAGACCAGTATCAAAAAGACACCCAAGACAAAGAGCGACACGGCAACCGTACCGATGGAAGCAAAGGACATCCAGTTGTTGCGCTTCAAGGAAATGAAGACCTCTCGAATAAAATACTCGCTCGTCCTAAGCTTCATAGCCGTATACCCCCCGCATCTGGTCACGGACGATATGCCCGTTCTCTATCGCAATGACTCGCCTCTGCATCGTGTCCACGATATTCTTGTCATGAGTCGCCATAACGATCGTCGTCCCCGCCGCATTGATGCGCTGAAAAATATCCATGATATCCCATGAAGTCTCTGGATCAAGGTTTCCTGTCGGCTCATCGGCAATGACGATAGCAGGATCGTTGACGATGGCACGGGCAATCGCCACTCGCTGCTGCTCGCCTCCCGATAACTGCGTAGGAAAAGAACGGTACTTGTCCCGCAGTCCAACGACATCCAGCACGGAATTGACCGTCCGCTGGATCAAACGTCTTGGTGCTTCGATGACCTGCATAGCAAAAGCAACATTCTCATATACCGTCTTGTCCGGAAGCAGTCGGTAATCCTGAAAGATAACGCCCAGCCCACGGCGAAGATACGGCACATCGGATTCCGGCATCCTCGCAATATCATAGCCGTTCACCTTCAAAATTCCAGAGGACGGCAGCACCTCCCGAAAGAGCATCTTGATAAACGTAGATTTCCCTGCGCCGCTTGCCCCGACAATAAAGACAAACTCCCCTTTTCCAATATCCACACTCACACGATCCAGTGCAACCGCGCCCGTATCGTCATAGATCTTGGAAACATCCCGCATCTGTATCATAGGTTGAATCAACCCCCTTAAACAAAATGAATCATTCCTATTGTACCACATAACTGCCTGCATACGCAAAAAAGAGGCTGCTGCACGTTACAGTTACGTCCAACAGCCCCTCCTTATTTTTTCAGCAGTCCCACTGCCAGCTCTGCATTTCGTGCCGCCAGCGTCCTCAGCTCCGCCAAAAGGTCTGCATTTTTCTTGCGGAAGGAAGCCTTGTCCTTCCACTTGCGCCGAATCTCATCGAGCAGCAGATCTGCCGTCACATCCTCCAACTTCCCTATGGGCTTTTCCCCAATGGACTCCAAAAAGCGATCCACTTTGGGATCATAGGAGATCCCGATCATCGGCACTCCCATAACACCCGCAAAGATCAAGGCATGCAGACGGACACTGATCATCAAGTCCATACAGCCAACCAAGGACAAAAGCTCACTTGTCGTATATTCGTCCTTCAAAACGATGCAGGACTCCTCTGCCAGCCCCTCGATCGACTCTGCCGCATGAACGTCCTCCGGATACTGCATGGGAAGCAGCACCACACGGGCGTTGAACTCTCTCTCAATGGAATTGATAGCATGTGCCAAAACGACCTTGTAGTGAAGCCAGCCCTTCCATTCCCGCACGGAAATTCCTACGACCGGCCTTGCCCCATCTGCATGGTAACGCTTCAGGATCTTCCTGCCCATCTCCTTTTCCGTTGGGTGGATCGCCAGCACAGGATCTGCCGTACATTCGATATGCGGCTTGCAGATTCCAAGGCTTGCAAGCTCTTCGAGTGAGCCTTGGTCCCGTACCGTGATAAGCCTTGCATGGTTGCCGATCCAACGCATCAGGAGCCTTGCCAGCTTCCCGTAGATTGGGCCGATGCCCTGCGCATAAAGCATAACGGGTGTACAAACCAAGTGCGCAAGGAAAATGATCCCCATGTAGTAGTAAAGGCTTCTTCCGCTCGTCACGTTCTGCAAAAGGCTTCCTCCGCCGCTGATCAAGAGATCTGCCCGCCAAAGCTCGCGCAGAATACTCACGATGTTCAGCCAAGAAACCGCACGAACCCCGTGACGGGTCCTCGTGTCCTCCGGATCTGCCGAGATGACCGTAATATTCAATTTTGGGTCAAGATCGGATAAGACCTCTATCATGGCAGCCAGCATTGCCTCATCGCCGCCATTTTTTGAGCCGTAATATCCGGAAATCACAATGTTATGCATGCTTTAATCCTCTGCTCCTTTATTGCACCCCTTGGAAAGCAGCCATTGCCACAGCTGAACCAGCACCATCGCCGCAGCTCCAATGCCGGCGCCGCACAGAATCCCTGCGATTCCTCTCATCATAGACATATATACAGGTGTCCGCATGTGTGCAAAGGTTTCTACCATAGAACCCTGCCCGATGGTCGCAGCGATCACCAAGGCAAAAAACACAAAAGTAGGCCACTTTCTCTGCCATGCCATCGCCGCAAGCATGAAGGCCGGATGCCCTATCATCAGCTCCTTGGAACGGGGACGTGCATAGAACGCCTGCTCCAAGAATGCCCGAAACCTAAGCTCCAAGCCGGAAACCGGCATACCGGACGTATGACCGCTGCGGGCGACAAAGACGATACCTGCCAGTGCCACGAAGCCAAGTCCTATGAGTGTCTTGACCTTGACCGGCACATTCAAAAGCTGCTTCACCTGAGCCATAAGCCCTGCTGTATCGTCCATCTTCCCATCGAACACATCAAAACGCTGGAGGAACGCCGCCGATACCAGCACAAGAGGCAAGACAAACGTCAGCTTGATACCACGGAAGATCTGGAATTCCAAGAAATATTCCGTATCCGAAAGGCTGCCCGAAAGGTACGCCGCACCCACATAGGACATAGCACCTGTCACGAAAAGAGCAACTGCCGCCGTCACGATAAGCTTCGGCAATGCCATTTTTACTTCATTTCGGAAGGAACGCACACGATCCAGCTGCCAGATCACCGCAATCGCAGGGAACAGGTTCGCACTTGCCAAAGCGGCTATCACGCGGATCTTGTTTCCATTCCCCATCAGCACCGGCACTGCCAAGGCCAAGGCAGCGACCGCAAGCAAAAGATACTGGTACCTCGTACTTGCATTCAGACGCGGAATCACCAAGGAAAGATACAGGACACCTGCCGCCGCAACGCCAAGCATTACCAAAGCACGCAAAAGCTTGCTTGGATAGTAGGCCTCAAACGTCGCTGCAGGCCCCAGTGTATAGCCCTTCTGCTGAAGGATCTCTGCCGTATCCCTGATGTATTTCATATTCGTTTCCATCAAGGTCATATTCGGCAGGGGCTTTTCGTAAATATGCAAAAGGTCGATCCTTATATTGCGTTCCTGACTCGTGTTTGCCCAACGCTCCACCGCAGTATCCATCTTGAGCTTTGCCTGCTCATCTTTGGGAATAGAATACAGCCTTGCCACATGGTCATAGCCAAGTCCCTTGGCAATCTCCTCCATGCCGTCCTGCTTGTAGAACTGCAGCTGGGAAACTGCCTCAATCAGACCGAGCGTCATATTGCGTTCTTTCATCTCGTCGATCGTTGCCTGCAGGGACTTCGGCGCACCGAGTACCTGATTGCCGGAGAACACGACCTCTGAGATCTTGATTCCATTCAAACGGGCAAAAAGAGCATGAACGTCCTCTTTCGTGCATGCCTCATAGTCACTTGGACGGGCAATCACATAGAAACCAGCCGCATTGACGGCTTCCATCTCGTCCGTCGGCATACCTATGTTCATCTTGAGGAAGGACTCATAATGTGCCTTGACAGCAATGACCTCCTCCTCGCCTACCTGATGGAACGTCACCCGTTCCTCACCAAAGCGGCGAAGCAGATCCTCCTTCAGCTCCTTGAACGTCCTTGCATCGTTTCCCGTCACATAGACTTCGTTTCCCTTGACCTCTCCCGAAGCCACAAAGGAACGCCATGCAGGATCCATCAATGCCCCGCTGTGATAGCCAGAAAGCAGGTCGCTCCCTGCCACTGCGGAAGCCTTTCCATTTGCATTAAATTTCTTGAAGGTCGTTTCATAAACGGCAAGCGAAGTAATACCTGCCTCCTTCGCCTGCTTCAGCACATCATCTGCCGGAAGCCCCTCGCGATCCGCCAGCTCCAAAAGCCCCTCGTAATCAATGGCCAAGTCTATCTGATTATTCTTGACCTCCACTGCATGACGCTGGAAATTCACGACAAGAGCAGCCGCCAAGCCAATCACGATACACACGATCAGCAAACGATTATACTTGAATACCTTCATCACTATGCTACCACCTTGAAAAAATCGTCACTTTATCCTTGCCGAAACCGTCACGCAGCCATCCTGCATGACGACCTCATCAAACCTCGCACCCAAGGGAAGCTTTTCCGGCTTCACAAGCGGAATATCCCCAAAGAAATTTCCTAGATTCAGCTTTCCCGGAAATACATTCCGCACATGAAAGCTCGTCATACGAAAATAAAGAGAACCGCTGTCCTCCAGCACGATACCGCTAAGCTCTGCCTCTGCCACTTTTCCAAAAACCTTCATCTGTGCCGTGACCAAAGCCTCCTGCGGTGAAAGACGAACCTCTACATTCTCCAGCTGCTCCACCTTGCGGGAAATAAGCTCCCGAAGATTCTCCTCTGTAAGAATTCCCTTGAGCTCCAAGCTTTCAGCAGACTGCAGTGCTAAATGATCGTTTTCCAAAAGATCCTGCAGATCCAAACGAATCTTCTTCCCATCCATCGCAAGCTCGGAAACTCTGACCTCTCCCAGACGGGCATCATGCGCCACTGCATGGATCGTATCGATCCGCCCCAAAGCGATCATGCACTCCGGAGCAGAGGAAAGAGCCAGCTCCACATCTCTCGATGCCAGCTGATTCTCCAATCTTGCCTGAAGTGTCGAAGCTGCCAGCCGAGGAAAAACAAACTCCCCAAATACGACTATTATTATGAATATGATACCAAAAATAGTCAAGCCTTTTCGCAAAATATCACCCTGCCATACCACAGGCAGCCCGCCATTCGGCGGGCTGTCCTAAAGAAACCCTTCAAATAATAAGGCGACGATCAGATCTCATGATTTGCCTTTGCTGCGAGGAAGGCACGAATAAAGGGATCCAGCTCCCCATCCATGACTGCCTGCACGTTGCCCGTCTCCTCACTGGTACGATGATCCTTGACCATCGTGTAAGGCTGGAACACATAGGAACGGATCTGGCTGCCCCATTCGATCTTCTGCTGGTCGCCCTCCAGCTTCGCAAGCTCCGCTTCCTTCTTTTCCATCTCCAGCTCAAACAGCTTGGCACGAAGCATCTTGAGGCATTGCTCCCTGTTTTGCAGCTGGGAACGCTCATTCTGGCACTGCACCACGATTCCCGTCGGCTCGTGCGTCATGCGGACGGCGGAGGAGGTCTTGTTGATATGCTGACCGCCTGCACCGCTTGCCCGATAGGTATCTACACGAACGTCCGACATATTGATATCCACTTCCACGGCATCATCAATTTCCGGCATAATATCACAAGCGGAAAATGATGTGTGCCGCCGTGCATTCGCATCAAACGGAGAAATACGGACCAAGCGGTGGATTCCCTTTTCCGACTTTAGGAAGCCATAGGCATTATGCCCCTTGATAAAAAGCGTCACCGACTTGACACCTGCCTCATCGCCCGGAAGCAGGTCTGCCGTTTCCACCGTAAAACCATGACGTTCTGCCCATCTGCCATACATGCGCAGGAGCATCTGTGTCCAGTCCTGCGCCTCCGTTCCGCCTGCACCGGCATGCAGGGTGAGGATCGCATTGTTCCCATCATAAGGGCCGGAAAGAAGGACTTCCAGCTGCAATGCCTCCAGCCCTTCACTGACAGCCGCCATTTCGCTCCTGACATCAGCCTCCAAGGACTCGTCCTTGTCCTCCATGCCCATTTCCCAAAGCGTTTCCACGTCCTCGAACTTTGCCACCAGTGCCTTGTACTTGTCCACGCTGATCTTTACATCGTTGAGCTCCTGATTGATCTTCTGCGCTTTTTCCGCATCATCCCAAAAAGTCGGTTCGCCCATCTTGTATTCAAGCTCTGCTATCTTTTCTTCCTTTTGCTTGACATCAAGGGAATCCTCCATGACATCAAGTCTTTCCTTCAGAGCCGCAAGCTCTGGTCTGATATCTTCCAGCATATTATCTTCCTCTTACTTATTTTTTCCGCAGCAGTTCTTGTACTTCTTTCCGCTGCCGCACGGGCATGGATCGTTTCTTCCGATCTTCTCGCCAGTTGCCGTTGTCGGGCGTTTCTTTGCCTCGGCAGGGCTCACATCATCACCATGCGAAGCCCTTGCGCTGCTCAAATGATCCTGCAGCTGCGACTTCTGCTTTTCAATGGCCTGCTGCTTGCGCTGCTCGGAAACCACGGGAGCTTCCTCCCCGCCCTCTTCCTGCTGTGGTGCAAGGACACTGACATGGTACATGAGGGAAGCGATCTGGTCTTGGATCGCATGTTCCATTTCCTCGAACATATCCAGTGCCTCGATCTTGTACTCGACCAAAGGATTGCGCTGGCCATACGCACGGAGATTGATTCCTTCCCGCAGCATATCCATGTGATCCAAATGCTCCATCCATTTAGTGTCCACCACACGAAGCATAACGACCTTTTCCAGCTCACGCATATTTTCCTCGCCAAAAAGAAGCTCTCTCTGGCGGTAGCCTTCCTCTGCGACCTTCTCAAGACATTCCTTGAGGTCGTCACGGCTCATGTTTTCCAGTTCTTCCTTCTTCAAGCGGCCAACAGGTGCATAGATCTTCTCCGCATCCTCAATCAAGCCGTCCAGTGTCCATTCCTCCGGATACAGCTTTTCATTAGCATACTGGTTCATTTCCTGCTTGATGATATGTTTGATCATTCCCATGATGTTCTCACGCAGGTTTTCCCCAAGGAGGATCTTGTGCCTTTCCCCGTACATGACCTCTCTCTGCTGGTTCATGACATCATCATATTCCAGAACATGCTTGCGGATATCAAAGTTGCGAGCCTCGACCTTCTTCTGTGCATGTTCAATGGAACGGGTAATCAAGCTATGCTCGATCGGCTCGTCCTCCTCCATTCCCAGCTTATCCATCATCTTGGAAACATTGTCCGAGGCAAACAGCCTGAGAAGGTCGTCCTCCATAGAAAGGAAGAATTTCGACACGCCGGGATCTCCCTGACGGCCGGAACGCCCACGGAGCTGGTTGTCGATACGGCGGGACTCATGCCGTTCCGTACCAACGATATAAAGTCCGCCAAGCTCCTCAACACCTTCGCCCAGCTTGATATCCGTACCGCGGCCTGCCATATTCGTTGCAATCGTGACCGCACCCATCTGACCGGCATTCGCTACGATCTCGGCTTCCTTCTCATGGAACTTCGCATTCAGGACACTGTGCGGAACGCCCTTTTTCTTGAGAACCGAACTAAGCTCCTCCGACTGCGTGATGGAAGTCGTACCAATGAGGACTGGCTGTCCCTTGGCATGGATCTCTGACACCAGATTCCCGACCGCCTTGTACTTTGCCCGCTTCGTCTTGAAAATAACATCAGGCTCATCAATACGCTGTACGGGACGGTTCGTCGGAACGACAATGACCGGCAGCTTGTAGATCTTGAGGAACTCGTCCTCCTCCGTCTTTGCCGTACCTGTCATACCGCCAAGCTTTTCGTACATGCGGAAATAGTTCTGGAACGTGATCGTTGCCAGCGTCTGCGATTCTCTCTGGATCTTCACGCCTTCCTTTGCCTCGATTGCCTGATGAAGACCATCGGAATAACGGCGTCCCTCCATCAAACGGCCCGTAAACTCATCAACGATGATGATCTCATCGTCCCGAACCACATAATCCCTGTCCCGCTTCATCAGTGCCTTGGCACGGAGCGCTGCCGTAAAGCAATGGGACAGCTCAATGTTTTCGGGTGCATAGAGATTTTGTATACCGAGAAGCTTCTCTATCTTTGGAATCACGCTGTCATTCGGCGCTACCGTCTTTTGCTTTTCATCGACCTTGTAATCGACATCTTCCTTCAAGCCTGCTACTGCCCTTGCCATGACAGCATACATCTCCGTTGACTTTGCGCCGGGGCCTGAAATGATAAGCGGTGTCCGTGCCTCATCGATCAAGATAGAGTCCACCTCGTCAACGATTGCAAAATTCAGCTTGCGCTGTACCATCTGCTCCGGAGAAAGCACCATGTTGTCACGCAGGTAGTCAAAGCCAAACTCATTGTTCGTTCCAAACGTCACATCACAGCTGTAGGCAAACTTACGCTCCGGAAAATCCATATCATGTGCAATCAGACCAACGGACAGTCCCAAGAAGCGGTACAGCCGCCCCATCCATTCACTGTCACGCTTTGCCAAATAATCATTGACCGTGACCATGTGGACACCGTTTCCGGAAAGCGCATTCAGGTAAACAGCAGACGTTGCTACGAGCGTCTTTCCTTCACCTGTCCGCATCTCTGCGATCTTTCCCTCATGCAGGCAGATACCGCCGATGAGCTGCACATCAAAATGCCGCATACCAAGCACACGCCGCGATGCCTCACGAACCACGGCAAACGCCTCCGGCAAAATATCATCAAGCGTCTCGCCCTGTGCCAGCCTGTCCTTGAACTTCTGCGTATGCCCTGCCAAGCTCGAATCGCTCAGATCCTTCACCGAGGATTCCAACGAATTGATCTTGTCCACGATCTCGCGCATCCGCGCAATTTCTTTATCATTATTGTCACCCAAGAATCTTTTTAGAAAACCTAGCAACTAAAATCACTCCCAAACTTACACTAAACCGCCACGACTAGTAACTCTATCGTATTATTCTATCAAACAAGTCCGCATAAGTCAAAACTGCAAGCAAGCCGAAAAGCCCTCTTTCTCACTTTCCTTGCGAAAAATCAAAAAGGACCGCCGCAGTCCCCCTGCAGCAGCCCCCAAAACATTGGCAACATCAAACGCCAGACTCGATCAGCCCGTAATTTCCATCGGTACGGCGATAAACCACATTGACGTCCTCGGTCTCCGAATCACGGAAAACAAAGAAATTATGATTGAGAAGGTTCATTTGCATAATAGCCTCCTGCACGTCCATCGGCTTTACAACGAACTTCTTCGTCTTAACGATCGTATATTCTTCTCCCTCGTCACGCACATCCGGCAAAGCCCCCTGCGACTGAATGGCATCTGCTCGGAACCCGCCGCCGCGGAACCTGCGAGCCAGCTTCGTCTTCTGCTTATGGATCTGACGCTCCAGCTTTTCAACCACCAAATCAATGGAGGTATACATATCCATCGTGGCTTCCTCTCCACGCAACAAGATACCGCCCTGCACCGGAACCGTCACTTCAACGATATGCCTTCCCTTGGATACCGTCAGGAGTACCGTGATCTCGCCAACCTTTTCAAAATACTTCGTGACCTTGCCAACACGCTTTTCAACGTACTCCCGAAGCGAAGGAGTGATCTCAATATTTTTCCCTCTTACAGTGAATGTTGCCATGCGACACATCCCCTTTCCTCAAGTTACTGTGCTTATAGTTAAAATATTCTGCACAGAACGGAAAAAACCTCTTTTCGAGAAAAAAAATTAACAAAAACAAGCAAAAGTTTTTGCAGGGAAAATCCCCCGTCATACCCACCATGCGGCTCTGCACGTCCCATTACTTGCTGTAGACCTCTCGCCTATGCCCCAGCTCGACAACCAGCACAGTAACCGTTTCATCTTGTATCTCTGCGAGGATCCTATACTCGCCGACACGATACCGCCACTTGCTGGAATGATTTGCTGTCAATGCCTTTCCATGCTGGCGGGGATCGCATGTTCCTTCCACATTTTTTTCCAACCAAGAAATCAATAAAAAGGCTATATGCTTATCCAGCTTCCTAAGTTGCTTTTTGGCAAAAGCAGAAAACCGTACATGGTATTTTTTCATAGCAATCCCAATTCCTCTTTTACTTCGTCAATCGAATACGTAACAGGATCCTTTTCGTACGCAGCATACGCTTTTTCAAATGCCTTTAAGTCATACTCATTCTCAATTTTCTCAAGAACGGAACGACGCACTAATTCAGATAGGCTGATACCATAAAAAGCTGCGTAATTTTTAAATAAAGCTGTCTCTTCCGGAGTAAGCCTGAGGGATATTGCCATCATCAATTCCTCCTTTCGTTTCTGCAAGCATAACTGCCATCACTTCTCTGTATTACAATCGTAATACGCTTTTGCAGGAATGTCAAGCTTAACAGCAAACGAAGCCCATAGAAAAAACAGTCCCACCTGCTATGCAGGTGGGACTGGATTCTCTTCAGCAAATCTAAATTATGCCGTCTTGACAACGTTAGCTGCCTGCGGGCCGCGAGCTCCCTCAACGATGTCGAATTCAACGCCCTGACCTTCCGTCAAAGTCTTGAAACCTTCATCCTGAATTGCAGAGAAATGCACGAACACGTCATCCCCGTCTGCTCTCTCAATGAAGCCATAACCTTTTTCAGCGCTGAACCATTTAACCTTACCTACCATTTTGATACTCCTCCTAGAAACAAATAAACCTGACTGCCTTATGGCAACCACGTTTACTATTATATAAGCCTCAACCATGCCTGTCAACCTGTCACGCATGCGATTCGCCAAGAAGGACTGCCCGCACAAAAAAAGAGCCCGAAAAACGGGCTCCCTGCAAGCACATCGATCATGAAAACCTTACTGCTCTGCTCTCTTCTTGTTGAAGCAATCCCTGCAATAAACGGGACGATCGTTCTTTGGTTCAAAAGGAACCTCTGTCTCCTTGCCGCACTCTGCACAAATTACCTTGTACATCTGGCGCTGCTCCCCACCATCGTTACGGCTGCGGCGGCGCTTGTCGCGGCAATCGCGGCAGCGAGCTGGCTCGTTCTCAAAGCCCTTCTCCGCATAGAACTCCTGCTCTCCTGCAGTAAAGATAAAATCTTTTCCGCATTCCTTGCATACCAACGTTTTGTCTTCAAATGCCATGAAAAAAATCCCCTTTGACTAGATACTAGATGTCCCTGCCCTTTGCTTCCTTGAACTCAACGAAAAGATACAAATCAACCAAGTAATAGGATATCCAAGAAACAGTATATCGTACCGCCCATAAAAAAGCAAGCAATTTCTATATCATCAAAATAATCTAACTATTAGCACAGACTAAGGCACAAGAGAAGCCTCAGCCCCTGCAATATGCCTGCCAGATCTCCCGATAGCGTTCCTCCAGATCTGCCATATAGCCCTTGCTGTCCATCAAGCGGGAATGCTGCAAATGATTCCGCAAACCCTTTCGGTAATCTTGGACGAGCTTTGCGTTCGTTGCCAGCCGTACCATTCGCTTGGAATACTCGCTTGGGCTATCCGCCACAAGCTCCTCCAATCCGGCATTTGTCAATATGCTGGCACCAAAGCGGGAGCCATGCGAGGAGCCGCGCATCGTCACAACAGGAACTCCCATAAAAAGAGCCTCGCAGGTCGTAAGCCCGCCATTGTACGGTGCCGTATCCAAGGCAATGTCGATCTCCCGATACTGCTCCAAATAATCAGGGCTGTAGGGACGAAGGTCTACACGGGCCATCGGCAGCCCTGCCCTCCGAAGCCGATCTCTCACGATCTGCAGCCCTGACGGGACACTGCAGATCTTGTTCTTGATGACAAGCTTCGAGTCCTGCACCTGTTCCATAACGCTTCTCCACAGCCGGAGCATCTCATCCGTGACCTTGGAGAAATTATTGAAGCATCCAAACGTTACAACCCCCGTCTCCACGCAGGGAGCCGTTTCCGAGGTTGCCGGCATCTCACGCAAAATTTCCGGTGCGTAGCACAAATGGCATCCGGAAAGTCGCAGGATCTTTTCCGTAAACCCTGCCTGAACTCCCTTCGGCATACAGATCTCATCTGACAGGACATAATCCACCACGGAAAGCCCTGTCGTATTCGTATAGCCTATCCCCGAAACCTGCACAGGCGCAGGCCGATATACCATGATATCCAGACAGTTATCCTGTGAATGGCCTGACAGATCCACCAAAATATCGATCTGATCCTCAAAGATCATGCGGGCCGCAGCCCTTGGGGACCTGCCCCGAATATCCCGCCACGCTACAGGAAAACGCTGGAGCTGCTGCGTAACCGTGTCCTTGTTCCCACGGGAATAGCAATAAACAGAAAACTCCTTGTCATTAAAATCCCGCAGGAAGGGCGCAACAAAATTCGCTACCGCATGTGTACGGAAATCAGGGGAAATATACCCGACACGCAGTCGCTTGTCAGGATGCCTCGGCGTGTTTTCATGCACATAGGGCTTGATCCCCTTCCATATTTTTGCATAGTGCATCGCTTCCATCTTGGAGCGTTCCAAAGGAAGCGGACGGTAGTTCAGAAGGAACAGGTACTTGCTGTAAAGAGCGGCTGCCTGTTCTGTCTTTTCTGCATAGGACGACGCCTTCTTCATGGCGAGCGCCGCTTCCTTGGGATCTCCTGCCAAGTAAAAGGAATCTGCCATCCAGCCATTTGCCAGCAAAAGCATTCGCTTGCAGATTTTTTCCTCTGCCTCCATGTTCGTCCGCAGATCCTTCTCGTCCTCCATTATGCCAAGGGCACGGCTGCGAACGTCCAGCTCCCTGCGCAGGCGCTCGATATGCTCCAATCGCTCCTGCACAGCCGCCACAGCTTCCTTAAACAGGGAAATTGCTTCCTGCATGTGAAACCTTTGCCCTGCGACTCCTGCCAGCACCAGCTTGGACAACAGATGATGCGGATTCAGATCCAGTGCATCATGAGCCAGCATATCCGCTTCCTCAAGATTCCCTGCATAAAGTGCCGCCTCTGCCATCAGTGCAGGCCCATCTGCCAGCAAAGGATTCAGTTCATAAATTTCCCTTGCACAGCTCCTCATGCCGCTCGAATCCCCATCCAAGGCAAAATCCGCAGCCAAAAGCAGCCAATTCAAACGTTCGTCCATCATCATCTATCCTCTTCACATCTATTTTCATCCAACAGCCCGAGCAGTGCATCCCGTTCCTCGCCATCCTTGCACTCACGCACTGCCAACTGCATAATTTCTTCTGTTTCACGCCTTCTCCCGTCCGAGAAAGAAAGCAAATTCCGATAAAATTCCACAGGAAAGAATACTGCCTGCTTCACAAATGCCGCAACATAGTCCGGAAACAGCCCCATTTCATCAAACAGTCTCCAAAAAGCGGCACAATTTCCTGCTGTGTCCACAGAGTATTCGATCCTATGGAGCAAGCGGCTCAGCCTGCCCCTCTGTTCCTTGGAAAACATGGATTTCAAAAGAGCGATCTCCGGCATGGAGCGGGCTGCCATGACCAAATAAAATTCCGTCTCCATATCCCCATGCAGATTGCTGAAACCTGCCTGCTCCAGCCGCTCCAAAAGCTCCCTGTCACCCGCCCGCTTCTGCGAACGCATCCTCACGTCCTTGTAAAAGCTTGCGCACAAAAGCCGCTCAAACTCCGATGCCGTATACAATCTGGATGCTATATGATAGAAATGCCCCTCCATCAAGCTTTTCAGCACCGACCAATGGCGAATATTGCGAAAGCTCGTCAGCCACGCTCCCGTTTCCTTTAGGAACATGCCAAAGCCTGCCGCAATATCCTGCGGATTTCCCGCCTGCTCCAAGGTCAGATCGGAAATAATATAATCAAAATATCCTCGTGCAAAGGGAAGCGGCTTCTCGTAAATATCCAGAAAATCCCATTGTATTTCCAAGCCTTGGTAACATTCCTTCTCCGCGATCCCTGCATCACGCACCACGGAATGAATTTCTGCCGCCGGATACATCTGCCGAAGCTTCGGCAGGTAATCGCAGCTCTCCACGACCAAAATTCGATACGGCAGATCCCCTGCCGCCAAAAAGCCCAGAAGCTCCGGTTTGATTTTTTCCACTGTCACACCTCCGGATGCAGTTCTGCCCCGTACTCTTTGACAAAGATCTTCTGATATCCCTTGTATTCTGCCGCCAACGGCTTTTCCTTCGGGCAGTGAATGCACCAAAAACGCTCCGACTGGTTTGGAACGACCACACGGTACCCCCTGCGCTGCATCTCCTTGCACTCTGATGTGTCGTACAAATGCCAGCCCGTAAACAAGTCTTCACGCCACCGAATATCATACTGCGTGGCGATAAAAAGCCCGTCCACAGCCTCTACCTCCATGAAGGCTCCCTCTGGCTGCATACACATGGAATCCACGACACTTTCCGGCTCACAGGCATGGAGCACTCGCCCATAGGTTCTCATTCCATCCCACCAAACACCTGACCTCGGAAGGCACCTGCACCCAATGACACCCACAGCACCGATTGAATCATCTGCAAAAAGCCGCAGCAGATCCCGCACAAGCTCCTTGTTCACGACCAATGTGTCCTGATGAAGATAGACCTTGTATTTCGCATCCGACTGACGCATACCCTCATTGTAGCCGGCACACATGGAAGACGCGCCCCGCACGGGAAGATATTCCGCCCTCATTCCCTCCGGCAGGCAAAGGGATTTTAGGTATAACAGGGACTCCTCATACCACGCCTCGTCATTCACGCAGGTAATAAAGCAGATCTTGCGCTCATCCATTCCCCGATGCCCATCCTTTCTGTCCACGCACTGCCTTTTATTATAACGCCCTCCATCAAGAAAATGCAACACTGTCCCTTTCAATTTGGGGCGAAAACGGCAACAGGCTTCAGATATACTCCAAATACTCCATCATCTCCCGATATGCCTTCACAATGTCCTCCGGCTCAACCAGCCGAATACAGTGCGGCATCATCGTGCAGCACCCGCCCAGCACAGCAGTTTCATTGCAGGGAGGAAGTGCCTTGGTCGGACGAAGTATGATAGACGGTGTCTTCCACGGGAAGAACCTCTCGTAGCTGCTGTAGACAGCCGGCTCGTCCATCTTGTCCTCTGCCTCTGCCAGCAGCTCAATCACAGGAATCTCGCAGGCTGCCGCCATAGCAACCAGATCATTCTCATTCCCGATATAAAGCATTGCTTTGGAAAGAACCGCTGCCAAGATAGGCAGCCTTGTCTGCCCTATCAGGTTGATAACAGAGCCTCTTGGCATTTGGCGAAGGAAGAACTGCCCCTCCAAATCAAGCTCTGCGCCGCCCAGAAGCACGAACTGCATACCAGTCTCCGCTATTTTTTGGAATGCCTTCAGGTATTTATCCACGGGATACTTGCAGCTTGCCTGAGAAGCGCCGATCCCCACGGCAATAAACGGTCTCCCATAGAGGTGATTGCTCAAAAAACGTTCTACCTTTTCTTGGACATGCGCTGCCGTCCACAGCTCCAGCTCATCATGCGTGACCTTCATTCCTGCCCTTTGAAGCAAATAGTATCCACGGGCAGTTTCATGAATGACATCAGCCGGTGCCTCCAGCACCTCCGTCAAAAAGACATCGAGATTCCTGTTCAGGCTCTTTTGGCTCAGTTCCACGCTTGCAAAACCAATGCGTTCCCTCGCACCGCTCAAATAGGCAAGCAGGATCGTCCCGACAGAGGGATCTCCCCATTTCGGGAGCAGGCACAGATCATAGCTCCTGTTCCAAAGATATTTTTGGCAAAAATGATACACAAAGCGAAACATTTCCTGAAATGCCATATTCCTCTTGAGAGAAAAACTATACATCTCATCAATGTAGGGACACTGCTCCATCAAAGGAGCAGAATTCTCATCTGTAACCAGTACAATACATGCCTGCGGTCTGTTCTGCCGAAGCTCACGCAAAAATCCCGTAGTCAGCACTGCCCCCGTGAGCCCATCCAAACGAATGACCAGAATACACTCCCGTTTCGTGCGGTCCAGTACCCGATACCCCAACCGCTTGAACACAGGCTCCATATACTCTAAAAACCTCACCTCGTCAAACGATCGTCCCATCAGCGTTTGGCTGAGATATTTCTCACAACTGCGCATCAAATCACTGCCATGATCCATTTTCTTTCATCGCATCCTTCCATCAGTTTTCCTACAGCCATTTTACCCCATGTGCATGAAATTTTCTATCCATCTGAAAAATTTCGGCATCGCAACGTAAAAATGCTTTCCCAAATTTCCCAAAATGCCGTCACAGATCCTCGAAAAACTCCACGCCGCAAAGCTGCCAGCCGCCATCTCCTGCCAAAAGGTACTGCCTGCCGTCCACAAAGTCGATATCCTCCTGATATCCCTTTCGTTCAAGATACGGCTTCAAATCATCATAGATATCCAAGAAAAAAATATGTACCGCATTTTCCTGCTCGCTCATCCACCGCAAAAGCGCTCCTACATCCAAGCTTCCTTCCGCTCCTACTATATTGCGGCAAAGATCCTTTTTGTTCAGGCGGAACCGTTCCTTCAGCCGCTGCTCCATGCCTGCATCCCCATAAAAGATCCTGCGTTTTCCTGCCGCAAGATCCAGTTGGCGGCACAGCGTCTGCTTCCTCGCCTCAAAGGAATCTACCATACCTTGAAACAGCCGTTCTGCCAGCTTCTCATTCCACCAAGGTGTTTTCGTAAAATAATGCAGGAACAATTTTACATATTCATCTGGAATAAAAACATCTGCCGCCTTGCCTGCGTAATGATAAATATGCTGTTCTGCCATTCCCGTTCCACGGTAACGCTCCGACACGACAAAATCATTGAATTTTCTCCCGAGCAGCCGGGCATCCCTTGCAAAAAAGAAATTCAGGATATCCTGATCATAGCAAAAGCACTGCGGATTCTCCTGCAAGAGCTTTACACCGTCTTGCAAAATATTCTCCGCTTTTCGGAATGCGTCCATATCGAGCAGGAGTACGCCTGCATTGAAATACTTCTCCGCAGGCACCACGCCGGAATCCACAAGATACTGCTGCGCAGGACACCCAAGGGTTGCCTCCCTCTCTGAAACGACCGCCAAGGGAGCGCCCTGCAACGGCTGTTCCCACAGCTCTTGAATATTTAAATTCACGACGGTATCCGCATCCAAGTAGATCAATCTCACGATATCCTTCGGCAAAAGCATGCCCGCCATCAACCGATAAACAGTCGCCGGACTGAATCTGGATTCTGCGAAGCCTTCAATCTCCCGTTCCAAAAATTCTATCTGCCTTGTTGCAAGGGTTTGAACGGGATAAAAACGAAGCTCTGCTCCATGCTCCTTTGCCAGCTTCTCAAACAAAAGGCGATTCTCCTCCGTCAACGTATCGTCATGCAGCAGATGAAGCATCACCTCAGCATCCGTATTCAACAGCAAGGAACACATGCTCGTCCCTGCAAACTTGCTGTACGTCCCCTTTCTGTCGCACAACGCATAGCAAACATGAATCATCCTCTCTCACCTCCACGGCTTCCAAAGGCTGCCCTCAGCTTCCGTATCTCCTTCATCATGTTCTCGTATTCCAAGGACAACGTACCGCCAACACGCAGGCTGGCTGCATGAAATACATCGTACTCTTTGATAAATGCATCCATCGCAGGAATACACTGTTCCCATGAGGAAAGGATCCTTTTTTCCTGCAAACATTCCTTCATCAAACGATACCACTCCAACCGGCTCAGCAGGCAGATATCCTCCCTCTGCCCCTCCTGCACTCCATGCCTCCGATAACCGCTCAGAGGCTCCTTGAAGATCGCCAGATCCCCTTTTTCCAAAAGCTCCAGCCACATGGCAACATCAGAGAGCACAACATAGCCCTTGCACTCCGCATGCCAGTAATGGTTCTGCAGATTCCTTCTGCGGAATAATACGGCTGACGGCTCCCCGATTACATTGACCGCCATGCCAAGCATTTTTGTGCCAAAACTCTCACCCGCAAAAGCCTGACATTCGCCGCTGATCGCAATTTCCGGAAAAACCTTGGAACGATCCATCACCATTCCCCGCCCATCGATCACGGCACGCTGGGAAGCCACCAAGGAAACTTGCGGATTGTCACGGAGAATTGCCGCCATCCTGCGAACCTTGCCCGGAAAAAGAATATCATCATGCATCAACCATTGCAGGTACTCTCCCCTTGCCAGCTTTTCAAAGACTGCAAAATTCTCTTCCTTGCTCCTTGCAGACGGATTCCGAAGGTAGCGGACTCTGGCATCTCCCTCGTACTCCTTCATCAGCTCTGCGGTCTCCTCATTGGTGCTGTTGTCTGCCACTAGGATCTCCAAATTGGGATAATCCTGTATGGCAGCACTGCGCATCGTCCTTTCAAAGACTTCCGGCAAGTTATAGGTCGGTATCATAATGCTGACCAATGGCTGCTCAGCAACCTGTACCATATTCATCTGCCGAAGAATTTTTTCTCTCCTGCTGTCCCGCAAAGCCTGCCAAAGCCCCTGCTCATCCTCCGGAAAATTCTCCAGCTCCTGCGGCAGAAGCTCCCACTCCTTCGTCCCTGCCAAATAAAAGATCAACCGTTCCAGTCTCTGCAATTCATCATACAGAGCCTTGGTCACGGGATCCCAATCCTCTGTCAGGCGGACAGCAGACACATTCCTGTTCAGCAAGGCATTGCAGGCAGTGTATGCC
>JAZLHW010000026.1:0-56019 GCA_045617105.1 Selenomonadaceae bacterium | reverse complement strand
TTTATTGTTAAGCCGTTCCAAGCAGATCGCGTTCTTGAAGCAGTGCGCAAGGCGGTTGGCTGATATTTGATGCTTAGATTGAAATGGATTTTTTTGCTTGCGGGTGCTGGAATCGTTCTGGCACTCGTTGATCCTACGACCGGTTGGGCAGCCAATGCGGCTGCCTCATCCGGAGGGTATCTTTCTGGATACGAAAATGCGGATCCGCAGCCTACGTCGGTTTCCTGGTGGTCGACTTTGGCGTATTTGATCAGTCTTCTTGCAATTTTTGCGTTTGTCGTGGTTTTGGCTTATTTTGCAGCTCGTTTTCTAGGTGGGCGATTCGCCAGCAATCAGGCTGGTGAGGGTGGTCGGCTTTTGCAGTCGCTTCCTTTGGGGCCAAAGATGTCAGTTTGCATAGTGGAGCTGGCAGGCAGGATGTTCTTGTTGGGAGTGACAGAACATAACATCACGATGCTTTCTGAGATAACGGATGAGGAGGAGATGGAACGAGTGCATCGTCAGGCATTGGCACATCCAGCAGATATGGGGATGTTTTCCCAGCAGTTTGGCATGCTTTCGGATTTTGTCCAAAAGATACCGCCAGTGTTTAGGAAATAAGGCAGCCTTTAAAAAATTTGATGTGTTCAGGTGGATTAGAAATCTTTCGTTAAAGGAAACAAAAAGACGGGGAAGGCAGGATGTCTTTTTGCGTATTTTTGTGGGATAGGATGGAAGAATTCACCAGATGGATGCAGAAGGATGGATAGGGGTTTCCATAAGTTGTTTCTCAAATAACAGGGTTAAGGAGTTGTAGGCGGTTGAACCCTCGGAAAAAGTTTTTCTTGCTTGGATGCGTGGCCTTTTTCGTATTTATGGCGAATCATGCGATGGCGGCGCCTTTGATTCCGGATGTAAATATTAGTGTAGGATCTTCCAATGGTCCTCAGGATGTTGCAGTTACGCTGCAGGTTATGGCGTTGCTGACGATTTTGACGTTAGCTCCTTCTATCCTGATTATGACGACTTCTTTCGTTCGAATCGTTGTTGTCATAGGATTCTTGCGGAATGCACTGTCTACACAAAATGTACCACCGAATCAGGTGGTTATTGCGTTGTCCTTGTTTCTGACGTTTTATATCATGGCACCGTATTGGAATGAGGCAAATCAAAATGGGATACAGCCATATCTGTCAGGACAGATTACGCAGGAGCAGGCGATTGAGAATACCGTAAAGCCGATGCGTGAGTTTATGTTTAAACAGACACGGGAATCCGACTTGGCGCTGTTTGTTAATTTGGCAGATGCACCAAGACCAGAGTCACAGGATGATGTGTCTACGTTTACTCTGATACCGGCATTTCTTATCAGTGAGCTTAAGACTGGTTTTCAACTGGGGTTTATGATCTACATTCCCTTTATTGTGATTGACATGATCGTGGCAAGTACACTGATGTCCATGGGCATGATGATGCTTCCGCCAGTCATGATATCGCTTCCTTTCAAGATTTTGCTGTTCGTCATGGTGGATGGTTGGCATTTGCTGATACGTTCGTTGATTACGAGCTTCAAGTAGCTGGAGGGTGAGAGAATGTCGGGAGACGTGGTCATTCAGTTGGCACAAGAGGCTCTGATGATTGTACTTTTGGTTGCGGCACCAATGCTTGGATTGGGACTTATTGTTGGTTTGGCAGTCAGCGTATTTCAGGCAACTACATCAATTCAGGAACAGACACTCGCATTTATACCGAAAATCGTTGCGGTGTTCGTGGCGATTTTGATTTTTGGGCCATGGATGCTTAGGATCATGGTTGGATATGTTACTGGTGTTTTTGTGAATTTGCCAATGTATATTCGTTGAGGAGAGGGCTTCTTTTGGATTTGTTTTCATTGATGCAGACGCATGCGGCAGCGTTTTTGCTGCTTATGACGCGGGTGAGCGGTCTTTTTGTGTTGTCTCCTTTTTTCGGCAGCATGAACATTCCGGTTATGTTTCGTGCAGCGGCGGCGGCGATTTTTTCTGTGCTGCTCTTTCCTGTTGTAGATGCGATGGGAACTGTAGAACCGCCGGCAACTGTGTTGATGTATGGTGTTTCCGTTCTGTCGGAGTTGTTTGTGGGATGGTTGATTGGTTTTACCGCATATATTTCTTTTGCCGCCATTACTATGGCAGGCAAGGTTATGGATATGCAGGTGGGATTTGCTATTGTAAACGTTATGGATCCGACTTCCGGTCAGCAGATGCCGCTTATCGGAAGTTTTCTTTATAATTTGGCAATCATTATTTTTTTGGTTACGAATGGGCATCACATGTTGATCGCAGGTTTGGCGGAGAGTTTTCGGTTAGTGCCTCTTGCAGGTGTTCAGTTGGATCTTTCCTTGACAGCATTGATTGCAAACTTTACGGTTGGTATCTTTGTGACAGGCGTGAAGATCGCTATGCCCGTGACATTTGCCATATTGCTTACGAATGTGGGACTGGGAATTTTGGCAAGAACCATGCCGCAGCTGAATATCTTTGTTGTGGGTATACCTATGCAGCTGATGATAGGCATAGGAGTGCTTTCGATGTTGATTCCGTTTTATGTGTTGTTTTTGGATGTGTTGTTTAATGAGATGTATGGCAATATCTCTGCTGCCCTTCAAGCTATGCAATAGGGGGGGGAGCAGCGATCCCAGCTTTTCCTTTGATCTTCAGCTTTTTGCTGAAAAAACGGAGGAGCCTACAGGCAAAAAGCGTGAGGATGCAAAGAAGAAGGGGCAGGTGGCAAGAAGCCAAGAGCTGACAACAGCATTTGTCCTTTTGATTGGGTTCTTTGTCGTGAAGGCAATGTGGGAGCATATTTATGCTGAGATTGCGAATTATACGATATATATATACGGGCACCTTCAGCAGACGATAGATACGGAAACAATTGTGCAGTTGTTCATTGGTATGGTGTTGCTTTTGGCAAAGACAGCGTTTCCCATTATGCTGGCTATTATGTTGATTGGTTTGGTAATAAATTTTTATCAGGTAGGGCTTAATTTCAGTACAGAGACGATTGGCTTTAAGTTGGACAAGCTGAATCCTATCAATGGATTTGGAAGAATGTTTTCCAAGAGAAGTCTGGTAGAGCTTTTAAAATCTCTTTTAAAAATTGCAATTATAGGTTTTTTTATTTATCGTTATTTAAAAGATGAGATTCCTTTTATGCCCCAGTTTATTTATTATGACCTGTCTACCAGTCTGCATGAGATTGCAAAGATTTTGTTCAGTATGGTTTTTCAGGTGGTAGGAGTCATCATTATATTGGGTGTTTTTGATTTTATGTATCAGAAATGGCAGACAACGCAGGATCTGAAGATGACGAAGCAGGAAGTAAAGGACGAAATGAAGCAGTCCGAAGGAGATCCTCAGATCAAGGGAAAGATTAAGCAGAAACAGCGTCAGATGGCGATGTCACGCATGATGAAGGAGGTTCCAAAGGCTGATGTCATCGTGACGAATCCAACGCATTTTGCAGTAGCGCTTCAGTATACGAAGGGAATGGCTGCTCCTGTTGTTGTGGCAAAGGGACAGGATTTTGTAGCGCAGAAGATAAAAAGCATTGCTCGTGACCACGATGTGCCGGTTGTGGAGAACAAGCCTCTGGCTCGGGCACTTTATGCTGCTGTCGAAGTAGGGGGAATGGTTCCCAGAGAGCTTTTTCAGGCAGTGGCAGAGGTTTTGGCTTATGTGTATCGGCTGAAACAAAGAAAATATGGATACGCATGATGGTAAGGAGTTATTCGAATGGCAGAACCACAAGGAATCGCTGTGCATGGCACTGGCGGACCTGTTAATGCGATAAAGAAATACAGCGATATATTCATTGCATTGGCGATTGTGACGATCGTTATTATGATGATCATACCGCTTCCGACGCTTCTCTTGGATCTGTTGATCTGCGTCAATATTACTGCGGCTTTGGTAATTGTTATCTCGACCATTTACAATGAAGAAGCATTAGATCTATCGGTATTTCCGTCACTTCTTTTGGTGACTACCTTGTTTCGCTTGGCGTTGAACATTTCATCAACGCGATTGATCTTGCTGAACGGTTACGCCGGCGAGGTCATTACGTCCTTTGGTAATTTCGTTGTCGGCGGTAATGCGGTGGTGGGCTTTATCATGTTCGTCATTCTCGTTATCATCAACTTTATCGTTATTACGAAAGGCTCAGAGCGTGTGGCAGAGGTATCGGCACGTTTCACATTGGATGCAATGCCAGGAAAGCAGATGTCCATTGATGCGGATCTGAATCAAGGGGCGATAACTGATGAGGAAGCGAAGATTCGCCGTGAGAAGGTACAGCGGGAGGCTGATTTCTTCGGAGCAATGGACGGTGCTTCCAAGTTTGTCAAGGGAGATGCCATTGCTGCTATCATCATCATGATGATCAATATTTCTGGTGGTTTTGTTATCGGCATGGTGCAGCGGAATATGGAAGCCTTGCAGGCACTTCAGCAGTATACACTGCTGACAGTCGGTGAGGGGCTTGTCAGCCAGATTCCGGCATTGCTCATTTCTACGGCAACTGGCGTTATTGTTACGCGTGCAGCTTCAGAGGGCAATCTCGGTGCGGATATTGTGGGGCAGTTAATACGCAATGAGCGTATCTATTTCATCATAGCAGGGGTTCTTCTTTTCTTGGCACTTGTTCCGGGGCTTCCGGGTGTTCCGTTTGCATGTCTTTCCGTGTTCTGTTTCCTCATTGGAAAGAGTTTGCAGAAGCGTGAGGAAAAATCAGCGGAAACAACGAAGGTCGAAAAAAAGGCGAGAGCAAAGGAGGAGGCAACACGTCCGGAGAATATTGTATCGCTCTTGCAGGTGGATCCCATGGAACTTGAGATTGGGTATAGCTTGATTCCTTTGGTTGATACTGGGCAGGGCGGAGATCTTTTGGATCGTATTGTTATGATACGGCGGCAATGTGCCTTGGAGTTAGGTCTTGTTGTCCCCACCATCCGTATTCGAGATAATATCCAGATTAAGCCGAATGCATACATTATCAAGCTTAAGGGTATTGAGATTGCAAAGGGTGAGCTGATGCTGGATCACTATCTTGCAATGAATTCAGGTACTGTGTTTGAGGAGGTTCCAGGAATTGAGACCGTAGAGCCGGCATTTGGGCTTCCTGCGCTTTGGATTCCAGAGGCTGAAAGGGAACAGGCAGAGCTGAATGGGTACACGGTCGTAGATGCCGTTTCCGTACTTGCAACGCACTTGACGGAGGTTATCAAGGCTCATGCAGATGAGATCCTCGGCCGTCAGGAGACCCAGAACCTTGTGGATAATCTCAAGAAGACGAATACGTCGCTTGTGGAGGAAGTAGTTCCTGAGCTTATGAATGTTGGAGAGATCCAGAAGGTACTTGCAAATCTCCTTCGGGAGAGAGTGTCCATCAGGGACATGGCTACGATACTGGAGGTGCTTGCGGATTATGCACGGGCAACGAAGGATACGGAGATTCTCACGGAATATGTCCGTCATGCAATGGCCAGGCAGATTACGCAGCAGAATGTGCAGAACAATATCCTGCCATGCATTACCTTGGCACCGCCGTTGGAGAATCGTATTGCAGGAGGCGTTCAGCGGACGGATCATGGCTCTTATGTAAGCTTGGATCCTGATTCTATGCAGAGATTAGTTGACAACTTGAACACAGAATTGGAAAAGCTGACGAACATGGGATATCAGCCTATTGTTTTGACAAGTCCGGCTGTGAGGCTTTATTTCAGGAAATTGGTGGAGCGTTCTGTTCCGGGACTTATCGTCCTTTCCCATGCAGAGATTGAGCAGAGTGTGGAGATACAGATTCTTGGGGTGGTGAGCATTTAAGTGCAGATAAAGGTCTTTAAGGCTCCTACGATGAAGGAAGCTATGGAGCATGTAAAGGAAGAGCTTGGCATAGATGCAGTGATCCTGCATACCAAGAAATATAAGGAAGGCGGATTTTTGGGCTATGGCAGCAAGGAAATCGTGGAAGTGACGGCTGCTGTAGAGGAAAAATCATCGAAACCGAAGGAAAAAAAGGATACGGGGACAAAGGCAAAAACGGCAGCCCCCGTACTTCCCAATACCGTGTTGTCCCAGTATAAGACACATGGTACGGAAACTGGTGTGGAGATGGCAGCGAAGTCGGCAGAACTTGGTGCAGTGCCGGAGGCTCCTATTATACAGAAACCGGAATTTCCCTCCTTTGGAACCGACCCATTGGCTGCGGCAAATCCAGCAGGAACCGTGGGAAAGCCAAGCTTAGGGAAGGATTTTTATGATTCGCTCCTGAAAGAGGTAGAGCAAAGTCCTCCGCAAAAGCCAAGAATATGGAAGGCAGAAAGCTTTTCTGCCCCAGCAAGCAAGGAACTGGCGGAAGAAAAGCAGTCTGCAGGATCGTTGGAAGAAGAATCGAAAGATTCAGAAGAGAATTTTGAATCTGAAACAGACCTTGCGATACCTGAAGAACAGGAAAAAATACAGAAGCTGGAAAATGAGCTTGCGCAGATGAAGGCTATGCTTGCGCAGATGATGAGCAAGGGTACTTCTCAGAATGTTTTGACTCTGCAGGAGGTTCTTCAGCGGCAGGGTGTGGAGGATGCGTTTCTGAATGAAATGGCAGCAACCTTGGGTGCAGGGGAAACTCTTGTGGAAGCTTATTCTTCTGAGGCACGGGAGATTTTAACGGACTATTTGCAGCGTTCGATGAATTTCTCTGAGGGAATAGCACTTCCCAGCAGGGGAACTCGGATCGTGGCACTGATTGGACCGACTGGTGTAGGGAAGACCACGACCTTGGCAAAGATTGCGGCAAGGTTTGTACTGGAGCAAGGCGTGAGCGCAGCCTTGATTACCGCAGATACGTATCGTATTTCAGCGGTGGAGCAGCTAAAGACATATTCCGATATCATAGGGCTTCCGTTGGAAATCGTTTATACGCCGGATGAGCTTCGCGTGGCAATTCGGAAGCATGAGAAAAAGCAGTTGATTTTGATCGATACGGCGGGCAGGAGCCAGCATAACGAGTATCAGATGGATGAACTGCAAAGGCTGCTGAAGGCAAATTCCCGCATCGAAAAGCATTTGGTAATCAGTGCAACGACCAAGGACGGGGATGTTGCAGATATTATGGACAAGTTTTCATCGTGCAAGCCGAATCGTGTTATTTTCACGAAGGTAGATGAAACGCGTTCTCTTGGAATCATACCCAATCTGCTGTGTGGGAAGGACATTTCATTATCTTACTTGGCATATGGTCAAAGCGTGCCGGATGATATTTTTCCGGCAAGTGCAGAGAAGTTAGCCGATTTATTGTTGAGGGAATGATAGGATGGATCAGGCATCGAGGCTCAGAGAGCTGGTAGAGGACAAGTCAGATTACGGGGCGCAGTCTTTGCTGGCAGGGAGAAATTCGGGAAATTTCTTTGATAAAGGGGAACATACGACTCGAGTGATTGCCGTGACGAGCGGAAAGGGCGGCGTTGGCAAGACAAACCTCACGGTGAATCTTGCAATCGCGCTCCATGAAGCCGGGCAGCGTGTCTTGGTGATAGATGCGGATCTTGGCATGGCAAATGTTGATGTGGTGCTTGGCAGCATGTCTCGCTACCATTTACTGAATCTTTTGGAAGATGGCGTGACCTTGCAAGATGTTTTAGTCCATGGGCCGTATGGGATAACGTACATTTCTGGCGGTTCCGGGATTGAAAAGGCGGGCGATTTTTCTGTTGCGGAGCGTCAGCTGCTCATGCAGAAGCTCAGTGATTGCGAAAAAATAGCAGATATTATTTTAGTGGATACTGGTGCAGGACTTGGCAAGAACGTCATGGAATTTATTCTTGCGGCAGATGAGGTACTCTTGATCACGACTCCGGAGCCTACGGCACTTACAGATGCGTATGCCGTTATGAAGGCGTACAGTATGTATGCGGCAAATAAAAATATAAAGCTAGTTGTGAATCGTGTCTATGATAGGGAGGAAAGTCAGGAGGTTGTGTCGAAGCTTCAAAGGACATCACAAAAGTTTTTGAAAATGGATATTGCATGTGCAGGATACATTTTCGAAGACAGAAATGTCATGGGAGCAGTTCGCAGGCAGCAGCCATTTTTGGTGATGAATTCCGGCTCGCTTGCCTCAAAATGCGTGATTGCAATGGCCAACCAGTTGCTTTACGGCAAAAAAATGGACGTAAAAAGGGGTTGGAAAGGTTTTTTGCAACAAATTTTTAATTTTTCGTAAAATAATGGAGGAACTTTTGCATGGCGGGCGAATCAATAAAAGCGAAGGATGTTTTGAAAATTGGTCAGCGTGTTGAATTCACGGTTGGCGATGATGGGGAGAAATATCTTAGTCGTATTGAAGACTTGACAGAAAACAGTATCGTTGTGGATATGCCGATGACGAGCCAACGAGTTCCAGTCGTTTTAGGCAAGGGTGCAAGGGTTTTTGCACAGACCCTTGGCTCGGAGAACAGGTACAAGTTTTCTACGGTAATCAGATCCAATGGCAGATTGGAAAATGGGATTCCTGTATGGAATCTTTCCTTTCCGGAAAAAGCGGAGTACTGCCAGAACCGGGAGTTCTTCCGTGTACGGATCACGCATCGCATCAAGGTGAAATTGGTGGATGAGGAAGGGCATATTGGAAATCCTTTGGAGACCAGGACTGTTGACCTGAGCGGGAATGGCGTAGGATTTGTCATGAATGAGCCAGTCAAGGAGGGGACTATGGCTGGTTTGGAGCTCTGCGAGATTCCTGAGGTTGGAACGCTGGAGGTCATGAGCCGTTTGGTACGCTGTACAAGAATCACACGGGCTGACGGCATAGTGAATTATTATGTGGGAGCTCATTTTGAGCAGCTGCCGCCAGCAGATATGAATAAAATTGTGAGATATTTGTTTGCAGTACAGCGAAAGACGCTGGCGAAAGGGGTTCCAATATCATAATGGAGGGAATCGGATCGTTTCCCAAATACTTGGATAGAGAGGTGAGCAGGGTGATTCGCGTATTGATTGCTGATGATTCTGCATTCATGCGAAAAGTTTTGTCAGACTTATTTCGAAGACAATCTGATTTTGAAGTTGTAGATACAGCAAAAAATGGGAAGGAAGCTGTAGACAAGGCGAAGAACCTAAAACCGGACTTGATAACTATGGACGTGAACATGCCTGTCATGGATGGCTTGAGTGCGCTGGCAGTTATTATGGATGAGTGCCCAACGCCAGTTGTGGTGTTCAGCAGCTTGACGCAGGAAGGAACAGAGGCAACCATTAAGGCACTGAGCCTGGGTGCCGTGGATTTTTTGAGCAAGGCAGGGGGTTCTGTTTCCAAGATTGACACGATTGAAGATGATATCCTGTTGAAATGCAGAAATGCGGCCAAGGCTGTACCAAGGCGCATTGGGACAAGTGGGGCTTCTTCAAGAATCAAGGAAACGGAATTTCAGAAGCGTCCGGCAGAGCCTGTAATGCATCGTGTTGAGATGCCGCAAAGGACAGGATGGAAGCCTCAGCAGGCAGTGCAGCCTCCTCCAAAGGAATCTCCCAAGGACAGGTTTGCGAAAAGGGAAAATCCGTTGCTGCAGCGAAAAAAGAATGTTCCAGTGCCGCCGGCGAGCGCAAAGCCTGTTGCAACGGGAGACTTTCGGGCAGAAAGCAAGAAGCTGGTCGTGATCGGTACGTCAACAGGAGGACCTCAGGCTTTGCAGAATGTAATCACTCGGCTGCCGGGAAATCTTCCTTGCGGAGTGGTCGTTGTCCAGCATATGCCGGCAGGATTTACGAAATCATTGGCCAATCGATTGAATGCTATTTCGGCAGTTTCCGTGAAGGAAGCTGAAAACGATGAGCTGATCGAGCCAGGCCATGTTTATATAGCACCAGGGGATTATCACTTGAGGATTGAATCTGACCTTAGCAAGCGAAAGATCGTTCTCAGCCAAGATCCTCCGGTGGGGAGTCATCGTCCTGCAGTGAACGTCATGTATGATTCTGCAGCGCAGTTTGGAAAGGATCTTGTGGCAGTCATTATGACTGGGATGGGATGCGATGGCTGCGAGGGCATGAAGAAGATCAAGGCGCATGGTGGGTACAGCATAGCGCAGAATGAAGAAACCTCTGTTATCTATGGGATGCCAAAGGCAGTTGTTGAGGCTGGCTTGGCAGACGAGATTCAGCCTGTGCAGGATATTGCGTTAGCAATTGTCGAAGCGGTAAAAAAATAGGAAGGATGTAGGGGGAATACAAATGGATACCAATCAGTATATGGACATGTTTTTGGATGAGTCTCACGAGCATCTGCAATCGCTGAATGAAGGCTTGCTGAGTCTCGAAGACAATATGGAGGACTTATCGGTTCTGAATGAGATTTTCCGTAATGCGCATACATTGAAGGGCATGTCTGCAACTATGGGATACACGAAGATTGCAGAATTGACGCATGAAATGGAGGACGTGCTTGACCTGCTTCGTCATGAGCAGCTGAAAATTACAGAAGAAATCATAGATGTTCTTTTCAAGTGCTTGGACTCTTTGGAGCAGATGATTGACAATGTGGGAAATGGGGATCCAGAAGATCTTATTGATGTGTCGGAGCTTGTCAAGAAGCTGAGCATTCTTTCTTCAGGTGATGCAGGAAAAGCGGCAGCAGAGACACCTGCTCCAGCAGCTGCTGCACCAGTGGAAGCAGCTCCGGCGGCAGATGAGATGCCGGTTATTGAGCTTTCGGATACAGAAAAGGAGATTATTAAGCAGGCACAGTCGTCGGGATTGCGCGGAATGCATATTCATGTAAGCCTTGCACAGACCTGTCTTTTGAAATCAGCTCGCTCTTACATGGTCATGAATGCATTGGATGAGCTGAGTGACCTTGTGAAGTCGGTTCCTGTTGCCGAGGAGCTGGAACAGGAAAAATTTGATTTGAGTTTTGATGTCATTATCGTGACTGCATCGGAGGAAAAGCAGATCGAGGATGCTTTGATGGCGATTTCTGAGATTGAGACCGTGAAGATCAAGGTTCTTGACCTGTCGGAAAAGAAAGAAGCACCAGCGGCAGCACCTGCACCGGCGGCAGCTGCACCAGAACCGGCTGCTGCACCGGCACCGGCGGCTGCACCAGCAGCGAAGCCAGCAGCAGCGAAGCCTGCTGCTCCTGCTCCTGCTGCTGCAAAGAAGAACCATGCAGGGCAATCTGTGCGTGTTGATATTGAAAAGCTGGATACGCTGATGAATCTCATGGGAGAGTTGGTTATCAATAAGGTTCGTTTGGAACAGATCGGTCAAACGCATCGTATCAGTGAGCTTACGGAGACCTTGGAGCAGATGGATCGTGTTACGACAGATCTGCAGAACATCGTTATGAAGGTTCGAATGGTTCCAGTCAGTCAGGTGTTCAACCGTTTCCCACGTATGGTGCGGGATGTTTCCAAGGAACTTAACAAAGAAATCAACCTTACCATTGAGGGTGAGGAAACAGAGTTGGATCGTACTGTTATTGATGAGATCGGCGATCCGATCATGCATCTTTTGCGTAATTCCTTGGATCATGGCGTGGAGCTTCCAGATGTGCGTGAAACCAAAGGAAAGCCTCGTGTCGGTGAGGTCGGCTTGATTGCTCGTCACGAAGGCAACAATGTGGTTATCATGGTCACGGACGATGGTGCTGGCATTGATGCGAACAAGATGCGCCGCAAGGCCGTGGAAAAGGGCATGATGACGCAGGATGAGGTAGACAAGCTGGATGATGCAGATGCAGTACGCATTATCTTCCTGCCGGGCTTCTCGACAGCAGAACAGATCAGTGATATTTCCGGCCGCGGCGTAGGCATGGACGTTGTCAGGAACAAGATCGAGGCACTTTCCGGTCATGTGGACGTCGAGACGAAGATCGATGAAGGTTCTGTATTTAAGATCAAGCTTCCTTTGACTTTGGCAATTATTCAGGCAATGCTGGTCAAGGTTCAGGAGGAGATGTATGCGATTCCGCTTGGTTCCATTGACAGCACGATCAATATTCAGCCAGATGATATCAAGACTGTGCAGAATAAGGAAGTCATTGTGCTTCGCGGCGAGATTATTCCTATTATTCGGATGGAACAGACCTTGCAGGTGGAGCATGTGAAGGATTCGGAGGAGATCTTTGTTGTGGTTGTCCATGCAGGGGAATCGAAGGCTGGTATCGTTGTCGATCATCTCATAGGACAGCAGGAAATCGTTATCAAGACGTTGGGCAACCTCTTTAACGGCCTCAAGATGTTCTCAGGAGCAACCGTTCTTGGTGATGGTCGCGTTGCATTGATTATCGATGTTGCTACAATGATGCAGTAAGCTGTTGAAGGGGGTAAAAGAGATGGCAAACGAAGAGATTAGCGTAGTGGATGAAGGCATTCAGGTCGTTGCCTTTAAGCTTAGAGATGAGGAATATGGCGTAAGTATTCTGAACGTACAGGAAATTAGGAATCTCACGGATATTACCCGTGTTCCTTTTGCGGCAGATTTCATCAAGGGAGTTATCAATCTGCGCGGCAGTGTTCTTCCAGTAATCGACCTGAAGCAGCGTCTTGGATTGGAGCAGACACCTTATACGGAAAAGACCCGTATTGTTACTGTAACGGTGGACGACCTTCATGTTGGAATGTTGGTTGATGCAGTAACGGAGGTTATTACGATCGATACGAAGCCGGTGGATGCAAAGAAAGCTGTTAATGGAAAGGAAGTTACTCGTTTCCTGAGCGGCATTGGCAACATGGATGGCCGTTTGATCATCATGCTGAACCTGCAGGAGATTATCGGCATGGCAAAGGAGAATAAGTGAGGTGTCCAGATATGAGTGATGGGTTTAAGCTGTCCGCAAATCAGTTAGATGCCTTGCGCGAGATTGGGAATGTAGGAGCAGGAAATTCGGCAACGGCACTTTCCCAGATCATCAATCGCAGGATCGATATGAATGTTCCGAAGGTTGCCTTGGTTCCTTTGGATGCAGTTCCTGATCTGGTAGGCGGTCCTGATACGATCGTTGCAGGGGTATTTTTGCGGGTCTATGGCAAAGCACCAGGAAATATCCTGTTTCTTTTGCCGCAGAAAAGTGCATTCTATCTTGTAGATACGATTATGGGAAAGAAGCAGGGAGAAACGCAGAAGCTGGATTTCATGGATGAGTCTGCATTGATGGAAATAGGAAATATTCTTGCGGGTGCGTACTTGAATGCGTTCTTTACGTTTACGCAGATTTCCATGCTTCCCTCTATTCCGGCTCTGGCTATGGATATGGCAGGAGCAATTCTTAATGTCGTTTTGGTTCAGCTGGGGCAAATGGGGGATACGGCGATGGTTATCGAGACGGAATTCCTTTCTGAAGATGATGGAATCAATGGTCATTTCTTCCTTGTGCCGGATCCAGGTTCGTTGGAGACGATTATTTCTGCAGTAGGAGTTGAGTGATATGCCAGAGGAGCTGATCAAAGTCGGTATGGCCGACTACAAGGTTGGTCAGAGTCCGTCAACCTTGATAAGTTATGGTTTGGGATCCTGTATCGGCATATCACTGTACGATCCGCAGACAAAGATTGGTGGATTGCTGCATATTATGCTGCCGGACAGTACGCAGGCTCGGCCAAGTGACAATCCTGCAAAATTTGCGGACACAGGATTGCCTCTTATGTTGGAGGATGTCTTGAAGGCAGGAGCTTCCAAGTCTCGTTTGGTAGCGAAAATAGCCGGCGGTGCACAGATGTTTGCATTTTCTAATGCTACGGATGTCATGCGCGTTGGGACTAGGAATGCAGAAGCAGCAAAGAGGATTCTTGGTGATATGAAGATACCCTTGGTTTCTGAGGACACGGGCGGAACTTATGGACGTACTGTTTCAATTGATTTGAACAACGGTGTTTACAAGGTAAAAACCATCAATAAGGGAGAAAAGGAAATTTAGTAGGTGAGATGGGTTGTTTAAGTTAGGAATGTCACTGGTGTTTTCTGTAGTGGCAGCTCTTGTGATCATGCTTGTCGGACTTGCCAGCGATGCACGGTTCGTTACGATAGCGTTGCGCTCTCTGGTGGGATTCCTAGTGACAGGGGCAGCTGTTTATTTGGTGGCACTCGTCTTGGAGGCGAAGGATATTATCGGATTTGATAAGAACCTTGAACTGGAAGAGATTATGGAAGGGGAGGCACCATTGAACGAGGCTGCAGCAGGGGATGAGATTGGGGCAAATACGGCGGATGCTTTGATGGAGGAAACAGAAGGCACAGATACGGGATTTGCTCAAGAAGGCAATGATGGGTTTCATCCCTTGGATGAGCATGATTTTAGGCATGTAGAAACACCAGTGGAATAAGATAGGGAGGGGACACGCATATGGCAAACCAAATATATGATTCGCATATCGATGTTGCTTCCCTGTGGCAGTGCTATCAGAAGAACAAGTCAGTTGAGATTAGAAACCAATTAGTGGAATATTATCTTCCATTGGTCAGGGTGGTAGCTGGAAGGCTGGCAATCAGCCTTCCTTCACATGTTGATAAAGAGGATTTGCTGAGCAGCGGTTTTTTTGGATTGATGGATGCCATCGACCGCTACGATATGAACCGTCAGAACAAGTTTGAGACCTACGCTGGTGTGAGAGTGCGGGGGGCAATGCTTGACTATCTGAGGTCAAAGGATTGGATTCCTGTTACAACTCGACAAAAAATACGAAAATATGAGCAAGCTGCATATGAGCTGGAAAATGAATTAGGACGTTCTGCTACAGATGAAGAGATGGCAGAACGTTTGGGCATGTCTATGAAGGAATTGTCGGATCTGGTGTGTCAAATGAATGCAGCTACTGTAGTTCCATTGGAAGAGTATTTGCGAGTAGATACGATTGAAGCTGTGGAGCAAAGTCCAACGGAGAGCATTGAGTTCAAGGAGCTGCAGCAGACCTTGGCAGAGGCGATAGATCATTTGCCGGAAAAGGAACGGTTGGTTGTATCCCTTTACTATTACGAGGAATTGACCTTAAAGGAAATTAGTTTGATTATGCATTTGACGGAGGCTAGAATTTCCCAGATGCATACAAAGGCTGTTTTTAGGCTTCGGGGATATTTGGCAAGGGTGAAAGCAAGCTTGCGTTAAGGGCTTGCTTCTTGTGTAAAGTTTGTACTTTGTGCAAGGAAGGTAATGTTAAATTTTGAAAAAGGGCGCACTCTGAGGAAGCTGCTATGGGATGCTTTGGAGGCTGCGTTTTATATATTGGAGGCGGATATACTATGGAGGAGGAAAAAAATACACAGCGGCTTGGTGGAAAAGATGCGGGATATTTGTTTGAGTTTTCCACTGAAGGTGTATTCCTGACCGTATATCCTGTGCAGGACGGGGAATTTGGTTTTGAGCTGTCTGATATGCGTCAAATCTTGCAGGAGCGCGGGGTTTTGGATTATGATATCGTGCTTCTTTCAAGAGTGGTTCGTGAGGCTTCCGGCAAGAGAACAAGAATTTCGGATCCGCCAAGAGACAGTTTGGCGGTTGGCGTTATTGGTGATGATTGGGATGGCTCAGAGGAAGCTTATGCGAGAGTCATTGTAGATGTCAGCAAGGATCGTATGCAGGCAACTGTGCGGCTTGATATGAAGAATGGAACGCGGCTTCCAACGGTGGATATGGTAATGGAAGCGCTGGCAGAAAAAAATGTCAGCTATGGTATTCTTTCGGATGCGATTGCTGAGGGAATCAAAAGTGCACAGCCTTTTGTTGCTGCACAAGGCACACCGCCTGTTCATGGGGAGAATGCACAAATTGAACGTCGGTTTGAGCTTGGCAAAAAGGGACAGCCTGTCGTGGATCAGTATGACAGGGTGGATTATAAGAACTTGAATCTCTTTGTCCTTGCAAAAAGAAATGATGTCTTGGCTGTCCGTATCCCTCAGACGAAGGGAACTTCTGGAAGGAATGTGTTTGGGACGGAGGTAAACGCTAGGAATGGCCGTCCGATACCGATGCCTGTCGGGAAGAATACTAAGGTGATAGAGGATAATGTGCTGGTAGCGACAATTGACGGGCAGATCGTGGACAATAAGAGAACCATTGGCGTGGATCCGCATTTGGTATTGCAAAGCGGTGTCAATGTCGGGACGGGAAACATTGATTTTATAGGCAGTGTTGAGATCAAAGGAAACGTGGAGAAGGGCTTTGTGGTCAAGGCTTCCGGTGATATTGAGATCTCTGGCATGGTGAGCGGTGCAATCGTAGAAGGGCGGAACGTGTTCATTGGCGGCGGTATCAATGGCATGAATCGTGCAAAGATCAAGGCCAAGGAGGATATTCGGGTTGCCTTCGTGGAAACGGCAGAATTGGAAGCGGAGAGGGATATTTATATTACAGATGTGTCTCTGCATTCCCAGCTTTCTGCCGGTGCAAAAATTATTTTGGAAGGAAAGAAAGGACAGCTGGTGGGAGGACGTGCTGCTGCTGGTGAGGAGGTTCGGGCGAATTGTATTGGCAATCAGGCCAGCGTGGTGACTCGCGTTACCGTTGGAGTCAATCCTAATATACAAGCACAGTATAAAGAGACCTGCAAAAGATACAAGGAGAGCAAGGCAAGATTGGAACAGATCACGCAGGTGCTTAATACCTTGGGAAAAATCGATATCAACACGCTTCCAGAGGAACGTGTGGCACAGATCAATGCATTGACAAGATCGCAGTTTCCGCTTGCTGGACAGATCCGTCGAGATGAGGAAACAATCAAGACTTTGGAAGAGGCTTTGTCAAATATGAAGCATGGCAAGGTGATGGTAGCGGATGCCATCTTCCCTGGGGTTCGTGTTACGATAAATTCTGCAGTAAAGAATTTCAATACGCCGGCAAGGCGTTGCTCGCTGACAGTTGATGGTGAGGAGGTTTCCTTGGGTCCATATTGATTTGAGCAGAAAGGCGGGGGATTTTTATGAACGTAACTCCGATGAGCATGCAGATGGTCGTGCCGCAGGCGAATGAGGCTTCGCAGGTACAGCATAATTTGAATCAAGCAGGTGCAGTGCAGCAAGATTTTGGGACGCTCCGCCAAAAGGAAGATGACAAGCTCAAGCAAAAGCAGGTCAGGAACAAGGATCAAGCAGAGGACGGTCGTATTCAAGGAGATGGTGGGCATGGCGGTCGTGCTTTCTATGCAAAACGTGGAAAACACAACAGAGATTCTGAGGACGAAGTGCCGGAGCAGAAGCTGGCAGAAGATCCTTCCCGTGGTCATCACCTTGATATTTCATTTTAGTTAGGGGTTTTCGTTATGATAATAGAGGCCATGGGATTCTTGATCGTTGTTGGTGCAGCGATTCTTTATTTTGTCCATCGGCATAATGAAGCGCGTCAGCAGCCCGCAAAGGAACAGGAAGCACTGATGGTCTCTGCGGAGCAGCTCAAGCAGGAAATGGAGCGTTCTGCCAATGAGATCATTCAACGGATGGGAAGCCATGTCACTCATTTGGAACAGGTAATTCGTGAGGCTGAGGAGAAAAAGCATGCTTTGGATCTGAAGCTGGTGGAACTGCAAGGGGCAGAGCAGTCCTTGAGCCGTCAGCTGTCGGAGGGAAGAGCTTTTCAGCAGCAGATGGATTTTCAGCAGAAGCAGTGCCAGATGCTTTACCGGCAGATGAGCGAGGCTTCCTTGTCTTCTATGCAGAAGCCTGTCGTTTTTGAGCAGCCAAAGGAATCGAGGACGGAATCTTCGGGTGTACAGCAGTTTTCTGATATCCTTAGTGAGACAATAAGAAAGTCGGAGGAGGATGCCTTTCCGCATGATACCTATGAGCCAATGCCTGCCCAAGATATCGTTTCCGTAAATACAACGGCGGAGGTGGGGACTCGCAAGGAAATGCCTGCCGAGAATCCTTCTGAACGGGCAAGGGCCTTGCTGGTGGAGGGCTGGTCCGTGGTCGATGTGGCAAGAGAGACCGGTATGGGGAGAGGGGCAGTGGAGCTTCTTTACCAAATGCTTCAGAGAAGGCCGGTTTAGGGCAATCACAAAAAACATTTTAACCTAATCCGCCAGAAGTCCTCCGCCTCTAAGGTGGGGGATGAAGGCGGGTATGGCGAATTTACGCAAGTAATTGAGCCATACTATTGTTTTTTCATAAGTGGGGGTAGTTCACAGCTAACGCTTGCGGCATAAATAGTAATGGCGATGAAAACGAGTTTTTCGTACTTTATGCGGTTTCACATTTTGTGGGAGGTAAAAACAGATGGTCGGTATTATTGGTGCTATGCCGGAAGAAGTGCAGGGACTGGTAGATGGCATGAATATTCATGCTGAAAAGGATTGTGCGAATGGGCTGCATATTTTTGAGGGGACGCTTTCCGGCAAGGAATGCATGGTGGCTCGCTGCGGCATTGGCAAGGTATTTGCCGCTATGGCTGCCCAGACATTGATAACTATGGGGGCTGATTCCATTATAAATGTGGGCGTAGGTGGGGCTATCGCAGAAAAATTAAAGGTTTTTGACATCGTGATTGCTGACAAGGTTTTTCAGCATGATTTAGACCTTAGCCCCATCGGTTTTTCTCTTGGCACAAGTCCTGATTTTACTGGCATTTATGTGGATGCAGACAAAATGATTGCGAGAGGGCTTTCTGATAGCTGTAAGGAACTAAACCTGTCTCGCCATTTTATCGGCACTGTTGCCACTGGTGACCAGTTTTCAACACATGCTATTAAAGCGAAAATTATGGCTAATTTTGAGGACACGATTGCAATTGATATGGAAAGTGGAGCCATTGGGCAAGTTTGCAGTGCAAATCACATTCCCTTTGGAATTTTGAGGATAATTTCCAACCCCGAAGGGGCTTCAGACGATTTTTGGAATTTCAAAGACCAAGCCTGTACGTACCTTTTGCAAATTCTTGGAAAATATTTAGATAGGTTCGTTTGAAAAGGTTTGACAACGGTTGTATTTTTGTGTATAATACTCATTGTTGTCGGGACGTAGCGCAGTTTGGTAGCGCACCTCGCTTGGGACGAGGGGGTCGCAGGTTCGAATCCTGTCGTCCCGACCATTTTATATTCTTTGCGTCCGTAGCTCAGCTGGATAGAGCAACGGCCTTCTAAGCCGTGGGTCGAGTGTTCGAATCACTCCGGTCGCACCAGTAAGGTCAGAGCCTTGGTTTTTTGCCAAGGCTCTTTTTGTATATGGGCTTTGTCAAATATTTAGTTTCAGCCTTGAAATCGGAAGGAGAATTTTCTCCCCGGCGTGATGTAGGCGAGGAGGAAATGCTCCTTTTTGGGGATGCGGGCGGCAAGGTTGATACGATCGTCAGCTGGCTGGTCGGTTTTGAGGATCTCCAGCTCTCCCATGTAGCGGAGATAGTTTTCGTTGTCTATCGTGATGTCTCCTTCCAGACAGTCTACGGTATTTTCAGGATAGATCGGTCCTGAGAGCAGTTTGCGGCTTTCTTGGGCGCGTATGGAGTCCTTTGCTTCGTCTATGCGTGAGGTGAATACGTGCCGAAGCAGAGCCTGCTGTACGGGATCCTTTGTCAGCATGTCTGCACGCACGGTCACTTGGTCTTCCTGCAAGTGGGATAGGGCAAGGAGCTCATTTTCGCTTGGCAGGTTGTCACCGATCAGGACGGAATCTATGCCGAGAGCTACAAGATGCCGTGCGGCAAGGTCAACGCACATCTGCCTGTGGTCTTCGAGCGTAGGAAGCCCGTCAAAGAGCGGGCCAAGCTTCTTGGCTTGGCTTGGGACGAAAGCGGCAACCCGAATACCTGCCTTGTGCAGCATAATGGTCTTTCTGACGAGAGTCTCCTCGCTGAGACCGCTTCCTTCCCGTGGGTAGAAATTGTGCAGTGCGTCCATGTTGGAGAAGTCAGCTTTTTCTTGAATCAATGTCGAGAGGATCCTTCCCGTCATGGTAGAGGCATTGAGCTGGATACGAATATGCTGCTTGTTCCGACTGAGTTTGGCAAGCTCCTCTGCACTGTAACCGCAATCAATGCGGAGTGTTTGGATGCCGAGTATACGAAAGGCAGTCAGGTTGAAATCGGTGATATCGAGCAGTTCCAGCATTTGTGTAGAAAGGTCGGCAATGATTTCCATTTGCTGCTGTTTAGCCTCCTGCAAGAGAATCAGGAATTCATCTTTTTGGCTGTCCTTGTTTTGGGAGAAGGCAGGGAGGGAGATAAACAATCGGTTAAGCTTGCGGGAAGCGGCAAGGCGGATAAGGGAGAGATTCTCTTCCAAGGTATTGCCGAGTCCAGGGTAAATAGAAATGCCATTGTTCATGCCGTGACGTCCTTTCTGAAAAATTATCGTTCTTTTCCATGAGATTCTACGGTGGGAAAGGAAAATCCTTTTTCTCATAGGAATTTGTAATCATTGGCAGGAAATGCAGGAACAACAAGAAAAGAAGCGTTCCAAAGGCGTTGCAACATATAACGAAGCTAAAGATGTCCCCTTCTTCAACAGCTTGCTGTAAGTGGGGGACATCAAATTTTAACAAGCGGTGAGCATATCTCCCGCTTCGTTGAAACGCAAATTGGAGGGAAAATGCTTACGGCATTTTCTTGAACAATGGCGTTATAAAAATCCACATTGCGCTTCTTCTCGACACCACCTTCATTATGAACTAGTTCCATTTTGGAACTAGTTGATTCTCGCTCTAATTAAAACTGTTTTTTACATAATTATATTGATCTATATCCGACTATGCTAAAACCGACATCACATCAATAAAAACGGCATAGTCCAGTAATTATAACGAAGCTAAAGATGTCCCCTTCTTCAACAGCTTGCTGTAAGTGGGGGAAGCCCAATTTTAACAAGCGGTGAGCATATCTCCTGCTTCGTTGAAACGCAAATTGGAGGGAAAATGCTTATGGCATTTTCTTGAACAATGGCGTTATAATCACTAAACTATGCCGTTTCTCTTAAGAATTAAAAATCCCTTATTGAAAGCTCCTAAGGACGCTTCTTTTTTTTGAATCAGTCAAATTTTATGGAATCAGCCGACCATGGTCTGACCGAAGTAAACGATTGCTCCCAGCACGATGATGAACGGTATGTAGACCTTCACGGCAAACTGGAGAAGTTTTCCTTCACAGCCTGCTGTGCCGATAGCGGCAACAGCAATGGCGATGCTCTGCGGGGAGATCATCTTGCCGGCACAGGCACCCGATGCATTTGCTGCGGCGATCCAAGCCTGAGCGGCTGCGCTTGCGCCAATGGCAGAAGCGGAATCTGTTTGCAGTTTACCGAACAGCACGCAGGACGAGGTTGCAGAACCCGTGATAAAAGTTCCGATAGAGCCGATAAAAGCGGCAATCGCAGGATACATCGTACCAGTGACTGCAACGGCTGTTTCTGCAATTTGGTGTGTCATGCCTGCATAACCCATGACTTTTGCTGTTGCAATGACTGTAATGATGGTAATGATCGTATAGCGGAGATTGATGATGGTTCTTTTGAGAACGCCCAGCATTTCACCGAAGCCTGCTTTTTGCACACTGCCTCCAATAAATGCCGCAAGGAGAATCAAGACCCCCGGTGTTGCCAGCCAAGTAAAGGTATATGGCGCGCCGTCTTCGCCTGAGTAGATCAGGACGGAGGTTTTGATAAGATTCAGCGGATCATGGATAGCAGGAACCAGCTTGGAGGTCAAGAGAAGGAATACGAAAATGAGAATGAATGGCAGGCAGGCAATCAGTCCCTCCCGTGCGGAAACGGGTTGGGAATCCTCCTTGAAGTCCATTTTGTAAGCAGGGTCATTGGTCGGGAACAGCTTGGCGCAGGCAACGATAGCTGCCATAGCACCGATAGAGCCAGCGACAACGGCAAGCTCAGGTCCCATCGTCATGGCAATGAGAAGCTCAGGAATGAGGAAGGCAAGCCCCGAAGCAAGGCACATGACGAACATTCCTTTGAGAGCCTTCACAGAATGACCGGATACGATGACCATGAGAAGCGGGCAGAGCAAGGTAAGCGGTGCAAGCTGCAAACAGGTATAGGTTGCAAGCTGCATAGCATCCACACCGGTAACGCTTCCGAGCGTTACGAGCGGAATTCCTATCGAGCCGTAGGCAGTTGGTACGGAATTTGCAATCAAGCAGACCGATGCCGCAAGAATCGGATGGATTCCAATTCCTGCGAGCATACCTGCAGGAATCGCAACGGCAGTACCGAAGCCAGCCATGCCTTCGAGGAAACCGCCGAAGCCCCAGCCTATGAGCAGGATAAGCACACGGCGATCCTTGGAAACGGAGGTCAGCATTTTTTTGATGACATCCATGCCCTTCGTATGAAGGGAAAGATTATAGGTAAAGATAGCGGCAATGATAACGAGGAGAATCGGCCAGCAGGCAAGTGCCACACCTTCAAGTGTTGCTTCGATGGCATGGGGAACTGTCATGCCGTTGACACCGATTCCTGCAAGGAGCGCAATGACAAGTGCCAGTGGGCATGCCTTCCAAGCAGCCATGCGCAGGAAGCTGAGGGCAACGACCAGCCATAGGATTGGAGATAATGCAATAAGAAACATGAAGACCGTCCTTTCTAAGCGGTGAATAAATTATGAAATAAAAAGAGTACCACTACATTATAACGCCTCAATCAAGAAAATGCGACAAGCATTTTCTTCCTATGACAGCGTTTCAACGAAGCGGGGGCTATGCTCACCGCTTGCTAAAGCATGTTTCTCCCCCACTTACAGCAAGCTGTTGGAAAAGGGGATATTTTAGCTTCGTTATAAAGCAGGTCATAAGATAAGTCAATAAATCTTCTCAATATCAAAGCCATTCTTTTTCAGAGCCTTGCTGATGCGCTCGATATGCTCATAATTATGTGTTTCTACGGTTACTTCAAGGACGACCTTCTTGAAGCTGTCCGTTACCTTTGCCTGATTGTGATCCAGCTTGATGACATTGGCATTTTCATTTGCGAGAATCTGTGATACCTTGAGGAGCTGTCCCGGCTTGTCCGGCAGCTGGACAGCGAAGCAGAAGACACGCCCGCGGGCAATCAATGCCTTGTCAATGAGAGCCGAGATGGTAGAAATGTCGATGTTTCCTCCGCTGACGATGGCAGCGACCTTTTTCCCCTTGAACGGAAGCTTGGAAAGCCCTGCAAGGGAAAGAACGCCTGCACCTTCGGCAATCAGTTTGTGCTTTTCGATGAGGGAGAGGAGCGCGCTCATGATCTCCATTTCGGAGACTGTGATAATCTCATCGAGGTATTTTTTGCAAAAAGCAAAGGTCAGTGTACCTGCTGTTTTGACGGCACAGCCGTCAGCGACCGTATCGGAGCTTTGAAGCGTCACGATCTTGCCTGCTTGGAGTGCAGACTTCATGCAGGCGGCATTTTCCGGCTCTACACCGATGACCTGAATGCTTGGGTTGACGAGCTTGCTGGCAAGGGCAACGCCGGAAGCAAAGCCGCCGCCGCCGATGGGAACAAGAATGGCATCTACGTCCTTGAGTGCATCAATGATCTCAAGTGCCGTTGTCCCTTGGCCGAGAAGTACCTCCTTGTCATTGAAGGGGTGGATATAGACATAGCCGTGCTGTTTTTGCAGGCGAAGGCTGTGCGCATAGGCATCGTCAAAGCTGTCGCCGTGAAGAACGACCTCAGCACCATAGGCACGGGTAGCTTCTACCTTTAGGATCGGTGTCGTTGCAGGCATACAGATGACGGCATTGACACCCAGTTTTTGTGCGGCAAAGGCAACCCCTTGCGCATGGTTTCCGGCAGAAGCCGTGATCACTCCCTTGGAGCGCTCCTCAGGGGACAGCTGGCTGATGCGGTTGTATGCGCCTCGAAGCTTGAAGGCTCCCGTATGCTGCAGGTTTTCGGGCTTTAGGTACACATCGTTTCTGGAAAGCTCAGAGAAAAAACTGCTGTGAATCAGCTCTGTCTTTACGGTGATGCCCTCCAGCTGCTTGGCCGCACGGTAGATATCTGCAATGGTCGTAGCTTCTGCAATCTCCTCCGGAGTAGGCGCTGAAGCTGTATTGTTTTCTTTTTCCATAGTTTCCATATAAGGAAGCCTCCTTGGTTTTTATTTATGATTTTCCAGTGTATCTCACGAATTTTTAAAAATCAACCATTTTCACTAAACTTTTTTTGAGAGGAAAAGGATTTTTCAATGATTTCTCGAATCATATAGTATAGTGAATAGTGGAGGGATTAGAATGAAAGGAAATGCTAGGATATTGGTGCCGGTGGACGGGTCAGAAAATTCGGATCGTGCGGTGGATGTGGCAGTTTCCTTGTCTGAGTCGTATGGTGCTGCACTGGATATACTTTACGTTTCCTATTTTGATAGCGACACGGATTCCGAGGAAGAGGATTCTTGGCTGCCGATGGATCTGGTGGCACCGACAGGGCAGGAACGCAGGAAGGCACTGGAGCGTGCAAGTGAGCGTATTCCTGAGGGGATCGAGGCATCGTTCCATCATTGCACGGGGACTCCGGCAGAGAAAATTGTCGAGTTTTCCTGCAAGCATGATGATGAGATCATCGTGGTCGGGGGAAGAGGGCTGGGACTTGTTCGCGGCTTTATCCTTGGAAGCGTGAGCCAAAAGGTTATGCAGGAGGCTATGGGTTCTGTGGTAGTAGTGAAATAATGGTGAGGGGGAAGTTTTATGTTCAAGAATATTGTAGTGCCGGTAGATGGATCGGAAGGTTCGGATCGTGCGGTTGCAGAGGCTATTGCAATGGCTGAGTCCTGTGAGGCAAAGCTGAATTTCCTCTATGTTGCAAATATCAATCAGTTAGCCATCAACGCCTGCCTTTCGGATGCGATTTTGGAGGCAGTTACTAAGGCAGGGAATGTTATTCTCGATCGTGCGATGGAAATGGTTCCATCGGGCATAGAAAAGCAGGCCTATTCGGAAACAGGTTCTCCTGCGGTCGTTATTTTGGATTTTTCGCTTGCAAATGATGCAGATCTTATCGTTATGGGAAGCAGGGGATTGGGGATCGTCAAGGGCGTTCTCCTCGGCAGTGTGAGCCAGTATATTGTGGAACAGGCAAAGTGTCCGGTTTTGGTCGTAAAATAAGCGGAAGGGTTCTGGGCGGCAGCATGTTCCTGCCGTCCTTTCTTGTATCAGGGCAAATGTTGGGGCAGGAGCGATTTCGGATCTTTTCGGTATCATGGAGAATACCATAGGCCCGAAGGAATTAACTAGGAATGGAAGGGAATTGGTTATGGAAAATGAGGTTCATGTTTCTGCGGAGTCTTTTTCGGGAGCTGGCATCAGGAGGCTGACGGGGCAGGAAGAGCAAGGGGTATTTCTTTTTTTGCTGGAAAAGACAGGGACGCTCCTCTTTTCTTTCCGGCTTGAGGACGACAGCCTTTCCTTCCTGCAGGTGTCTTCCCGTGGAGAAAAGCTGGAATACACGGTTGAGAGATTTACGGACTGCCTTCAGAGGGCCTCGCATGATACAGGTCAAGGCATTGCAAAGGCTGCACAAAGCCTGTTGGAAGCAAAGGAAAAGCAAACAGAGGGAACTGTGAGATATCATGGGTCGCTTTTCTCGAATTCTGTGAAGGAGTATCAGCTGGACTATCGTTCCTTGGCAGATGAAGCAGGAAAGGTCTATGCCGTGATCGGGCATGCTGTTCCTGTTGGGGCTGTGCTTGGCAGGGACAGGGAGAAACCGGCAGAGTGGGGAAGATTTGCTTTTTACAGGGAAGAGGAAATGGAAGGTGAGGTAAATTCCTGCCTTGATCGGCTGCAGCAGGGAGAAAAGGGCATACTGTTCCTAGTTTCCATTTTGGATAGGAAGGAAACCATTAGTTCCCAAAAGGAAAAAAATGCTTATTTTCGAGCTGTCGTGGAAGCGATCCAGTCAGATTTCCGAGGTGAGGATATTTTGGGGCAGGCAGGAAGGGATCGTTTGGCTGTGTTCCTCTGCGGCCATGTGTCGATCGATATTATCGAGCGCAGGGCGCAGCGAATCATAGACCTTTGTGTCCGTGTGCCGAATTCGGACGCAAAAAATTTCTCCTGCAACATTGGAATATCAGCGACAAGCGTTGGCAGAAAGCGTTACGATGCCATGCTGAAAGAAGCAAGAGAGGCATTGGAGGGTATTATATTGGTACAGGGCAAAAACCAGTATCGTTTGTTTGAGGAAGAAAAATATTGAAAACAAGGGAAGCTTAGGTCAGGCACTGTATCGAGCCAAGGCGTCTTGTGGCGTTCATGTCAATGATGCGTTGGTTTTTTGAGCCTCGAAAGCGCAGTGTGAGATCACGCTGCCCTTCGATATACTTCCCGTCCACGAGAATGTCGATTTCACGGAGCAATGCCGCAGCCTGCGGGTGGTTCATCTGCTCTAGCTCCTCCAGTGTGTAGCCGCTGTAGCACCAAACATTGAATCCTTTGGCGTGAGCTTTTTTGGCAAGCGAGCAAAGGGGTTCCGGCTGGCAGAAGGGTTCTCCTCCGCTGAAGGTAATGCCGGAAAGCAGGGGGTTCTCCAAGAGCATTTTCAAGATTTGTTCCGTGTCTATCGTTTTACCTGCGTGGAAGTCATGCGTTTCCGGATTGTGGCAGCCACGGCAATGGTGAGGACAGCCCTGCACGAATACCGCCAGCCTGCATCCGTCCCCGTCAACGAAGGATTCTTCTTCGATTCCTGCAATTTTAAGTGTCATATATTTTCCTTCTTTTCTATAGATATGGACAGGAAGAAGAGGCTGCCTGCATTGCAGGCAGCCTCTTTTTAATGGATTCCGTGCTTTATACGGTCATGCTCCTCAGAACGCTTGGCATCGTTCCAGCGGTCGATCGTTCCGACAAGGTAGCCAGTAATGCGGCGGATCCGCTCGAATTTTTGCGGCTGCAGCACATAGCTGAGTGAAACATTGTCATCGCCTGCCGCCTTGATGGCAAGACTGGAGAGCGGCTCTTTTGTCTGGTTTTCCACATAGTCGATATAGTTGGAGATTTCCGCTTCTGAGATGTTGGTCATGCCGTCAATGGTTACATGGATTCCGTTTACTAACATGGGGTAATCACCTGTCCTTGTTTTGTATATTGCACTTCGCAGAAGTAAAACACGTCCTTCTGCGGTAATGTTCATCATGGCTCAATTATACAATATCTATGATTGCCGAGTCAATAGATGTACCACATATTGTAATTATCCACAGGGCTGCACCAAGGATATCCACACGGGAAAATGTATAAACAGCCAAGAAAAATGAATATATATGATGCCTAGTTGCCGTCCTATTGAAGCTGCACGGAGGCAGGATGAATAAACTTCCTTTTGAAAAGATTGTCCACACAGAAAAAAAGTTCTCCACAGGGCTTGTGGAGAACTTTTGCTGTATTCTGCAAACTTTTCACAGGATTATAACGCCATTGTTCAAGAAAATGCCATAAGCATTTTCCCTCCAATTTGCGTTTCAACAAAGCGGGAGATATGTTCACCGCTTGTTAAAATTTGACTTCCCCCACTTACAGCAAGCTGTTGAAGAAGGGGACATCTTAGCTTCGTTATTTGTTGGCGGAGCTTGTTTCCTGAACGATAGTACGCACGGGATAAGGAATTTCGATGTTTTCCTCACGGTACCGTTTGGTCAATTCCTTGATGAAGTTGTGCTTGAGCTCGTTTTGGTTTTCAAAGCGTGTGGAGTGGATCAGCACGTTGAACTCGATGCTGGATTCCCCGAAGGTATGGAAAAAAACTTTGGGCGGAATATTGCTGGTTTCCTTGGCATCGTCCATGACCTGACGGGCAACCTCCAACGTGATATCCTCGACTTTTTGCAGGTCGCTGTCGTAGGCAACGCCGATGGGAATTTTGATTGTGATGTCCTTTTGGGGCAGGTTGTAATTCGTGATGATGGAGCCGGCAATATTTTTGTTCGGGATCACGATGAGGTTTCCCATGACGGACTGAACCGTGGTGTAACGCCATGTGATGTCTGTTACGAGTCCCTGCTCGCCGCTGCTCAGCATGATGTAATCATTCAAGCGAAGCTGCTTGGAAATGATGAGGTGAAGCCCGGAGAAAATGTTGGCGAGAGTTTCCTGCATACCGAGGGCAACACCCATGCCGCCAACGCCGAGAGCCGTGAGAATCGGGGCAATGGAAATTCCCCAATATTGAAGGACAACGATCACGCCCATCGAATATACGATCAGGGAGAGAATGTTGTTGAGCAGGCTGGTTTTTGGCATTCGTGCATCGGAACGTTCCATGTGCAGTGTGACCATGCCGGAGAGCGTTCTGGCAATCACACGGGTAACCGTATAGATGTTGATAGTGAAAAGCAGATAAGAAAAAATCTTCGTGACACTTGGCGTAATGTCGATCGTGTTTACGATCCAGTACAGGCCGGCAACCATGCAGAAGGAAATTGGTACGCCCTTTACCGCATGGACGAAAACATTTTTTAGGCTTGTTTCGTCTGTGTCCATTCGGTTTGCAATTTGGCGGTTGACCAAACGGTTCAGCGTAATGCCGAGAAGAAAGGAAAAGATAAGAATACAGGCAGGCAGTATCAAGACCTGAAGATACTCTGTCCAATCAGCAAAAGAAAAATTTTCCAAAGAAATACCTCCTAAACGTGTTGCAGTTGACTGTCCCAATGCCTAAAGTCAAGGGATGCCGGCTTCACGAACACAGCGAATCAGCGATAGCCAATGGAACTGTTCCAAATATACTTCGTTAAAAGTTCATTGTCAACTTCAAAGCAACTTCAAAGCAACTTCGATATCATTTGACGGAAGTTTTAAGCGATAAGAGGCAAAAGAAAACGGCTGGCAGGGAAATCTGCGAGCCGTTTGTGTGTCAAACTTTTTTCCGCATTGCTGTGTCATTGAAGCAAAAGTAGTCTGGCTGGTGGCGTGACTGGGTGTATTCAAATTGGATGCCGTCGGAGTTGTAGGTCTGGCTGGTAATGACGGCAAGGCAGTTGTAGTCGCCGAGGTCAAGATGGGCCTTGTCCTGTTCGGTGGCATGTTCGACCGTGAGCCGCCGCCTGCTGGTCACGATGGTCATGCCAAGCGTATCCTCCAAATATTCATAGACGGATCTTTCTGCGATCTCCTTCGTGAGATTCGGGACAGCCGATTGCAGGAAAAGATTCAAGTCAAGGATGAGGGGCTTTCCCTCCACATAGCGGACACGGCGCAGGTCATAGAGAGGTGTACCCTGCGGGAATCCGGTACGTCTGGCGATGCTTGGCGTAGCGAGGATCTTTTCCAGTCGGATCACCTTGGTGAACGTAGTTTTTTTGTTTCTTTCGGCAGACTCCTTGAAGGACTCAATGCCGCCGATGGTAAATTCGCTTTGGAGTATGGGATGGTAGATGACATGTACGCCCTTTCCTTGGGCTGGCTGCACATACCCAAGCTCTATCAGCTTGGCGGTTGCCCTGCGAATGGTGTTTCTCGAACAGGAATAGATGGCTGCCAGCTCGTTTTCCGATGGAAGCATGGAAGAATGGGGATACGTTTCGGTTTCGATATTGCTTTTTAGGCTTTGGAAGATCTGCTCAAATTTTGGCTTTGGCATAATGCAACTCCCTCCTATTGATTAAATAACATTTAATCACAAAGACAGTTTTTTTGCAAGGAAAATCGCTAGATTATCAGAAAATTATCAAAATAAGAAATTTATGTAAAAGAAAGAAAAAAAGTATTGACTTGTTTGAACAAGTATGATATAAATAAGTCAAGGTTGTTCAAACAAGTTAAATGGAGGTAAGTGAGATGGGCAAGTACACGAGAGATGCCGAGGAGCTTTTGAGGCTTGTCGGCGGCAAGAGCAACATCGCAGCGGTTTCTCATTGCATGACAAGAATGCGTTTTGTCTTGGGGGATCCGTCAAAGGCGGATATCAAGGCGATCGAAGCGATGAAGGTAGTCAAGGGGAGCTTCACGCAGGCGGGACAGTTCCAAGTCATCATCGGAAACACGGTAGCGGATTTCTACAATGATTTCGTTGCTGTTGCCGGTGTGGAGGGCGTTTCCAAGGACGAGGTAAAGAAAGCGGCGAAGCAGAACCAAAATGCTTTGCAGCGGGCGATTGCGGTGATAGCGGAGATTTTTGCTCCTATCATTCCTGCAATCATCTGCGGTGGTTTGATTCTCGGTTTCCGCAACTGTATTGATGCCCTGTATCTTTTTGAGAACGGCACCAAGACTTTGGTAGAGATCAGCGTTTTTTGGGCAGGCATTGACAAGTTCCTCTGGCTGATCGGTGAAGCGGTATTCCACATGCTGCCGGTTGGTATCTGCTGGTCCGTGACGAAGAAGATGGGGACAACGCAGATGCTCGGTATCGTTCTCGGTCTTACCTTGGTATCCGGGCAGCTTCTGAATGCTTATGCTGTGGCAGGAACTCCTGCAGACAAGGTTCCTGTTTGGGACTTCGGGGCATTCACGGTGCAGATGATCGGTTATCAGGCACAGGTCATTCCGGCAATCCTTGCAGCATTCACCTTGGTTTATTTGGAGAAGTTTTTCCGTAAGATTACGCCTCCTGTAATTTCGATGATCGTTGTTCCGTTCTGCAGCTTGCTTTTAGCTGTTATTGCAGCACACTTCGTCCTCGGTCCTATCGGCTGGGCTATCGGTTCTGTGATCTCCAGTGTTGTGTTCTCCGGTATTACAGGTTCTTTCCAAGCAATCTTTGCAGCAGTTTTTGGTTTTATCTACGCTCCGCTCGTTATCACGGGCTTGCACCACATGACGAATGCGATCGACCTCCAGTTGATTGCAGATTACCACGGCACGATGCTTTGGCCAATGATCGCACTTTCCAACATTGCACAGGGTTCTGCGGTTCTCGGCATGATCTTCCTCCAGAAGAAAAATGCAGAGGCACAGGAAGTCAATGTTCCTGCATGTATCTCCTGTTATCTCGGTGTTACTGAGCCGGCAATGTTCGGTGTCAACTTGAAATATGTATTCCCCTTCTTCTGCGGTATGACGGGTTCTGCTATTGCGGCGATCCTCTGCGTGTCCACTTCCACGACAGCAAACGCTATCGGCGTTGGCGGTATCCCCGGTATCCTTTCCATTCAGCCGCAATATATGCCGACCTTTGCTCTCAGTATGCTGATTGCAATCGCTGTTCCTTTCGTTCTGACGGTCGTTGTCGGAAAACGTAAGGGAATCGATCAGGTAGTTGTGGAAGCAGAAGCAGATGAGGCAGTGGCCGATGCAGGCGTTCCTGTGGAGTTCAAGGCTCATGTTTCCGGCAAGGCAATCGCTTTGAAGGAATTGAAGGACGGCGTTTTCTCTGAGGGTATGGTAGGAGATGGCTTTGCTATTTGCCCAGTGGGTGATACGGTACTTGCTCCTGCAGACGGAGTGATTGCAGTATTGATGGAAGAATCCCGCCATGCAGTTGGTATGAGGCTTTCCGATGGTACAGAAATTTTGATCCATGTCGGTTTGGATACGGTTTCCATGAAGGGTGATGGCTTTGCGTACTTGGTCAAGGAAGGCGACAGGGTTTCGGCAGGCACTCCGCTCCTTCGCTTTGATTCGGCAAAGATCAAGGCAGCAGGTCACTCTGATGCAGTCATTTTTGTAAGGACGCAAAAGGGCGCGAAGCAGTCGCTGGAGGTTCGTGCGAAGGGAACTGTGGAAGCAGGAAAGAACATCGTTGCAATTCTTTCCTAATAATATGTGAAAGTCGGAGGAAGAATGATGATGAATACGTTCAGGAATAAGGTAGTTTACCAGATCTATCCGAAGTCGTTCAAGGATTCCAATGGAGATGGTTTGGGAGATCTTCGAGGTATCATAGAGAAGCTGGACTATTTGAGTGAGCTTGGCGTGGATTATCTTTGGCTGACACCGTTCTTCCCCTCGCCGCAGCGGGATAATGGCTATGACGTGGCTGACTATCGGAGCATAGATCCCCGCTTTGGGACGATGGAGGACTTGGAGGAGCTGATTGCGAAGGCAGATGCCAAGGGAATCGGCTTGATGTTTGACATGGTGTTCAACCATACCTCAACGGAGCATGCATGGTTCCAGAAGGCTCTGGAAGGGGACAAGGATTATCAGGACTACTATATCTTTAAGGAGGGAACTCCGGAAACTGTTCCGACCAACTGGGTGTCTAAGTTCGGCGGTTCTGCGTGGGAATATCTGCCGCAGCTTGGCAAGTGGTATTTGCACCTGTTTGACGTGACGCAGGCAGACCTCAACTGGGAGAATCCGAAGGTACGGGAGGAACTGAAGGATATCCTGCGTTTTTGGAAGGAAAAGGGGATAGCAGGTTTCCGCTTTGATGTCGTGAATCTTATCTCCAAGCCGGAGGTCTTTGAGGACGATCTGGAAGGAGATGGACGCAGGTTCTACACCGATGGCCGTCATGTCCATGAGTTCTTGAAGGAGCTTGTGCATGATGCCGGCATTGAAGGCATGGTCACGGTGGGGGAGATGTCCTCGACCAGTATCGGGAACTGTATCCGCTATTCCAATCCGGAGGAGAAGGAGCTTTCCATGACGTTCAGCTTCCATCATCTGAAGGTGGATTACAAGGACGGGGACAAGTGGAAGCTGATGAAGCCTGACCTCATGGCATTGAAGCATATCTTCGAGGACTGGCAGTGCGGGATGCAGGAGGGCGGCGGCTGGAATGCGCTCTTTTGGTGCAACCACGACCAGCCGAGAATAGTTTCCCGTCTTGGCGATGATGGCAAGTACCGCAAGGAGTCGGCAAAGATGCTGGCAGCGGCGATCCATCTGATGCGAGGCACGCCGTACATTTATCAAGGCGAGGAAATCGGTATGACGAATCCTCACTACAAGGAAATCGGCAAGTACAAAGATGTAGAGAGCCTGAACTATTTCAAGATCCTCTGTGAGAGCGGAATGACGCAGGAAGAGTCACTTTCGGTACTGGCAGAACGCTCCAGAGATAACTCCAGAACTCCGATGCAGTGGACGGACGGCGAACAAGCCGGTTTTTCCTCGGCAGAGCCTTGGCTTTCGATTCCGGAAAACTTCACAGAGATCAATACGGAAAAGGAAAGGGCAGACGAGGATTCCGTTTGGAACTTTTATCGTCAGCTGATAGCTCTCCGCAAGGAGCAGGACATTATTTCTGAGGGAACGATCGAATTCTTGGAAAAGGATCGGGCAGAGCTGCTGGCTTATCGCAGAAAGCTTGGCGAAAAAGAATTGTTGGTTTTCTGCAATTTGACAGAGGGCAGGGTAGCTCCCAGCGCAGAACTGCCGCAGTTCTTGCAGGAGGGCTTTGAAAAACTCCTTGGAAACTATGCAGGCATTGAGGAAGAACTTCGCCCCTATGAAGTCATTGCTGTATGGAAGGATTGACAGGCTTAGACGTATGACTGCAGTTATCGGAACACTAAAAAAGAGTACCTGTTGGTACTCTTTTTTAGTGTTCCAAACTCATAATGCAGCCAAAGGCTGGCATTTCACACAAAACTTATTTGCAGCTGCTTGCCAAGACCATGAGCCAGCTTGTTCAAAGTCGCCAGAGTAGGAATCGTTTCTCCCTTTTCAATCCTGCTGATATTTGATTGGCGTATACCGGAGCGTTTTGCTAGATCCACCTGCGTAAGTCCTGCCGCATTTCTCTCCCGCATCAGTTTTACAGTAATCTGATATTCTAGCTCATGACTGTCCCATTCCTGCTTAAATTCAGGGTTTTCGAGCTGCTCAGCCAGATACTTCTCGAAATCATCCATATTTATCACCTCAACTATTCCGCCGCAAATAATCTTTTCTGATTTTTTCGGCACGTTTTATTTCCTTTGCAGGGGTTTTCTGAGTTTTCTTTACAAATCCGTGAGTAAGCACAGCCCTGTCACCCTTGAAGAAAAAATAAATAACTCTTGTGATATTCCCGTTTGTCTGCGCGCGAAGCTCAAACAGACCGTCCCCTAGTGGCTCGGACAGCGGAAACCGTAGGGATGTCCCCATATCATGCAAAGCATTGACAGACCGCAACATTTTCTGACGCATTTTGATATCAAGGCCATCTAAAAATTCTTTTACAGGCACACTGCCGCTCTCATCTTTGTAAAATTCTATAGTCATATCAGATATTCCTTTCTAGCTATATAATATATCATCTGAGGAATATTTTCAATGAAGAATATGGAAGGGTTGCAATCGTTGCAGTGGCGTGATAAACTAAACATAGCCGAGAAGAGAAATTAAGTCTAAGGCACAATAAGTGGCCCCCCGAAGAGATAGCCGATCTTCGGGGGGTCTTCTCTTTCAAGGCAAGAGCAAGCCTAGGCTAGTTGCTGCGGAAGTTTCTGTCTAACCATTTGCAAACGTAGTAGCCGACTACGCTTGCCGCAACAGAAACGAGAAAAGAAATTAGAATGTCTATGGCACTCACCTCCCATCTTTTGCCAGATTGGAGGGAGCAACGGTTTCATTCTATCGAAATGGAAGGGGAAGGTCGATCCGAGGGAAACTCAAAGGTTCATGCACGGTCTAAAAGCCAATCCAGTGCATATACTTGTTTTATTCCATCATAAGATGTTGGCGGAACCATATCCATAGTTATTAAATAGCGTTGGTAATAGTCTTTCATGCTCTTTAAGGGGGCTAGTTCTCTTTTCAGAATAGAACCGTCACTATCCATGACAGTATATGCAACCTGATAATAGCAAGGTTCGCCATTCTGCATGACCACAAAGTCTATTTCTTTATCGCCAACTTTGCCGACATAAATATCTTCCCAACGTCGCTTGAGTTCCAAGAAAACTATGTTTTCCAATATGTGTCCCATGTCTGCCGGTTTATTGCCAAGTACAGTTTTTCTTAGCCCCATGTCGGCAGCATAGTATTTACCGCCTGTTTTCAGATAATCTTTGCCTTTTACATCATATCTTTCTGCTTGATAGAATAAAAAACTTTCCTGCAAGGCAGTAAGATATTTTTCTACTGTAGGTACTGTGGTTTTCGTACCCATGGAAGTCAGTGTATCCGCAATTTTTTTGGCAGAACAGAGGTTGCCAATGTTATCAAACAAAAATCTAGCCATTTTTCTTAACAGGTTTTGATCGGGACATTTTTTCCTTGCCATAATATCCTTCAGCATTACCGTATCCAAGATGCTGCTTAAATACTGATTGATATAAATTTGCTCCTCAATGTTGGTAACGTAGGGAAAAGAGCCATTTTCTAGATACTTCATATAAAGCCGTTCCGGACTTTGATCGGGATATATGGACACATACTCAGCAAAGGAAAGAGGCTGCATTTTTATCTTTACATAGCGGCCGGAAAGAAGCGTAGCCAGTTCTCCGGACAACATTTTAGAATTAGAGCCTGTTATGTAAATGTCGCAGTTATCATTGGCATAAAGTGCATCTACGGCTTTTTCAAAGTCATCAACCTGCTGGACTTCATCAATAAAAATATAGTTTGTTCTCTTAGGCTGGAGCCTGTCCATGAAATATTGGAGAAGCTGTCGCCAGCCGGTGATATCTATGCCTGCATATTCTTCCAGATTGAGGGATATGATATTTTCCGTTGGTACGCCTGTCCTTTGCAATTCCTCCTGAAAAAGTTTCAGTACCGTTGACTTGCCGCAGCGTCTTACACCAGTTACTACCTTAATAAGATCATGGTCTTTCCAGTGGAGAAGCTGATCTAAATAACATTTGCGTTTTATCATGATATACCACCTCTTATACGGAGTATATAAAAAAACTTACTAAATAGCAAGTTTTTAAAGTGTGCTTTAAAAATTTCCAAAATCCATAAGTTTTTTAAAGCGATGTTTCCGTAACTTTCTGCTTCTTATGCTTCCTAATGATCCTTGGATGCCGCAGAATCGCTGTTTCGTTGCTTTTGCGCATGGTTTTATTAGAGAAAGTTTAGTTTTATTAGAGAAAGATTAGAATTAAAAAATAGGCTTGCATTTGCTGTATGGATATGATACGATACAGTTGTTTCAAGGAACGGTGCTTCCAAGAGCGAAGGAAACATGGACACTTGGCGGGCGGGACATCTTCTTTGGAACAGAAGAAATAACATCTATTTTATAGGAGGAATTCTTTATGAAGAAGTCTTTGGTTTCCGCACTTACGACAGCTTTGGTTGTCGGCGCAGCTTCCACGACGTTTGCAGCTGCAAATCCGTTTGCCGATGTTCCTACAGATCATTGGGCATACGATGCTGTTGCTCAGCTTGCTGAGGATGGCGTTATCAATGGTTATGGTGATGACACGTTCCGCGGTGAGCGCAACATCACTCGTTACGAGATGGCTCAGATGGTTGCTAAGGCTATGGCTAAGGAAGCAGAGCTCAATGCAGCACAGAAGGCACAGCTCGACAAGCTCGCTGCTGAGTTCAGCGAAGAGCTCAACAACCTCGGCGTTCGCGTATCCAACCTCGAGAAGTATTCCGATAAGATTGTTTGGGGCGGCAAGGTAGAGTATACGTACAGTTCTACTAACTACACTGAGTCTGGTCTTGAGGATATCAAGGGTCACAGCAATGGTTTCGTTTTCCGTCTTGAGCCAAAGGCTGAGATCAACGACCACTGGTTCGCAAAGGCTCGTATCGATGCTGACTGGAATTTCGAGAAGGACGGCGATGGCAACGGTTCCAACGCAAACGTTTCCATGAAGCGTGCTTGGGTACAGGGCGACTATGATAACTTCACGGTAAAACTCGGTCGTCAGGAACTCAATCCTGCTAACGAGCGCGGCATGGTCTTTGATACGGACTTCACGGGTGCTGCTTTGACATTTGGCAAGGACGTTAAGGCTACGATTAACGTAGGTAACTTGAATGCTAGCAAGTCTGTATTTGGTTTGAACGATGGTCGTGTCTATGGCATCAATGTACAGTATGACAAGGGTGGCGAAGGCTTCTACGGCGGTGCTGGTTACAACTTCGTTTCCGATGATGACTTCCAGTTTGCAAATGAATTTGGTCATGATGATACGGCAAAGATCTGGTCTGTCAATGCAGGCTACCGTGTTGGCTTGGCTGACATCTATGCTGGTTATGCTCATAACACGAGCGTTGATGCAAATGGTACTTCTTGGCAGGTTGGCGTTCAGTACGGCAACTATGACCCTGCAAACAAGGGTTCCTGGAATGCTTACATTGCATACCGTCAGTTCGGTCAGTGGAGTTCTCTCATGGCAAACGGCGATGATGCTCTCGCTGGCACGAAGGGTGTTGCACTCGGTGCTGCTTGGGCTCCGTTCAAGAACATCGGCGTTCTCGCTAAGTACTACAGGGGTTCTGCAATCGAAGGCAACTACGATGCAGATCATCTCTGGGGTCGTGTTGAGTTCTTGTTCTAATCAACAAGTCTCACTCGGTGCTATCGAAAAAACTGCTGCCGCACGCGAAAGCGTGTGGCAGTTTTTTTTATGCCTTGCACAAAGAAGCAATAACGAAGCTAAGATGTCCCCTTCTTCAACCGCTTGCTGTAAGTGGGGAAACCAAATTTAAACAAGCGGTGAGCAAACTTTCGCTTCGTTGAAACGCAAATTGGAGGGAAAATGCTTACGGCATTTTCTTGAACAATGGCGTTATAAAAATTGGCACTCCCCACGCCTCTAGGCAAGGAGAGTGCCAATTTCTGATATCCGCTTTACCTATACTGACTTCTCTATGCCATACTCATAAATAGTATCGCATGGTAAATCAATAGAATCATTCCAATAAATACAAGTCCTGCTCTCATCAAGCTGCACTTGCTGCCATAGTCCTCTGATAGTTTGTAGATCACTGTAATTAGGCAACTCTTTTATATCGTCTTTCATATCATATTCAACAACTCTATTATCATCAAATACAACCAAAAGCAGGTAGTTATCCAGTGGTGTTACACTTTTAATTCTGATTAACATAAAGCACCTACCTTTCTATATTGCAGGAAGAAACGCCTTTATAATGAAGCTAAAGATGTCCCCTTCTTCAACAGCTTGCTGTAAGTGGGGGAAGCTAAATTTTAACAAGCGGTGAGCAAACTTTCGCTTCGTTGAAACGCAAATTGGAGGGAAAATGCCATAAGCATTTTCTTGAACAATGGCGTTATAACAACGTTTTGAAAAAAGACCACACGAAGGAACTTGTCCTTTGGTGTGGTCTTATGCTTTCGCAATGCTGTTTTTTTAAGCTTCGGCAGGAATGACCTTGTTAAGTTCTTCCATCAAAGCATCGATGTCGATGCCGTGTGCCATAGCGCCTTGTTCGATGTTTTCAAAATGAGCAGCGGCGCAGCCGAGACAGCCCATGCCTGCGTTCATGAGTACTTCTGCAGTTGCAGGGTATTTCTGCACGACTTCGAGGATGCTCATGTCCTTTGTGATCGTCATAGGAAACTCCTCCTTTCTGTTCATAGACGATTATAGCACACTTTTTTTGCATTTTCATCTCTGCAGGGTAGTTTTTTGGGGGATTTCCATGTACAATAAGGAAAGGTTTCTGTGCATTGTTCACAAGCTCCCACCTCTGAGGCATTAGCCGTAGGTGGTGAGTAATTGACACCGTGGGAGGAGGTTTTGCTTGTGGAGGTTGCTGCCTTTGCGGTGGGCGGGCTGCAGGTTTACGCTTATGGATCGCTTCTTTTGGGTGCGCTTTTGCTGGGTGGGGCAGGAAGCTTCGGGCTTGCGCGCCTGCATGGGGAAGGTTTCGATTCGTTCGTGGATCTTTTTTTATTGGGGGGAGTGCTTTCTGCGGTTTCTTCACGGCTTGTGTACGTTGGGACGCATTGGGAGGAATTTTACATGCAGCCGCTGTCTTTTTTCTGCTTGTGGCAGGGAGGATATTCCTTTTTGGGCGGTTTTCTTGGCTTGTGCGCTGCCGTTTTTATTTATGGGAGGATGCAGGGGCTGGACAGCTGGCTTTGGCTGGATGTGTTTATGCCGCAGGTTCTGCTCATTGCTTTCGTGTTTGAGCTTTTTCATTTCTTGTTGTACGGTATGGGGAAGGGTACTCTTTCTTGGTATGCGGCAGGTATGCAGTTCGTGCTGTTCCTGCTGGTGACGTTTGCTTCCTTTTGGCAGGAACGCAGGAGGCGGCGGTGGCGCAGTGGTGTTTTTGCATCCGTTGGAATGGCAATGACGGGCATATTGCAGCTTGCAGGGAGCAGTTCTTCCTTGATGGGAGGAACGGCAGCCTTTTTCCTGTTGGTGTTTTCGCTGATATTTTTGGTTTATCGAGGCAGTGTTCACTGTGATTATTTTTGAGGGGAGCGTGAGGATGTGAGAATATGGGGCAAAAGAAGATTTTCTGCAAAGCATGTTGTGCTTGTGACCTTGCTTTTGCTGGTCCCGTTCCTGTTTTCCGCTCCGCAGAGCCTGAAGGCACGCATGGTGGCAGACAGCGAGAACGGGACGAAGGTCATGGTTTTGAATTATCACAAGGTGGATGATATGGAGATCTCCTTGTCCGTGACACCGGAGGACTTCGATGAGCAGATGTGTTATCTCAAGGAGCACGGCTATCATACGATTACGCCTGATGAGCTGTATGACAGCCTGTCGGGAAATGCGGAGCTTCCTGAAAATCCTGTGCTGATCACCTTTGATGACGGCTACTTGGACAATTACGAGAATGCTTATCCAATCTTGAAGAAATATGATTTCACGGCAACGATATTTGTTGTGTCGAGCTTCCTTGGGAAGCAAAAGAACTACATGACGTGGGACAATGCAAGGGAAATGGAAAAGAACGGTATCCGCATCGAGTCCCATACGGTGGATCATAAGTCTATGACGGATCTTTCCGATGAACAGCTGCGGACAGAGCTGGTGGAGTCCAAGAAAAAAATAGAGCAGGAGCTGGGACATGCCATTCATTTTATGGCATATCCGACAGGGACGTATAACCTGCATATTGCGCAGATGGTCAAGGAGGCAGGCTACAAGGGCGCATTTACCATCAAGTATGGGAATGTGGACAAGGGAAGCAATGTGTATGCTATGGAACGTGTGCCGATCTTCCATACAGAAAACACGCACAAGTCCTTTTTGGAGCGTATTCGCTATACGCCGATCTTTGAAAGCTTTGGTTGGGTCAAGAACTAAAATAGAAAGACAGGCAGGGTATTGCAGGAAGCTGAATTCGTGCAGTATCCTGTCTTTTTGTTACGATTTTACAAAAACAATCATAACTATACGTTATTTTATAATTATTCTCTCGAAATTCTTTTGCTTTGGACTTGCAAAAACGGGAGTGTTTGATATAAAATGTATGAGGAAGTGGCACAGAGTGGCATAAAGTGGGTAAAGAGTTCAGAATGGTGGTGTCGGCAGGATGTTAATGGGCGAGTTCATGCATAGCATTGACGCAAAGGGACGTGTCATTATGCCTGCGGATTTCCGCTTGGAGCTTGGAGACGTTTTTTTTATCACGAAGGGTTTGGACGGTTGTTTGTTTGTCTATGCAAAGTCAGAGTGGGAGGTTCTTTCGCAAAAGCTGAAGGAGCTGCCTCTTGCAAAGACGGAGGCGAGGGCGTTCGTCCGATTTTTCTTTGCCGGCGCAAGAATGGTGGAATGTGACAAGCAGGGACGTTTTTTGGTACCGAGCAATCTCAGGACTTATGCAGGGCTTACCAAGAGCGTGGTGCTGGCAGGTGTGATGAACCGTGTGGAGCTTTGGGACAAGGAGGCTTGGACGAAGTACACAGGGGAGGTCAATCCTGCGGTTACGAAAATTGCCGAGAATCTTGCGGAGTTGGGCATTTGACAGCTGCTCTTGTTTGGGACTTCCGTGTTTGCTCTAGGAAAGGGTCGTGTTTTTGGTTGGAAAAGGATTTTCATCATGTCAGTGTTCTGTTGGAGGAAACCATCAGGGGACTGGTGACAGATACGAATGGAATCTATGTGGATTGCACATTGGGAGGGGCAGGCCATGCGGGGCGTATTGCGTCCCTGCTTTCTGAGGAAGGAAGGCTCATTGGCATTGACCAAGATGCGCAAGCAATCGAGGCAGCGACAGAACGATTGTCGGGTGCTGCCTGCCGTGTGGATATCGTGCATGATAATTTTTGCCATTTGGAGGAGATTCTGGAGAAACAGAATGCTCCCTTGGTGCAGGGGATCCTTTTTGACTTGGGGGTGTCGTCCCATCAGATCGATACGGCAGGACGTGGGTTTTCCTACATGCAGGATGCATTTCTTGATATGCGTATGAATTCGGAAAGCCGGCTTTCTGCTTATGATGTTATAAATTCCTACGAGGAAGGGGAACTGGCTCGTATTTTCCATGCGTATGGAGAGGAACGCTGGTCAAAGAGGATCGCAAAATTTGTCGTGGAGCGCAGGCAGGAAAAGCCCGTGGAAACGACAGGGGAGCTTGTGGATATTATTTGCAAGGCAATACCAAAGGCAGTCAGGCAGGCAGCAGGGGGACATCCTGCCAAAAGGGTGTTTCAGGCGGTTCGGATCGAAGTGAACAATGAGCTTGGGATTTTGGAGGAGGCATTCCGTTCTGCAGTGCGTCACTTGGCACCGGGGGGAAGGCTCGCTGTCATAACTTTTCATTCTTTGGAGGATCGTATAGCCAAGCAGGTTTTGAAGGATATGAGCCGTGGCTGTATTTGTCCGCCGCAGCTTCCTGTCTGCGTGTGCGGCCATCGTCCAGAGATCCGCTTGCTTGGAAAGCCAATGCAGGCAGGCAGAGAGGAACAGGAGCGTAATTCACGGTCGAAAAGCGCAAAACTTCGAATCGCAGAAAAATTGCCAATCAATATAGATAGGGAAGGAGGGGTATCGTATGCTGGCAGATCGCAAGGAAGACCATGAGTTTAGTTATGAAGAAGAAAGATTTTCGAGCAGGATCCAAAAGAAGGTAGAAGAAGAGCGGGCAGAGGATACTCCGCAGGTTCAAAATGTACTGAACCGTCCGCTCCGCCAACATGCCAAGATCTTTATTTTTATGATGGTCGTGATGTCTATGGCGGTCGTTGTGAGGAACGGGATCATCGCAACGCATGGGTATGAGTTGGTGGATATGCAACAAAAGGCACAGAAGCTGGAGCAGGAAAATGAGCGGCTGAGAATAGAGATCGCTCATTTGAAATCACCGCAAAGGATCAAGGCAATCGCAACGGAACAGCTCGGAATGTCTTTGCCAACGCAGGTATATTTTGCCCATGAAAAATAGAGGGCTTTGAGGAGCTGCCGCTTCCTTGCTGATAGGAAGATGGACAGGCTGGCTGGGCAATAGGAAAATGAAATAGGCTTTATCAAGGGGCAGCGGTCTTTTCGTTGCTCCTTTTTTGCAAGAAAATGCTTGAAAGCATCTTCTTATTGTGCTTTAATGGAAGAAGTCTGAACGGGAAACGATTAGAGTGGATCCGCAAGGGGGAGAGACTGTATGAAAACCATCGGTGAATTGGCAAAGCTGGTAAAGGGTGCTGAACTGATAGGAGATCCGGAGACGGAAATTTATGGGATAGAGCATGATTCCCGCAAGGTCGGCAAGGGGACCTTGTTCGTTTGTATTCCGGGATTTCATGTGGATGGGCACAAGTTTATTCCGCAGGCAGTGGAGGCAGGAGCGTCTGCGATCCTGACGACACGGGACTTGGAGGCGATGGATGGGACAGCTGTTCTCAAGGTAAAGGAGCTTTCTGCAGCTCTTGATACGATCGTGCCGTTTTTTCATGATTATCCGGCGAGAAGTATGCGGGTGATCGGCATTACGGGGACGAATGGCAAGACAACGACAAGCTATATTCTGCGTGCTATTTTAAGGAATGCGGGTTTCAAGGTGGGGCTTATCGGGACGATACAGATTATGATAGAGGAGGAATCACTTCCTATTCATAATACGACACCGGATGTTGTGGAACTTCAGCATATCTTAGCGGTCATGCGTGACAAGGGGATGGATTATGTGGTTATGGAAGTCTCCTCCCATGCACTGGACCAGAACCGAGTGGCAGGCATCGAGTTTGACACGGCAGTATTCACGAATTTGACGCAGGATCATTTGGATTACCATAAAACCTTGGAAAATTACAAGCTGGCAAAGGCAAAGCTGTTTGACATGCTTGGCAGGGAAGGGACGAAGAAAGGGAAAACGGCGGTCATCAATGCCGATGATACCGCAGGGGAGACGATGCTTGCCCATGCAGACTGCGAGAGAATCACCTATGGCATCCATCAGGAAGCGGCCCTTCATGCGGAGGATATTCATGTGATGGCAGGTGGGACAGAGCTTGCGCTCTGCGGTACTTTTGGCAGGCTTCCGCTCAGTCTCAGGCTTACGGGCATTTTTAATGTTTATAATGTTATGGCTGCTGCTGGGGCGGCATTGGCGGAAGGAATCCCCCCCGAGAAGATAGCGGAGACTTTGCAGGCTTTTGCCAGTGTGCCGGGACGTTTTGAGATGGTCGATGCAGGACAGGATTTCTTTGTTATCGTGGATTATGCCCATACGCCTGACGGCATGGAGAATGTGCTGCGCACGGCTCGGCAGATCGCAAAGAAAAGGATTCTTACGGTTTTTGGTTGCGGCGGGGATCGTGACCGCACGAAGCGGCCTATCATGGGACGCATAGCGGCAGAGCTTTCCGATATCGTGCTTGCCACGTCAGACAATCCCAGAAGCGAGGATCCTATGGCGATCCTGAAGGACGTGGAAGCAGGGGTCATGGAAAAAATAGGGGAAAAGCATCATGAATGTATCGCAGATCGGCGCACGGCGATTTTCCGTGCCGTAGAGCTTGCCGAGAGCGATGATGTCGTGGTGATTTTGGGAAAAGGACATGAAAATTACCAAATATTGAAGGATAAGACGATTCATTTCGATGACAAGGAAACGGTAAGAGAAGCAATGGGAGGGAAGAAATCATGCCAAGCTTTACATTGAAGGATATTGTTGAGGCAACGCAGGCAGAGATCGCTGCAAGGCAGTCAGAGGAGTTCACGGATATCGTGACAGATACCCGAAAGATCAAGACGGGAGTTTTGTTCCTCGCTCTGAACGGCGAGCATTTTCGCGGGGAGGACTTTGCGAAGGAGGCACTGGAAAAGGGTGCGGCAGGTGTCATGGTGAACATGGACTGCCCACAGGAAAAACTTGAAGGTGCAAATGGGACGATTTTGCGGGTGGCAGATACGCTGGCGGCTTATCAGCAGATAGCATGCTTCTGGAGAAAGAAATTTGAGATCCCTATGGTTGCGATCACCGGTTCTAATGGAAAGACTACGACCAAGGATCTCACGGCGGCAGCACTCTCTGCCATGGGAGATGTTCTCAAGACGCAGGCAAATTTCAACAACGAAATAGGGCTTCCCCTGACGCTCCTTGGGCTGGAGGAAAAGCACAGGGCAGCTGTTGTTGAGATCGGTATGCGGGGGCTTCATCAGATTGAAGCACTGGCACCCGTTGCGGCACCCAATATCGGTGTTGTGACGAATGTGGGGGAGACTCACATGGAGCTTTTGGGTTCGCTGGAAAATATAGCGAGGGCAAAGGCAGAACTGGTGGAGGCGATTCCTGCAGGCGGCACGGTTGTTTTGAATGCGGATAATTCGTATGTCATCGGTATGATAGAAAAGGCGGCAGAGGGCGTAAAGGTACTGACTTTTGGCATCAAGGAAGCAGCAGATGTGAGGGGAGAAGCCATTCGCACGGAGGGAAACTGCACGAAATTTATGGTGCTTTATGGCAAGGAACGGCATGAATTCGTTATCCCTATGCTTGGACGGCACAACGTTTATAATGCATTGGCTGCTATAGCAGTCGGTTATTCCCTTGGCCTTACTGCGATAGAGATCCGGTCGGGTCTTTTGGGGCTGGAAGCAACGAAGATGCGCTTTGAGGTTTGCCAGAGGGGCGAGTATAAATTCATCAATGATGCATACAATGCAAGCCCTATGTCCATGACAGCTGCCATTCAGACACTTTCTGAAATGGAACAGGGCAGGAAGATTGCTGTGTTCGGCGATATGCTGGAGCTTGGGGAGGTTTCCGGGCAGGCTCATTATCATGTGGGTGAGGAACTGGCTGAGAAGAAATTTGCTGCGGTCATCACCTTGGGTGAGATGGGAAAGCTGATAGCAAAGGGTGCTTCGGAGCATGGCATCGAGGACGTTTTTCCTTGTGATTCGCACGAGGAAGCAGGAGGGATACTGGAGGAGATCCTGCAGGCAGGTGATACGGTCCTTTTCAAGGGGTCGCGCGGTATGCAAATGGAAAAAATCATGGAGAATGTTGCTCAGGAAGAAAAGGACGCATAAGGGGATAGGTTCATGTACAGTACGTTGATTGCGGCACTGGCGGCGGCAGGTGTGGTTCTTTTGATGGGACCTTTCGTGCTGCCTATGCTGCACAGGCTGAAATTCGGTCAGAGCATTCGGGAGGAGGGTCCCAAAAGCCATCAGGCAAAGAGCGGAACGCCTACGATGGGCGGAGTTATGATCGTATCCGGCATCGTGATAGGCACCTTGGCAGGGGGGCATTTTTCTGCGGAGATCGCTTTAGCCCTGTTCATTCTGCTAGGGCATTTCTTGCTTGGTTTTTTGGACGATTATATCAAGGTCGTAAAGAAAAGGAATCTTGGGCTCAAGGCAAAGCAAAAGCTTTTGGGGCAGTTTCTCATTGCGGTTGTGACCATATATATCGGGACACAGGAGCTTGGTCTGGAAACGAGCCTTTGGATTCCTGTCTTGAATGAGACGGTGGATATAGGGGGCTTGTACTACCTGTTGACTCTCTTTGTTTTGGTCGGCGCGTCAAATGCAGTGAACTTGACAGATGGGCTGGATGGGCTTGCCTCCGGCACGATGGCGGTTGCGGCGAGTGCCTACGGTGTGGTCTGTCTCTTGACGGGGCATTTTGACTTAGCTGTATTTTGTTATGCGGTCGTAGGCGCATGTGTGGCATTTTTGAGATTCAATGCGCATCCTGCGAAGGTTTTTATGGGAGATACGGGTTCTTTGGCTCTTGGCGGTGCCTTTGCAGCAATGGGAATTCTCACGCATACGGAGATCTTGCTGGCTGTGGTCGGTTTTATTTTTGTCTGTGAGGCGCTTTCCGTCATCATTCAGGTAACGTCCTTCAAGACAACGGGCAAGCGGGTGTTCCGCATGAGCCCTATTCATCATCATTTTGAATTGGGCGGCTGGAGCGAGTGGAAGGTCGTCCTTGTATTTTGGTCCGTGGGATTGCTTGCGGGGCTTGTTGGGTTGAAAATGCTGTAAAAAACATGGAATTATTTTGGAGGATCATGATATGGATTTGCAGGGCAGGAAAATGCTAGTCATTGGTGCAGGCATCAGCGGATTTGCTGCGGCAAAGCTGGCAAGGAAGATGGGTGCTGAGGTCGTTCTCAGCGATGCAAAGGCAGAAAAGGACATAAAGCAGGATTTTACGGAGCTTCGCAAGGTCGGAGTGCAGCTGGTATTCGGGCCGCAGAGCGAGGAGCTGCTGGAGGGCGTGGATGTTGTTTTGGTCTCGCCTGCCGTTCCTGTCCGTATCCCCATTATTCAGCAGGCAATTCAGCGGGAGATTCCAGTGATGAGTGAGGTGGAAATGGCATACCGCCTTGCCAAGTCGCCGATCTGTGCTGTGACTGGGACCAATGGAAAAACAACGACCGTTACCCTTCTCGGTCTTTTACTGGAAACGGGCTTCGGCAAGGTCGGTGTAGGGGGGAATATAGGGATCCCTCTTTGCGAGCAGGCACTTGAGATCGGTGAAGGCGGCTGTCTTGCGGCAGAGATCTCCAGCTACCAGATGGAGGCAACGAAGGCTTTTCGCCCGCATGTTTCTGCTGTCTTGAACGTGACACCGGATCATATTGTGCGTCATGGCTCGATGGAGGTCTATCAGCAGATGAAGGAACGTATCTTTGCTGAGGAGACGATGGAGGATTTTCTCGTCCTCAATTATGATGATGAGCGTGTGCGTTCCATGAAGGAGCGGGCGGATTGCAGGGTCTGTTATTTCAGCCGCAAGGAGGTTTTGGAGGAAGGGGCATTTCTTGCAGGGAACATGCTGACGATCGTTTGGGAGGGCAAGAGATACCCTCTTTGCACCGTAGAGGAGCTTGGCATCAAGGGCAGCCACAATGTGGAAAATGCTCTTGCGGCGGCGATGACGGCATTTTTGGCTGGGGCAGTTCCTGAGAAAATGACGGAGGTTTTGAAGTCCTTCCGCGGCGTGGAGCATCGGATCGAATACGTTTGCGATGTGAATGGTGTGCCGTATTACAATGATTCCAAGGCAACGAATACGGATTCAGCAATCAAGGCATTAGAGACCTTCCCGAAGAATATCATTCTGCTTGCCGGCGGGGACGACAAGCTGACGGATCTGACGGATTTCATGGCATTGGCAAAAGAACGGGCAGATGCGTTGATCTTGCTTGGGGATGCGGCAGAACGTTTCCATGCGGCGGCAGTCAAGGCAGGATTTTCAGAGGGGAATATCTATGAAGTGGGATATTCCATGGAAAAGGCAGTGGAGAAGGCTTATGAGCTTGCGAAAGCACCACAGGTGGTATTGCTTTCTCCTGCCTGTGCCAGCTTTGATATGTATGATGGCTTCGAGGAGCGCGGCAGGGATTTCAAGCGTATCGTAAGAAGCCTGAGCGGGAGGGCATAGTGTGAGAGTTATTGTGTCAGGCGGAGGTACGGGAGGACATATCTATCCTGCTGTCACGCTGATTCGTGAAATTCAGAGACAGGTTCCGGATGCTGAATTCCTCTATGTGGGGACGAAGCATGGTCTGGAGTCGGATATCATACCAAAGGAAGGGCTTCCCTTCGCTACCGTGGAGCTTCAGGGCTTTGAGCGGCGGATCTCTCTTACCAATATCAAGAGGGCAGGAACTGCTATGGCAGGAGTTGTCAAGGCTATGCGGATCGTAAAGAAATTTCGTCCGGATGTGGCGATTGGGACAGGCGGCTACGTTTGCGGCCCGATCTTGCTGGCGGCAAGCCTCTTGCATGTTCCTTCCATCATACAGGAACAGAACGTAATGCCAGGCATTACGAACAAGCTGCTTTCCCGCTTTGTTTCCAAGGTGGCGGTAGGCGTACCGGAGGCGGTCATGCAGTTTCCGGCAGATAAAGTTGTCTGCACAGGCAATCCTATCCGTCGGGAGATCATGGAGGCAGACAGGGCAGAGGGGCTGGCCTGTTTCGGGTTCGATCCAAGCAAGCGGACGGTGCTGATCTCGGGAGGAAGCCGAGGCGCACGGAGCATCAATCAGGCGATGATAGGAGTTCTTTCCGAGGCAGTGAAGAATCCTGAGGTGCAGTTCCTGCATGTGACGGGAAAGCGTGATTACAGTGCTGTGATGCAGGAATTGGAAGCTGTGGGAGTTCATTTGGAGGAGGCTCCCCATGTGAGGGTAGAGCCATATCTCTACAACATGCCGCAGGCACTGGCGATGTCAGACCTTGCCATTTTTCGGTCGGGAGCTATCGGCATGGCAGAGCTGATGGCACGGGGAATACCGTCTATTCTGATACCGTATCCGTATGCAACGGAAAATCATCAGGAGCATAATGCAAGGGCTGCTGTCCAAGCCGGTGCTGCCCGCATGATTTTGGATAAGGATCTTTCCGCAAAAGCCCTGCAAGAGGTTCTGGCAGAGCTTTTGCAGGAGAAGGAGACCTTGGAGAAGATGAAGGAGTGCTGCTTGACACTGGGGAGACCGAGAGCAGCGCAGGAAATTGCGAAGCTGGCAATTCAACTGATACGCAAAAGATGATAGGAGGAACGGCATTGCTGAAGGGTTTGAAAGGAATCAAGAAAATACATTTTGTAGGCATTGGCGGTGCGGGAATGAGTCCGCTTGCCAAGATCCTTGTGGAGCTTGGCTATGAGGTGTCAGGCTCGGATCGGAGTGAAACGCAGATTACGGACCGTTTGAAGGAGCTTGGTGCGAAGATTTTTGTCGGCCAAGACGGGGAGAATGTGCGGGGAACAGACGCAATCGTTGTTTCTACAGCGATTCCTTTTGATAATCCTGAGGTTCTCGCAGCCGGAGCTTTAGGGATACCGAAGCTTCACCGTTCGGATATCAATGCGGCACTCGTAAACGAGTACAAGGGGATAGCAGTGGCAGGAGCGCATGGCAAGACGACAACGACTTCCATGATAGGCGTAGCGCTGCACCATTTGCAGGTTTCCCCGACGGTCATTGTCGGCGGTGAGGTCGGAGACCTTGGGACGAATGCTATTTTAGGGAAAAGTGATTACTTGGTTTCTGAGGCAGATGAGAGCGATGGATCGTTCCTCAAGCTGCATCCTCACATTGCAGTTGTAACGAATGTCGAGAACGACCACATGGATCATTACGGCACAATGGATAATATCCGTGCCGCTTTTACGGAGTTCCTCCAAAACGTAGACAAGGAAACAGGGTTTGCCGTACTTTGTTTTGAGAATGAGAACCTTCGCAATATTGCAAAGAAGATAGATTGCAGATATTATTCCTACGCTATTGAGGAGAAAGCGGATTATCAGGCAGCCAATATCGCGGCAGACGGCCCCAGCACATCTTTCGATGTCATGCATCAAGGCGAGAATCTTGGAAGGGTTACGCTGAATCTTCCAGGGAGGCACAATGTCCTCAATGCAATGGCGGCTATCGTGACAGGAATCTCCCTTGGCTTGAGCGTATCGCAGATGGCAGAGGGGCTTGCCTGCTTCCACGGGGCGAAGCGCCGTTTCCAGACGAAGGGGAGGGAAAAGGGTGTTTGGATCGTGGATGATTATGCACATCACCCAACGGAGATCGCAACGACACTCAAGGCGGCGAAACAGACTATGCCGAAAAGACTGGTCTGCGTATTTCAGCCGCATCGTTATTCCCGCACCAAGCTTTTGCATCAGGAGTTCGGGACGGCATTTGCACAGGCAGACCTTTTGGTGCTGACGGATATTTATTCGGCGGGAGAAGCATCCATCGAGGGAATTGATGGGAGTACGATTCCTTCCGAAGTCAAGGCACAGACAGGACAGGAGGTCGTCTATATAGAAGACCGTGCCGAGATTGCAGCGTATCTGTCCAAAATCGTAAAGTCCGGTGACCTCGTTATGACGATGGGAGCAGGGGACATTTATCGGACAGGCGAGGAGCTTGCAGAGATTTTGAAGAGCTGACAGGAGGAGTCAGAAATGAGCCAAGATAAAATTGTTGTAGTAATGGGCGGACCTTCTACGGAGGCAGAGGTATCCCGTAGGTCAGGAGCAGCTATTTTGAATGCACTGCGCTCCAAGGGCTATCAGGCAGAGGGGATGGAGCTGGAGCCGAGGGATTTTGCAGAGAAGATCCAAGAGAGCGGCTGCAGGATGGTATTCAATGGTATGCATGGAAAGTTCGGTGAGGACGGGATCTTGCAGGGAACATTGGACATGCTGGGAATCCCTTACACGGGTTCCGGCGTACTGGCTTCTGCTGTAACGATGGACAAGGTGGTTTCCAAGCGAGTGTTTTCAGCAGAAGGGATCCCAACACCCAAATACAGCACATTTCATAGGTCTGAGGGGAATGACAGTGTCGTTCAGCGGGCAGAAAAGGAATTTTCCTTCCCTATGGTCATCAAGGCGGCTTCTCAAGGCTCAAGTATTGGAGTTTATATCGTTGATACGCATGAGGAACTGGCAGATGCTGTCAAAAATGCTTTTTCGTATGATGTTTCTATTTTGGCAGAGGAATTCATTAACGGAAGGGAACTGACCGTTGCCGTTTGGGGAAATGAGGAACAGGCGGAGGCATTGCCGGTCATCGAGATCACAACGGTTTCTGGGCGTTATGACTACGATTCCAAGTATACGGCGGGTGCTTCCACGCATATCGTTCCGGCACAGCTTTCTGAGAAAACGACAAGGCTGGTGCAGGATATCGCTGTCAGGACGTTCCTTGCCTGCGGATGCAAGGGCGTGGCGCGTGTGGATATCATCATGGATCAGGAGGAGAATCCATACGTTATGGAGGTAAATTCTGCACCGGGCATGACGGAGCTTTCGCTCGTGCCGGATGCAGGAAGGGCAGTCGGTTTGGAATTCCCGGAGCTTTGCGAGAAGATCTTGGAGATGGCAGGCTTTCCCGTAAATAAATAAAGAAAAGATTTAGAAAGGACGAGGGAATGGAGGAACAAAAGACTAGCAAGCTGAGACCGAAAAGACGCTTTCGGAGAGGTCTGTTGCTTTTGGCAGCCTGCATCGTGCTCCTTGGCATTTTTGTCTATTCGCCTATTTTTACGCTGCAGCAGATATACCTAGAGGGGAACGTGTATCTTACGAGGGAGGATATCGTGAGTATTTCGGAGATCCATCAGGGACAGCCCATCTTTTCTCTCCAGACAGATGAAATCAAGAAGCGCTTGATGGAAGATCTTCGGATCGAGGAGGCAGTGGTGCGCCGCTCATTGCCAAACTCTCTTATCGTGGATATCAAGGAGCGAAAACCAGTCGTGACAGCAGGCTGCGATTACGGCTATTTGGATCTTGACAGGAAGGGAAAGGTCATTGACAGCTACCGTACCTTGAAGGCGATGGCGATTCCCATGCTGACGGGAATCCAAATTCGGGACAAGTATGTCGGAGATGATGTCGTGGAGGAAAACATCGTGCAGATTCTGGAATTTCTGCAAATGCTCGATGAAAATTCACTGGGGCAGATTTCTGAAATTTCGCTTGCTGATCCGAACAGCATTGTGGTGTATACGACAAATTCCGTGCAGATACGTCTTGGAAAAATGGAACGCATGGAAGAAAAGGCACGGCTTACGAAGGATTTTTTGGAAGAAATAAAAACAACGAAGCATACGATTGAGTTTGTGGACTTTACTTATACGGCACCTTTTATTAAATTGGCGCAGTAGGATGGGAAGCAAGGGATTTTTATGAAGCATATAAAGCAAGGAAGCTGGTCGATTGCCTGTGTCTGCATGGTGCTTGGCTTTATGCTGGCAGTGCAGTTTCGGACAACGGAGGATATGAAAGCATCCATTTCTTATCAACGTGTGGAGGATCTGTCGGAACGGCTGGTTCAGACAGAAAAGGAAAGGGATGCATTAAAAAAGGAATTGGAAGAGACAAAGGTATCTGAGGGAGATTCTGTGGGGAATGACATCCGCATCAGGGCGGGGATCGTTCCCTTGGAGGGACAGGGGATTCTTGTGCGAATGGATGACAGCACCCAAAAATCCAAGGCGGGCGAGAATCAGAACCTGTATGTCATTCATGATGATGATATCTTAAAGGTAGTCAATGAACTGCGGGCGGCAGGTGCAGAAGCTATCTCCATCAACGGGCAGAGGCTGCTCGCCACCTCGGAAATTCGCTGTGCCGGTCCGACACTTTCCGTCAACAACGTGCGTTCCTCTGCTCCCTTTGAGATCTCTGCCATCGGGGATGCAAAGAGCTTGGAGAACGCATTGAAAATGCGGGGCGGTGTCATGGAGACTTTGAAGGTATGGGGAATTCAAATGGATATTAAGATAAGTGATTCCGTTTATATTCCTGCTTACAAGGGAAGTTTGAAGCAGGAATATGCGCATGAGGCAGAGGAAAGGGCGGTTGCGAGATGATATTGCCAGTTTTTGGTTTGATCGTTGGGCTTGTGCTTGGCTCAGTAGCGCCGGTAGCCATTCCGTTCGCTTATGCAAAGCTTTTCTCTGTCGCTCTTTTGGCAGCCTTGGATTCTGTTTTTGGAGGGCTGCGGGCTGCCGTGGGAGAGAAGTTTGATAATACCGTGTTCATCACAGGATTTTTTACGAACGCACTTTTGGCAGCTTTTTTGGTCTATGTAGGCGACCGCTTGGGAATCGATCTCTATTATGTTGCGCTTTTGGCATTCGGTCTGCGGATCTTTCAGAATCTTGCTATGCTTCGCAGATATATTCTTGAAAAATACTGATTTTTGCCCATATTTGAAAGAAAGCTTTGCAGTTTTAAAATTTTTCTGTTGTCAGCTATGGTATTTACATGAAAAGAATGGTAGAATGGGTATGTATTTATCCGGCATATTTCTGCTGGAGTGTTTTGCATGAAGAATTTGATTAAGAAAATATATGTTCGTGGGGGTTTTGATTGTGTTTGAGTTTGAAGATGAAGCAGTGAAGCATTCTGCCGTAATCAAGGTAGTTGGTGTTGGCGGTGGCGGCAGCAATGCAGTCAACCGTATGATCTCCTTGGGGCTGGAGGGCGTTGAGTTTATTGCGGTAAATACGGATTCCCAGGCTCTTTTAAATTCCATGGCACAGAGGCGTATTCAGATTGGAGAGAAGCTTACGCGCGGTCTCGGTGCAGGTGCGCGTCCTGAGATCGGTGAGAAGGCAGCGCAGGAAAGCCACGAGGAAGTCCTTGAGGCAATGCGCGGGGCAGATATGGTATTTATCACGGCTGGCATGGGCGGCGGTACCGGTACGGGGGCAGCTCCGGTCATTGCGCAATGTGCCCGTGAGGTAGGTGCACTTACCGTAGGTGTCGTGACGAAGCCCTTTACCTTTGAGGGGACACAACGCCGCCGCAAGGCAGAGATGGGCATTGCAAACTTGAAGCAGCATGTAGATACGATCATTACGATTCCAAATGATCGGCTGATGCAGTCGATTGACAAGAATACTCCGATGACGCAGGCATTCAGCATTGCGGATGATGTTTTGAGACAGGGTGTCAAGGGTATTTCTGACTTGATCGCAAAGCCGGGGTTCATCAATTTGGACTTTGCAGACGTAAAGACCATTATGAGCAATGCTGGTACGGCATTGATGGGAATTGGAGAAGGAACGGGCGAGAATGCTGCAGTCGATGCAGTACGCACGGCGATCGACTCTCCTTTGCTTGAAACGGATATCAAGGGTGCACATAGGATCCTTATTAACATTGCAGGTTCCGCTGATATGCCGATGATGCAGGTCAATGAGGCTTCTACGATGATAACAGAGAGTGCAGACCCGAACGCTGATATTATTTGGGGTACTTCTGTAGACGATACCATGGGAGATACTGTGACGGTTACGATCGTGGCAACTGGGTTTGAGGATGAAGAAAATCCTGCCGTGAATATGCAGAACGGACCAGTTATCCAGCCACCAACCTTTGGTGTGGGGAATATTCAGGCACAGAGCTCTTTCTTTGGGAATGTGCAGGTTCCGCAAAATCCGAAGGGGCAGGGTATGCCGCCAGTACAACCCGCCCAGCAGATGCCGCAGCAGGCAGTACCGCAGCCGCAGCAGGCAGCACAGGACTTGATCGATATTCCTACATGGATGCGGCGTAATAAGTGATAGGTGATTTGTTGAAATTGTAGTTGACACTATAGTTTCCGGCATGTATAATACATATTGTTGCTAGCGGTTATACGTTAGACATGGGTAGGTGGCCGAGTGGTTAAAGGCAACAGACTGTAAATCTGTCATCTTCGGATTACGATGGTTCGAATCCATCCCTGCCCACCACTTTGGCGGCATAGCTCAGTTGGCTAGAGCATGCGGTTCATACCCGCAGTGTCCGGAGTTCGAATCTCTGTGCCGCCACCAATCATGATAAGGAAGAGTGCTTCGGAGCACTCTTTTTTTTATTGTTCACAGGATGTACGGATTCATTGCTGTATGGGAGAAAATCGTGCGTCCATAATTTGCTTGCACAAGCAAGCTGTTTTTAGGGGGATTTACTGTGTATCATTTGACATCAAAGCTAATTGTTTATCGAAAGGTCGGTAAGGATAGTATTCTTTGCAGGCTGTCGGATATTTGCCGCCGTTTTCAGGCAGGAGGCTATGACGCAGAAGAATTAGGCGAGGAGGTTCTGGAACAGGTGCATCGCCTGTTGGATGTGTCAACAAAGTATGGTTTCAACGGGAATCTTTGGCACAATTATCTTGCTTTTTTGTTGTCTGTGACGGAAACCCCCTTTACGCTTGTCTGTGAGAAGCGAGGCGGCAATGAGGGAAGCGTCAATGAATTTGTTAAAAATGATCTTCATATTTTTCATGAGCTTTTTGCTTATGATTTTTCTCCCATGGAGAATGCCTTGGGCTTGCAGTGCTTTTCCGTGGTAGCGAATTATCGGGCGGTAGAGAAGAAGGAGCAGATCTACAACAAGAGTGTAAGTGAGAAGGTGCAGGAACTCAGCAGCGCTATTGCACTGGCAAAAGATGCTGATGAAATGTATCGTATCGTGACGGATTTCTATGCACGTTATGGCGTTGGCATGCTTGGTTTGAATAAGGCATTTCGTATTTCTCCGAAGCCGGAAGAAACAGGAGAAATTTTGGAGCCGATTACGACAACGGGCGATATGATGCTCTCAGATCTCATAGGCTACGAGAGCCAGAAGAAGCGGCTTCAGGACAATACAGAGGCATTTGTCGCAGGGCGCAAGGCTAACAATGTTTTGCTTTATGGCGATGCAGGGACAGGAAAATCCACAAGTATTAAGGCGATCCTGAACCAGTATTACGATCAAGGACTTCGCATGATAGAGGTCTACAAGCATGAGTTCAAGTATCTTTCCCGTATCATTGCGGAAATCAAGAACCGCAATTACCGTTTCATTATTTATATGGATGACCTTTCCTTTGAGGAATTTGAGATTGAGTATAAGTACCTGAAAGCAGTTATTGAGGGCGGCTTGGAGGTCAAGCCGGACAATGTGCTGATTTATGCGACAAGCAACAGGCAGCATTTGATCCGTGAGAGCTGGAACGATCGGCCGGACAATATTTCAGATGACATGCACCAAAATGATACGGTGCAGGAAAAGCTGTCCCTTTCTGCTCGCTTTGGGCTCAGTATCGGATATTTCCGCCCCGAATATATGGAGTACCTCAGGATCGTCAAGGAGCTGGCACACAGGCATCCGGAGATCACGCTGTCTGATGAGGAGCTTGAGGCAGGGGCGCGTCAGTGGGAGATGTGCCACACGGGAGTTTCCGGACGAACGGCACAGCAGTACATCAATTCCCTTTTGGGAAAACAGGAGAATTGATGGGAAATACCATGATAACGAAGCTAAGATGTCCCCTTCTTCAACAGCTTGCTGTAAGTGGGGGAGACAAATTTTAACAAGCGGTGAGCATATCTCCCGCTTCGTTGAAACGCAAATTGGAGGGAAAATGCTTATGGCATTTTCTTGAACAAT